>CAYLZG010000184.1:0-2309 GCA_964387985.1 uncultured Anaerolineales bacterium | reverse complement strand
CCTGCGGTTCTGTGCAGATTGGCTTAGCAATCACCTGCCGGGCATCCCGGTCAGCTGGCCCGTTTCCGGTGAGGTTGCGGTAAACGTTGCGGCGGTCGCAGAAGCTGCCGTGGCCGAAGGAGCGGGGGCGGCGATGGCGCCTGCTCCCACCGAGGTGGAGCCCGGTCCTACACCCGACCCGGCTGAGATACTGGACGAGGTGATCGACCCGGGCGAAAGCCGCTACGCGCGCCTGGCGGTCTGGCTGAGCCAGAGACACGGCCGAACCAAAGAGGTCCAACTCAAGTTCGATGACATCGAAAGCATCATCGGCAGCGAGCTCCCGCCCTCGGCGCGCGCACACCGGGCCGGGTGGGCCAACGACACGGTGACGCACGTCCAGTCGAAGCAGTGGCTGGACGCCGGATGGCGCGTCAGCTACCTCAACCTCACCGAGCAGCGCGTGACGTTCGTGCGCACCCGGGGCCGTGAGAGCGCCTACATCGCCTTCTTCAGCCGCCTGCTGGAGAAGGTGCGCCAGGACGGCAGGACGCCCATCCGGACGTCGTCGCCCGATGGCGAGAATTGGATCAACCTCACGGCTTTGCCGGTGGAAGGCCGGAATGTCGCATGGCTCACCGCGTCGTTCGCTCGTGGCGCCCGTTTCCGCGTCGACCTGTACATCGATACAGGCGACCAGGAATGGAACAAGCGCGCGTTCGACCGATTGCGGGCACACGCCGCCCAAATTGAGGCTCAGGTCGGTGAACCTCTGAGTTGGGAGCGCCTCGACGCGGCACGGGCGTCGCGCATAGCGTGCTACGGTGCGGGCAGCATCATGGATGCAGGGAACCACGATGAGCTGCAGGATTGGGCGGTGGAGATGCTGGCGCGCTTCAATCAGGTGATCGCGCCGGCTGCGGTCAAGGCGTTGGAAGAGGCCCGCTCTTAACGTCGTAGCCGAGAAGGCCTTGGCAAGATGAGAGATGAAAGGACGGCCTCTCTGCGCATGAATGGCCCGATGAGCAGATGCGGGTTAGGCATCAGGCGCCCCAGCGCGGCCAACTCGCCCACGCTGTAGGCAGCACTGGATGCAGAACGCAGCAACTCGCCATCAGGCGCGAGCTTTGGGGGCAATGGATTGGGCACGAATGCCCGGTAGCTGGCGTCCCCTTGGCCTACTTCGATCAGTTTACCGGCAGGGCTCTTCCGAAATGCATTGACATCCATGAATTGTACTCGCGTATAACTTTGATGTATGGAATTATAGTTTAGACGCGAAAAGTATAAAAGGGCTACTTCAAGATATACGACGTGCCCTTCTTGTCGCCGATCTTCACCACGATATTCTTGTCCACCAGGTCCGCGAGGTCGAGGCGCAAGGTCTCGGGGCTGACGTCGGGGCACAGATCCCGATACTCGCGGTTGGTGATCCGGCCGTACTGCCGCAGGTATTGGATGGCCTTGATCTGCCGCTCGTTGAGCCGGCCGTCCTCGTCGGGCGAGAACCGCAGCGGCAGGGGGATCCCCACCCCGCGGCGCAGGGTGACGACGACGGTGTGCTGATCGGCCTGGAACTCGGGCGGCGGATGGCCCTGCTGCTGCATCTGGTTGAAGATCAGGTCGATGCCCAGCCCCAACTCCTCGATGTAACGCCACTCGTACAGGCCCTTGACCACCCTGGAGTTGCGGGAGAAGTGCTCCTCGACCATGTTGTCGAGCGTGATGTACGCGGGGAGGCTGCCGGGGCTGATGATCTCCAGCCGGTCCTCGTACTGGCGGATCTCGACGGAGCGGCCGGTGAGGTGATATTCGCGGTGCGAGATGGCATTGACGAGCGCCTCGCGCACGGCCTCGCGCGGCAGGATGGCGTGCTCCTCGCGCTTCAGCCCGCGCATGACCGCCTCCCCGCGCAGCTCGACCAGCAGCACCTGCGCGCCAGCGCGCCCCTGAACTCCTCGCGTCGCGTGTAGCCCGCCTGCGGCTCCTTGCCGGCGAAACGCACGTACGTGACCCCACTCTGCGGCAGGAAGGCCTGGGGGTCCTTGCCGAACAGGAGGATGCCGGCCACGGTCACCTGGCCGGCGCGGGTCACGACGCCGAGCTCCTGGAGGAGGTCGCCGGGCACCTGGCTGAGGTTGCGGCCCACCCGCTCCTGCCGGTGCTTGACGAAGTCGTCGATCACCTCGGGGTCCAGGTCGTCCAGCATCGCGCCGTCCACGACCTCGTTTTCGTACTCCAGGCTCGCCTTGCTGGCGACCAGGTACTGCACGCGCTGCGCGTCCAGGGGTGCATTGCCATCGTGCGTGCGGATCAGCAACCGCCCGTCG
>CAYLZG010000183.1:3458-7102 GCA_964387985.1 uncultured Anaerolineales bacterium | reverse complement strand
ATCGCCGCGATTCTCGCCCTGGTGATCGGCGGGATGGCTGTCTTCGCCGGTGGCAGCGCCCTGCTGGGCCGAGATCCGGGCTACTATGTGATCAACTGGCTGCTGCTCTACAACTACACGGCCGGTATTCTGACCGTCCTGGTGACCACCGTCCTCATCTGGACGAAGAGCAGGCTGGCCCTGCCCGCTGCCATCGCGACCTTCGGCATTCACGCCTTGGTCATGCTCACCCTCCAGGTGGCCTACCGCGAGGTCGTCGCGCCGGACAGCATCAGAGCGATGACCGTACGCCTGATCGTTTGGGCCATCATCCTGGCCCTGGTGCTGGTGCAGGCGCGCAAGAACGAGGCTCGGGTCCAACCTCTTGCCTCGTAGTTCGAGCGCATGGTTCGCGGGAGGCGTGACGATGCAACAAGACCGGGTCGTCCCGGATGAAACTCTGCGTGCAGAGATTATGGCGGCCTTGGTGGTGGACAGCCGCACCGCCCACGCCCAGTTGCGCGTCGGCGTGCTGCACAGCATCGTCCACCTGGCCGGTGCAACCGATAGCCTGGCTGAACGCGCGGCAGCCGAAGCGCTGGCCGCGCAGGCGCCGGGCGTACGCGGAGTCGTAAATCGGATCGCGGCGCCCGGCGCTCCCAGCCCAACACGAAAGATCGACCTGGACCTGAAGACCAGGTAACAACCTTAAGGATGCGAGGTATTCACACGTGACAAAGTTCTTGAGCAAGTGGTTTCGCAAGTTCCATCGTTGGATCGCTGTGCCGACCGCAATAGCGATCCCGGTCGCTGTCATCATCAAGCTGTTGGGTGATCCGCAGCTCGCAGCCACCTGGGAAAGGCTGGAGCAGATCCCATCCATCCTGATGCTGGTCATGGCCATCAGCGGGGCGTACCTGCTGCTGCTGCCCTACATCGTCAGAGGGCAGCGCAAGAAGAAGACGGATGCCACTCCGAAAGGGAGACAACCAGCTGCGGCTGAATGATCCGAATCCCGCGCTACTTCACCGTTGCTATAGCCGGCCAGCTTGCCGCCAGGCGTCAGGTTCTCCGTCACCAGAGGCCCCACAACCCCAAAGCACTCGGCCGCGGCGATGTTCCAGCCGCCCGTCAGGGGCTGTTCTTCCGTCAGGGTGCCGTCCGGGGCGACCGCGCCGTGGCAGCCGATGCAGGACAGGTTGACCAGGTACTCATCGCGAGCGGCCTGCGGTCAGGTTCGGTGCGGCCGGAGCGCCGGGGAAGTAAGCCGCGGCGATTCCCTTGCCGCCCAGGAAGACGACCGCAACGAGCAGCAGCGTCAACAGTCCGGCGGCAAGGCCGCCAGCAACCTTGACCCGCAGCATACGATTGCGGACGACCCGATAGGTCAGCCCGCCGCAGAGCACGGCCAGGCCGATGACCAGGGGTAAGACTAGCAGGTTTGCAACCATCAGTGCATCTCCTCAGGTGCAGGATGGGACTACCGGCATCTCGCGACGGCGAGATGCCGGTAGTCGTCGTCAAGCCACCGCCGTCGCCTCGAGCTCGATCATCATCTCGGGGAACGCCAGTCGGGCCACCCCGATCAGGGAGCCGGTGTGGCGACAATCCGCCGCGGCCAGCCGGCCAATGGGCGAGGCTGATCTGTCCGCGCATGTCGCCGGTCAGCACGGCTGCGCCGTCCGCGTCATTGGCGCCCTGCCCCGCGCAACAGAACGTGCGCTGCACGCCGCTCACTGCATTGGCCTGTACATAGCTGAATTCGTCCTGCCATGTCCAGGGATTAAGGATCTGTCGCTCCATTGTTTGCCTCCTTGAGATTGAGTTGACTTTCACGCCTTCAATGCCGTTCGATACCGGTTTGAGTCGATGACCACACCGAGAAGAGCCGACTACCCAAGTGGCAGCCATGCTGTTAGACAAGGCCAGATTGTGATCCGAAAGCCGGCCCTCTGCCACTCAAGCAGGTGAACTGCTTTCATACACTACTCATCCACGTCCTGAAGGTCGCCTGTGTACAGCAGTTCAATTCTCGCTGTCTGGATCGCATGGCTTGTCGCACTGGCAGCATTTGGCGTCATCGGCCTGAAGCTCCATCGGAGGGAGACTGTATATCGGTCTCCTCATATCGACAGGTAGGGGACCAGGCGGTTCATCACCGCCCATCAAGATGGTGGTCAGACAGAGTGGTCTCGCTTTCCTCAAGTATTCGCGCGCCGCAAGACTGATTCAAGATCACAGCAAGCAACCGTGCAATCGCACAAGCGTTTGCGCGACCGACAGGCGTGCGCTATAATCTTCGTAGTTCACGCTTTCACATGGAATCGAGGAGATGCTGGTCTGATCCGGTCTGCATCAGTCTGCGGTGTCTTCGATCCTGACAGTCAAGAGTCCTCCGGAGAAGGCCATGGGCCAAACCGCCATCACTGCCACAGCTGACCTGGCTGCTGACTGTGTAGCCCAGATGGAACGTTTCCGTCAGGAACTCGTCAACGACCCGACTCCCTGCCTGTCTCTATTTCGTCGGGCCATCTTTCACCGCGATCCTGACGCCTGGGAAGCGCTTATCACAGTGTATCGTCCACACGTTCAGCGCTGGGTGCGCCGGCGGGGCTTCGCGACGAATGCTGGCCTTGTCGACGAGCTGACGCAGGAGGCGCTGGTGCGCTTCTGGCGCGCTTACTCGCCCGAGCAACTTGCCCGCGCGCGCTCGCTGGCCGATATCCTCCGCTACTGGCAGGATTGCGCGACCTGCGCCTGCCTGGACTGGGTGCGCCGTGGTCGCCATGTACCGGATTCGCTGGATGAAGCCGAAGATGGGCCATACCGGACATCCCAGACAACGGATACACTTCAGCGCGACGTGATCCAGGCGGAGGCCCGCGACCGCATCTGGCAGTTGGTCACCGAACAGTGCCTCGACGAGGCCGACCGGATCCTCGCACATCGCGTCTTCGTCGAGGGCCAGAAGCCCCGCGCCGTGCTTCAGGAGCACCCGGAGCTTTTCGACAGCATCGAACACGTCTACAAGCGGCTCCGCAATCTCAAGGATCGGCTGCGTCGTACCCCCAATCTCTTGGCTCTGCTGGAAACATGCGGATGATGCACTAAAACCGCCCAGGTTGACGTTTACGGTAGTAGGAAGCAACGATGAATACTTGTATCTCGCCAACCGAAATCGAATCCTGGGAATTGGAAGCCTACCTGCACGGCGATGCGACGGCCAAGGTGCTGAAGCACGTAGAACAATGCCCTGCATGCAGCGCCAGAGTGAACGATCTGCGAGGGTTACACCTGCGCCTGAAGCGTAGTCTGGCCCGCGCCGACTGCCCTTCAGTGGAAATGCTGCAGCAACACCGCTGGCGACAATTGTCGCAGCCTGCTGTGCACAAGATCGATACACACCTGAAACTCTGCGCTGCATGCAGGGAAGAATACGCGGCCTTCGTCGGACCGGAGCCGGGTACCGCGCAGAGAGTGCTGGCAACCGTCCGCCAGGAACTGGCGGTATTGACCGCTATCTTGCAGCCACCGCTGGCGCCGTCGCCCGCCCTGCGCGGCGCAGATAGCCCACCGGCCATCTATCGCGTCCCGGAGAAAGATTGGGAAGTCGTGCTGAGTCACGCCACCGGGGCGCGCGGCCACGTGCTGACCGGACAACTGCT
>CAYLZG010000183.1:0-3389 GCA_964387985.1 uncultured Anaerolineales bacterium | reverse complement strand
CGTCGGCGCGCTCCATATTCGCGCCCCAGAAGTGGTCGTCGGCCCACAAGGCAGCGCGCCAACCTGACACGACATCAAAAGCGAGACATGCCCTTATGCCCACCGATGAACCGAGGTCACCACCCGACCCCGCCGCGGCCGCACGCGCTTTGGCTCGGCTGGTTGAGATTTTAGCAATCCCATCGCCCCCTAACGATCCCGCAAACCTGACGACCGATCAACTGGCGGCCTGGAAGCCATTGATCGAGCGCACCGCGTTCGAGGATGCGCCGCTTGCCGAGGAGCTGGCGCGGCTGCTGGTAGCTGCCACGGAGGCCACGGGCGCGCCCGATCTGCTGGCGCTGGCCCACTGGACGGCCGGCAACGTGGCCTTCCTGCTTGACCGGCCGCTCGAGGCGCTGGCCGCGTTCGAGCAGGCTGAGGCGCTCTATCGTGCGCGTGGCGAAGCGTTGCAGATTGCCCGCATGAGCGTCAGCGTAGTGTCGGCGCTCGATAAGGCCGGGCGCTACCAGGAGGCGATCCGACGCGGTCAGGCGGCCTTGCCGATCCTGGGGGCCAGTGATGACGCGGCCGATCAGCGCCGGGTAATGAGCCTCTACAACGGAATCGGCATCAGCAGCGAACATGTTGGCCGGTATGCGGAGGCACTGGAAGCCTACGAACGAAAGTGGCGCTGGTGGCGCAACCGCGAAGGGGACGCCGCGAGGATCGAGACTGCCCGCAGCCTGATCAACATCGGCGTCGTGAACACCCGGCTCGGCCAATACACCGAAGCACATGAGGCGCTCATCCAGGCTTATCAAACGCTGGCCGCAGTCTCACCGACAGGGCAAACGCGCATCGATGCGGCGCGCTGCGCGATGAATCTGGCCTGGCTGGAAACCCTGCGCCGCAGCCCGGCAGAGACCGTGCAGCAGGCGTTCGCCCAAGCGCGGGCCGCCAGAGCGTTGGCCGATCCTGCAGGAGACGACACCGACCTGGCGCTGGTAGACCTCTTTGAAGCCGAGTGGCTGGTGGAAGCAGATGCGGCCGATCCTGCGCTGCGGCAAATGCTTGCCGGCCTGCACGATCGGTTCACGTCCGCGGGTCTGGCATTCGAGGCCGCGCGGGCCGAACTGCTGCTGGCGCGGCTGGCCCTGCTGGATGGAAAGCTGACCGTGGCGCTCGAGCAGTACGGGGCTGTAGCTGCTGACGCGGCCGGCCGCGGGGATACAGAGAGCGCATATCTGGCGGGCGTGGGCCAGGCCCGTGTCCATCGGTCCACGGGCGACCTGGCGCAGGGGCGACAGGCGCTGGAGGCGGTCATCGCAGCCGTCGAAGCAACGCGCGTTGGTCTCCAGGCCGAGGAGCACCGGACAGGCTTTCTGGATGACAAGCTGATCGCTTATCGCGAGCTGGCCGGCTTGTGCCTCGCGCAGGATGACATCGCAGGCGCGCTGCACGCCATCGAGCGCGCCAAGGCACGCACGCTGGCCGAGATCCTGGACGCCGGGCCGGCCCCGGGCAGGGCAGCCGAGGCCGATGCAGATATCCAGACGTTGGCCGTTGAGGAGCGCACGCTGCGCGACCGCTTGCAGGCGCTGCCTGAGGCAGATGCCGAAGCACGCCGCCCGCTAGAGTGGGAGCTGGCAGCAATCCGGCGGCGGTTGGCAGGGCTGACCGCCCGCTACAGCATGCGTAGCCATGAGAGTATTCCGACGATCGCGGAGGTTTGCGCGCGTCTGCCAGCCGACACCTTGCTGCTGGTCTATGGCGCACTGGCCGAGCAAACGATGCTGTTCGCCTTCGACCGGGATGGCCTGCGGGGGGCACCTCACCCAGTGGGTCCGCCACCCAGTCAGGATGAACTGCGCCTGGGGCTGGCGCGCATCGCCGCTGTCGGCCAACTACCCCGGGAGACAGCCCAGCGCTGGGCGGCGCAGCAGATCCGCTCCGCGCGGATTCCGCTGGCTGCGTGGTTTGAGCACTACCTGGCCCCCGTGCGGGCCGAGCTCGAGCACTACGCGCGGCTGTTGATCGTCCCCGACAGTCTGCTGAACAGCCTGCCTTTCAACGCGCTTTACGACACCCGGTCCGGCCGCTACCTGGCGCAAAGCCACGAACTGTTGATCGCGCCCAGCCTGACCACTTGGACACTGCTCACCGGCCGGGAAGCGTCGGCGCCCGGTCCTCCGCTGTCCATGGGCTACTCTGCCCGCGGCCGGCTGCACCGAACCGTTGCCGAAGCGCGCGCTGTGGCAGCTGCGCTTCCCGGAACCGAAATGTTGATAGAAGAGGATGCCACACGTGCCAACTTCGCTCAGGCGGCGGGGGATGCCGGCCTGATACACATTGCCACCCACGGCCTCTACCGGGCCGATGCACCGGCGTTCAGCTACCTGGAGCTAGCCGACGGCCGGCTGGAAGCGTTCGACATCGCCCGACTGAAGCTGAATGCGGCAACCGTGGTGTTGAGCGCGTGCGAGACCGGCGTTGGACGTCTCACCGGCAATGAGCTGATGGGCCTGGCCCGCGCGTTCCTTCATGCCGGTGCGCGATCGGTACTGGCGACGCACTGGGCGGTTGACGATGAAGCTACTACCGGCCTGGTCGCTGACTTTGCAGGTCGGCTGGCTGCAGGGCGATCAGTGGCTGCCGCCTTGCATGAAACGCAGGCGGGCTGGCTTGCGATGCACGGCGAAACATTACCGGCACATCCCTGTTACTGGGGCGCTCTGATGCTAGTGGGCGCGGATGCGAACCTACGCGCTGCCGGTTGATACCCTGAAGGAAAGCAATATGGGACGCTGGACAAAACTCATGATGTCGATTGTGCTAATCCTGGTCGGTACGGGCCATAACCTTGTGCCAGGCATCGAACATCTGAACAACGGCCATACTGCCGCAGCCAATACGCGAGTATCAGGCGAGCCGATCGCGGCTGATGCCGTATCAATCGTAGCCCTACCCGCAAACGTTGGGAGCGCGATCGCTGATCTGGCCGTCGTCACTGCCCTGGTGCCACTGCAGGATATTAAGCAAGTGGCTACCGGTAATTCCCACACCTGCATCCTGACCACCGCGGACGGGATCAAGTGCTGGGGACGGAACTCCTTCGGCCAACTGGGCGATGGCACAACCTCGGACAAGAGCACGCCGGTGGACGTGGTCGGGCTGGGTAGCGGGGTGGCGAGGCTGGCTGCCGGCGGGGATCACACCTGTGCCTTGACCGCAGTCGGCAGCGTCAAGTGCTGGGGGGACAACTACGACGGCCAGTTGGGAGATGGCACGACGATAAACAGGAGCACGCCGGTGGACGTGGTCGGGTCAGGCAACGGGGTGGCAGGGCTGGCCGCGGGCGGGGATCACACCACGTCCACCGGCGTGCTCCTGTTTATCGTCGTGCCATC
>CAYLZG010000182.1:6606-7147 GCA_964387985.1 uncultured Anaerolineales bacterium | reverse complement strand
CGGTATGTCTTGACCACGTCGTGCAGCTCGATGAGATGATCGTTGCCGTGACGATAGTGGCCGCCCGATGTGCCATTGTTGATACCGTTCTTGCCAGACCGGCTTTCAAACATCGCAGCCTCCTGGGTGAATCGCCCAATGTTCCATCTTATTCTACGCAGCCGGACGGCGCTGGGTTGCTGAGCGCCAGCGAGGGATTACGGCGATTCCTGGCCCGCCAACCGGTGAACGTTGAGAATCCATTCGAGTAACGGCGGGGGTTGACGTTCGGCCGCCTGCGCTTGAGGCTGGGGCTGAAGTGGACTATACTTGGCAGTGGAGGTGGAGGATGAATCAGCGAAGCCCTCTCACGCGCGTCCTGGCCCTGATCGGAACCATTTTGGTGCTGCTGCCCATCGTCTTCATGCTGCTGACATCCGCGATAGGGACCGCGCGGTCGGGTTCCTTCAGGATGGATTACCTGATCCCCGGTGAGCTCTTTCCCCTGGTCGTCCTCGGCGGTGGGCTGTTGGTCATCGCCGCGCGGCTCGCCCACGCCCGG
>CAYLZG010000182.1:0-6596 GCA_964387985.1 uncultured Anaerolineales bacterium | reverse complement strand
ATGGAGCTTCGGGGTAGCCGTGGCCTCGCTGATCCTGGCCCAGGGCCTGGCCATCGTCACCGGCCTCGCGTCCGGCGAGACGCCCGCGGAGGGGTTGCCGTGGATCGCGGTGCTGGCCCTGCTGGCAATCTACGACCTGACGGTGCTCGTGCTGGGCGTGGCCGGCGCGCTGCTGGTGCGTGACCTGTTTGCGGGCGAGACGGGTGGCGTCCCGCCGGCCGCGCCTCTCGCATAGCGCCGCCGTCCATGGTCATTGCCGTCCAGGTGTCCGCCTGAGAGCTGTTGGCCGGATGTGTCCTGCCGGATCGTGGCACAGCGGGGGAGGTCTTGGTGTTGGCTGGAATGCTGCGCTCGCTGATCAGAAGACTCCTGCGCGTGATCGTCGTGTTGCTGGCCGCGACACTGCTTGTGTTCCTGCTGATGCACGCCATCCCGGGGAGTCCGTGGGACAATTACTCAGACTCCCCGCGCGCGCTGCAGGGACTGACCATCGATAAATCCGTACAGCTCGAGCTTGAACATCGTTTCGGCCTGGACCTGCCTGTATGGCGCCAGTTTACACGTTATGTCTTCGGTGACTTCGACCGGGATGGCGGCTTCTTCTGCGGTGTGATGTGCGGCAATCTCGGGCCGTCCACCCAGATTCGCGGGCGCAGCGTGCAAGACATCCTCTTTGAACCTCCTGAGGGAAAGACCTTCTGGGAGAGCCGCTTCGGCTATTCCATTCGCCTGGTGCTCTTTGGGTCACTCATTGCCGTGGGCCTGGGGATCCCGCTGGGTATCATCAGTGCAGCGAAGCCGAAGTCCTTGCTGAGCCGCTCCATTTCGGTAGGCCTGGCCGCGCTGATCTCCATCCCAAATTTCGTTCTTGGTCTGCTGGCGATCATCGTCCTGGCCTCCTGGTTGGGTCTCATTAAGGTGCTGCCGGACTGGGATATTCCCAGCCATTGGATCGTTCCGGCCGCGGTGCTGGCGGTCATGCCCATGGCCGGCATTGCCAGGGTAACCCAAGCCTCTTTGCTGAACGTCATGCACGCAGACTATGTCCGTACGGCACACGGCAAAGGCCTGGCGCCGGCCCGCGTGATGCTCGTCCATGTGCTGCGCAATGCGCTCGTTCCGATTGTCACCTTCCTGGGGCCAGCCCTGATGGAGATGTTCACCGGGCTCTTGATCGTCGAAAATCTGTATGCGTTTCCGGGATTCGGCCGGGAATACTGGGAGGCCGTCCTGAAGCTGGACTATCCGATGATCATGGGTGTGACGCTGATCTTCGCGACGGGCATGCTGCTCGTCAACGTGCTGACCGATGTTCTATGCGAGCTGCTGGATCCCCGCATCCGTGCCATCAAGCTGCCGGGCGCCCCATGATGCCTTTTCCGTGGCGACGAGCTTTGAAAACGAGGACGGTCTGGTTCAGCCTGGTCGTCATGCTGCTGCTTGGTGTGGTGGCGATCCTGGCGCCCAGGCTTGCCCCGCACGATCCGTATCGTTGGGTGGCGGGCCAGGCGAACCTGCCGCCCAGTTGGGTTCAGGGCAGGTCTATCTCCGGCCAGCCGGAGTTCCCGCTTGGGACCGACCGATACGGCCGCGACGTTCTCAGTCGCCTCATTTACGGTACGCGCACCGCCCTGTGCCTGGGGTTGACGGCCGTGCCGCTGGCCGCGGTGATCGGCGTCCTGGCCGGGCTCATTGCGGGCTATGCCGGCGGCAGGCTCGACTCGGCGATCATGCTGGTGTCCGACACGATCCAGTCCCTGCCGGGCGTCATGTTTCTCGTGATGATCGTGCTGATCTTCCGCAACTTCCTCTCCCCGACCTGGATTCATGGCCTGATCGCCCTGGTCGTTGGCTTTGCCGCGGTCAGTTGGGTCGGCCTGGCCCGCCTGATCCGCGCCAACATCCTGCAGATCAGGTCCCAATTGTTCGTGGAAGCCGCGGTCAGCATCGGGGCCTCGCCGCGGCGCATCCTCGCACGCCATCTGCTGCCCAACGTGCTGCACGTGATCCTGGTCTGGATGATCAACAGCATTCCTGC
Organism: uncultured Anaerolineales bacterium; assembly: GCA_964387985.1. Classification (GTDB taxonomy): domain Bacteria; phylum Chloroflexota; class Anaerolineae; order CG2-30-64-16; family CG2-30-64-16; genus JALOOB01. The sequence goes on along the minus strand of CAYLZG010000182.1, from coordinate 4,558 downwards.
CGTCATTCTGCTCGAGGCACTGCTCGGCTACATCGGCGTCGGCGTGACCGGCGCGGTGGACGGCGGTGAGTTTACCGTGGTCAGTTGGGGCGGCATGTTTTTCGCCGGCCGTTCCGCGATGAATCGCAACCCGCTGATGTTGATCATTCCGTCGCTGTGCATCCTGTTGATCTCGATGAGCTTCATCCTCCTGGCGGATTTCCTGAACGGCATCACGCGCCAGGAGGGGGCATAGTCCAGCTCGGGCGCGAGCCCGCGCAACGCTAAACGCGCCGTTCCACGGGACGCGCCACAGCGCCGGCCCCAGCCGGGTTACCTCACGATCGCCGGCAGGTACAGGGTGCGCGGTGCGGCGGGCGCACTTCCGTAGGCCATCAGGCTGCTGCGCGCCCACTCCGACTCCTGGCTGCCCACAACATGCCTCACCATGTACTCATACTGATTCGCAGGCAGGCTGCCGTCGCCGGCGCAGGTGCTGCCCGCGGGGAGCGCGACCAGGAGGTGCGGCGTCAGTTCGCCGGCCGCGCGGCGCGCCACCTCCGTTGCCAGGTCGCCCGAGGCCGGTTTCCAGCACACGGTCAAATGCCCGCCGGACAGCGTCACGGTGACCTGCGAGGGCGCGGGCACGCCCAGGCCGCGGGTGCGCCCTCTTCCGCTCGGACCCGGCTGCGACTCGCCCGCCTCGTTCGCTGCGCTCAGCTGGTAGGAGTAGGCGCTGTCGGGCCGGAGATTGCGATCGATCATGGACGTCGCGTCACCGGGCAGCGTGAACTGCTCGACGCCGTCCGGTCCATCGCGCATCACGGACAGCCGGATGGCGCGTGAGCCGGCCAGCTCCCATGTCAGCTTCAGCTCCGTCGACGAGAGTGCGGCGACGGCGGGCGCAGAGGGCGGGGCGGGCGGCTCGGGCAGCGCCTGCACCGTCAGGATGGCGCTGTAGTCGGACGATTCCTCCCCCGCATCTGGCGCACCGGCGGCTCGATCCATCGGGCTGACCGCGATGGCCCGGTAGTCGTAGACTGCTCCGGGCTGGGCTGCCGCGTCGGTGAACATCACCTCTCCCACCCTGAGCCTTGCCATTTCCTGCCACACCCCGCCGGGATCGCGCCGCTCCAGGAGGGTGTCGGAAAGTTCATCCACCGGGTCAATCACGAGCTGGATCTGCTTGTCGACGACCTCATAGTACAAGTGTGGTGCAAGCTTCCAGGTCGCCTGGCCGAGCGCGACCAGCGTTCCGTCTCGCGTGGCAATGTAGGCGCGGCTGCTCTCGGCGATTGCAGGCGAAGAACTTTTCTGCCACCGCCCATCGCAGCAGCCCACCGGATTTGGCCGTCGCCGCGGCGGAGGCTGAGCAGCACCGCGCCAACGGGCTCCTCCGGATTGGGAGCCACGAACAGGACCGAGGTGGGATCGACCGCAGGCGCGGAGGTTATTGGCCCTCCCGCGTCATACTGCCACAGCAGGCTGCCATCCGAGAGCTGCAGGCTGAAGAGGAGGCCGGCGTTCGAGCCTACGAACACCTGGCCCTCGGCCGTCACCGCAGGCGCGCCCGCAATGGGTCCCCCGGCATCGAAGGTCCAGCGTGCTGTGCGGGTGGTCCCATTCCAGGCGACCAGTCGACCCTGGGCGCTTGGCACCAGCACCGTTTGGTCCGCATCCGGGGCGATCGCCAGGCCTGCTCCGATCGCGTAGCCGGGGGTGATGGGATCGCTGATCGCGGAGGACAGATCATGCGCCATCCGGTAGAGCGTTCCGGCCGCGGTTCCCACCCACACCGATCCGTCCGGCCCGATCGCGGGCGCGGTGGTGATCTCGGCATCCACCAGGTGCAGCCGGCGGGCCTGGCCGTCTGGCCGGTAAGCGGCCAGGTAGTAGCGCTTGCTGCCGCCCGCGCCGTTGTTGTCTGAGCCGCCCACGTAGATGCGGCCATCGTCGCCGACCTTGGGCGGGCCGCCGCCCGCGCCTGGCGAAGCCGTCCACTTCGGCGCGCCATCCTCCGTGATCGCGTAGAGATTGCCGTCCTCGGATTTGACGTAGACGGTGCCATCCACCGCCAGTGCGGGCGCGTGCACCAACGCGGCGGCGCCTGCCTGGTGGGACCAGAGCAGTGAACCGTCTGCCCCGAACGCGCGGAGGGTCCCGGCCGCGTCGCCGGTGTAGATGCGGCCCTTTCGACCTACCACGGGCGAAGGGACCCACTGGTCGACCGGCGTTGCCGCGATGCTGGCGGTCCATGCTATCTCTGCTTGGAGGGGAGCGGACAGCCCGGTTTCGCCCGTGCCCGCCCAGTTTGCCTGGTACATCGGCCAGGGTGCGCGCAGATCCGCCCCATTGCCCCAGTAGCTCATAGAGGGGTCACCGTACAGATCCCAGTCGACGATGTTGAGGTCATGGATGCCATAGCCGGTATACTCGGCCAACGCACTCCAGAACGCGTCTCCCAGGGGCAGCTCACCGGCGATCAAGGCGCGCGTGATCAGGTAGTCCACCGTCTCGTCGAAACCGTCGCTCAGCTTGGACCAACCGTTCACGTAGACGCCCATGGCCGTCGCGCCGATCCACCCGGCGATCCGGCCGTTGCTGAAGAGCCAGTTGGGGAAGTTGTTGGGGCGGTATGCGTCTCCGGTGGAGCAGGCGTTGACCATGATCAGTGCGGGTTTTCCGGTCAGCGTCGCGGGCGGCGCGGCCACACCGTTGTCGACGAAGTCGGTGAAATCGAGCTCGAAGTAGCTCTTTTTCTGGTTCGGCGGATTGCAGTCCGGCCAGCAGATGGGCTCAGTGGGATTCTCGACCTTGTCATCGTCGATATACTCCATGTTCCAGACCAGCCGGCCGACGCCGCTTGTGCCGCCGTGGGCTGCCAGCTTGATCAACCCGTAGTCGCGGCCACTCCATTGCGCCGACAAATTTTGGTACGTGAGCGCTGCGTCCACCGCATAGCTGCTCGGTTCGGGGTGGCCGGGCAGGTGCTCCTTCTCGTAAAGCCGGATGCGCGTGAAGCCCTGGGGCTGCAGGATGTCCGTCCACATCATTTCCATGCTGGCGCCGTTGTCTGTCTTCGCGCCCGCGACCACGTACTGCCCGTTGGGGTCATCTGCGGGAGTCCAGCCGGTGCTATCGTAGTTGGACATGGCCGCGGCCAGCAGCGCGTTGGCCTTCCATGCGCCGCCGTCACGCTCGAACGCCATGATGGTGGCCAGCACACTTTTGATGAGCACCGGGTCGTCCATCTGCAGGCGGCCCAGGTAGACATCGGGATGGAAAGCGGGCGGGTCGTCTCTCTTGACGGCCCCCGAGCTTGGGTCGGGCCAGAAACTCTCGCCGACCACACCATCGCCGTTGGAGTCCCAGTTGCTCGCCAGATCGACGTAGTACCAGTCGCTCGGCCAGCCGCACGTGTTCGGTCCGGTGGGCTGGAAGCCGCACATATCGGTGAAGCTCTGGCTCCCGGCATAGAAGACGTCCCGGCCAAACGGGTTCGACTTCAGGAAGGGCACCGTAGCGTCGGAGCCGATCAGCAATACATATTTGAGGCCGGCGCTTTCACTCCACAGCTGCTTCTCATACGCCCGGATATTGTCCCGGAGCACGTTTCCCGCGCCGCCCAGATCCTCCACGGTCCTCACCAGCATGTTATAGCCGAGGAAGCGCTTGTAGGCGATGAACTCGTCCAGGGCATGCGCGTCGATCACAGCCTTGCTGGTGACGACCAGGTAGCGCGGGCCGGATGCCGGTGCGAAAATGCCAGGATCCACCATCGTGAAGTTCGCACAGCAGAGCTCGCCTGTGGAAGCGCCCCCGTAGACGACGACGCTCGGGTCTACGGCTTTGCCGAAGGCCGGCGCCTCCAGTGCATGCGGCGTCAGGCCGCGCTTCGGGCCCAGCCGGACCTCGTAGCTGGTGAAGCCGCCTGCCGGGGCGACCAGCTCATAGCTGCCGTCTCGCCCGCTGAGCGTGGTGTCGAGGATTGTGGCGCGGCCATCCAGGATGCCGGCAAGCGAGAGGGGCACATCCCCCTGTGCCACGCCCCCGGGGTTGGCGGTCCGCTGCCCGCACAGCACCTGGCCGCGGAAGATGACCTCGTCGACCGCTGGCAGGGTGGGCAGCGGCGTGGTGGTTGGGGTGGGAAAGCCAAAGATTGCGATGCTGAGTACCAGCCATAGGGGAAGCCACAGGGTGTGGAAGTGTTTCACTGGGAACCTCCCGGGGGATCAGGCGGATGGCCAACGATCGTCTCTAGCCTTATAGCACCGGCGACACATTTGCGCAAGGAGATTCGCAGACCGGGCGCTGCTCATCCCCCGGGCCACGGTCGCCTGGCTACCGCCGGGCTTACGTCCCGGCACCACGGCCTGATCGTCGTGTCAGGCCAGAGCCTCAAAGGTCAGCCTGATTCAGCGTCATCCGGCAGAGCGGCGGCTGAATTGGCCAAGCCACTGCGCCGGCTGTCCAAAGAATGGTGGTACAATAGTGCTGACTCCGGGGAACGGAGACGAGTCAGGGGCGCAAGGTGGCTGCCGCAGCGCCTCGCTACAAGTGGAGGATTTCGGAGTTTTCC
>CAYLZG010000181.1:0-7197 GCA_964387985.1 uncultured Anaerolineales bacterium | reverse complement strand
CCATCACCAGCGCGGGATACGCCATGTCGAGGTCGCCCTTCGAGCAGATGAAAGCCACGTGTCGCTCGTCAGCCATGTAAGTTCTCCTTATCGGAAGCAGGGCCTGAGGGCCACCGACGGCCCGTCAGGCGGGATCCATCAAACGCAACCTTCGGGTTTGCCGAGGCCGGCGATGCGGGCGACCTTCTTGGCCGGTCCCTTGGGGAACAGGCCGAACAGTTCCTTCGTCTGGACACCGGTGCCGGTCGTAATCTGGCGCAAGGTGGGGGATTTGCCGCCCAGGCCCTTCGAAGCCTCACGGCAGAAATCGATGACCTTCCAATGGTTCTCAGTCAGCTCGGCCAGGCCCTCATCCTTCGCGATCTCAGCCGCGATCTCTTTGTTCCACTCACTCGGGTCGGTCAGGAAGCCTTCTTCGTTGACCTGGACCGTTTTGCCGGCAATGATACGGGTCGTCATTTTTTCTCTTGCTCCTTTGATTCAGCTTGTTTGTGTTGTTACGGTGATAGTCTTCTTATCTGGTTCCGTTTGCACCCTGTGCGCCGACGACGCTCAGCATGCGCATCGTCAGGGCCAGGCCGCGGCGTACGTTCGGATCGCGCATCTGGCCGAGGAGCGCGGGCAGCGATGTCTTCACCGGCTTCGCCACCTCAACCTCGGTCTGCGCCATGACCGTGCGCACTAATCCCATGATCTCCGGCTGGGTCATGTCCTTCACCGTATTCAGGATCAAGACCACGTTCTCGCCCAGCTTCGTGACATCTTCCTCAGTGAAGGAAGTGACTACGTTGTCCGCAATCTGCATGCCGCCACGGGCAAAAGCAAAGTACCCCTTATGCTCCGCCTCCTGCAGCAGAACTGCCGCCTTCTCGAACGCGCTGTCGGTCAGCGGCCCGACCGTCTGGGCCAGGTCCATCACACTCTCGAGTTGGTCCAGCATCGCCTCAAAGTGGCGCCCGTTGCGCAGAAGCCGCTTCAGAAGACGCAGCAGATCGCCGAGATCGACGTAGTCCTGCACCTCCTCCAACTGCTCGACGGCCATCCGGAAGCCATCATTGACGATGGGGGTCAAGTCGTGCATCAGTTCGGCACGTTCCTGGCGCTCGCGCTCCGCGCGCTGGGCCTGTTCCGTCAGGTACGCCACTTGCTGGGTCAGGGCATCGATCTTATCATTCAGCGCGACCAGTGCCTGGTCCATGATGTCCCTCCTTACTGCCGCCACTTGCCGTACATGCTCATGCGCGCGGGCAGCGGCAGCTCCTGGCCCTTCAGCAGGATGTTCCAGTACATCCAGCGGAACATCATCTTGCCCCAATGGTTCATCTCTGATTCCTGTAGCAGGGTGAAGGGACCGACGCCAGGCAGTGGGTAGCGACCGGGCAGCGGCTCGACATCGTAGTTGAAGTCGATCAGCAGGCCCTTGCCGAAGCCCGACTCGATGAAGCAGTTGGCGTGTCCGTCAAAAGTCGGATGCATCTCCAGGCCATCCACGTGACGGAGGAAGTTCTCTGCGAAGCAGTCAACCGCGAAGTGAGCCACTGAGCCGGCCTTGGATGTGGGCACTGCGGCCGCATCTCCCAATATGAAGATATTTGAGTACTTGGGCGAAAGGAAGGTGTGCTTGTCGGCAGGCACGAAGTTCAGCTCGTCACCCATGCCGGAACGCGCGATCAGGTCATCTCCCATATTCAGCGGCACAGTCACCAGAAGATCGTACTCGATCTCGCTCTCGTCGTAGTGCACCAGCCTCCTGGCATCGGGATCCACGCGCTCCACCATGAAGTCTGGAACAACCTTAACACCCTTCTGCTCGAGAATGTCGCCGAGATGTTTGGCCGCGATGGGCTTTGTGAACGCGGCTGACAAAGGCGTCGCATAGATCAACTCCACGCGGTCCCGGATGCCTTGTTCATGAAAGAACCAATCCGCGAGCATCAGAAATTCGAGTGGCGCAACGGGGCACTTGATGGGGTTTTCGACCACATTCACCACCATGCGACCACCCTGCCAGGTGCGCAGGTACTTGGCCAGCTCGATTGCCCCCTCGACGGTGTAGAAATCATGGATCGACTTGCCCCACTCATGCTCCTTCAGGCCCGGAGTCATCTCGGGACGGGTTTGCGCGCCCGTGGCAATCACCAGAAAGTCATAATGAAGGGTGCGTCCATCCACCAGCTTGACCCGGTTGTGCTCCGGCTCGATCACATCGGCCGCGGTCTTGATCATCTCAACCCCTGATGGGATGAAATCGCGCTTGGGCTTGACAACGTCGTTCTTGCTATACATCCCGAACGGGATGAACAGGAATCCGGGTTGATAATAGTGCGTATCGTGCGGATCGACGATGGTCATCTGCCACTCGTCGCAATCTAGCAGCCGGCACAGCCGGTTGACAACCATCGTGCCGGCGGTGCCGGCTCCCAGAACCAATAGTCTCTTCATCAGACAGATACCTCCACTCGCCGAGCAAGGATAGACTAAACGGATGTTGCCCCGTGGCCCCGCATCTGCAGTTGGGCCTGGATCATCTGCGAAAACACATCTGCGATGCGCTGCACGAACCGTAGCGTGCGCTCCTGCGCGCTGCGATCCATGCGGAACACTGCCTCAACGCGCCCGGTCACCGTCTCGAGCTTAACGCCGAAGAGATTGCTCAACTGCTCAGCCTGCTCGGCGGTCGGCGGCCAATTCTCGGGTGCAATGCCTCCGATGACCACCATGCCCTTCAGCTCCGAACCGACGCGAATCAGCCCGCGTGCACACAGCAATCCCATCTCACTCACAGAAAATCTCGGCTCGAGCGCGAGATCGCCAGCCATCTGCTGCCACGTGCGAACGCAGTGTTGCAGGCCCTCGGGATTGCCCTCCATTAAGGCATCAAAGAAGCCGCAAGAATTGCTGATCTCGGTAACGGGTCTGCCCTGCATGTCGGTGATCACCAGGGTGGCGCCAAGCAGATCGGCAAATGCATCCTGGGCAGCCTGAGCGCACGCGAGCGGCAGCATGTTCACGAGGTTAGAGTCAGCAGCCGAAGCAGCGTCCATGGCAGTTGGAGAGAGGAGCTCATGCTGTCCGCCGGTCAACAACTCAGGATCTGCGGAACGCCCTGCGTGGAGCCAGCGCTCCACCTCGGTACGCGCAAATCGCCACTGTTTGCCGACCCGAATCGCGGGCAATTGTCCACCGTCCACCATGCGGTAGATCGTGGTGCGATCCACTTTCAAGAGCGCCTGTACTTGCTTTGTTGTGAGTAGGTCTGTCATTGCTCGCCCGTCACCGAGGCTGTTCGTGAAATCACTAACATCATGCATCATGCATCATCATTTGTAACTGATGTAGATCATAGTCACGCATCAAATGCATCATAAAGATCTCGGCGCTCTTCCACGGTGCATCACAGACCACTTATCAACGGGGTCACATAATCGCCTGGAACGACAATGCTCAGCGTGTCGTTAGAACATAGGGAGGAAACGCTTCAATTGCCCGCCGCGCGATGTATGTGTTATACTCGTAAGGCGTAAAACTTGCGCGGGTTGCCGGTTGCCTGCAACGCACCTGCGGCTCTAATGCTTCCGCTGACGCGGAGGAGATTTGAGAGGTTTTTAAGCAATGCACAAGCGCACCCTCGCGGTGCTCTTGGGGGCTATACTGCTGCTGGCCGTGGGCTCGATCGGGTGCTCAGTAACGCAACTCGTCGCTCGCCAGTCGGCTGTAACTGTAACACCGACGCGCACGCCACGACCTACTTGGACCCGAGCAGGCGATGTGTTCCAGGTCGCCACCCCGACGATCGATGCGACGCGTTTTCCAGGAGCGGCACTGACAGCGGTGGCCGCACCCACTGCGCAGGTCATCTCGCCCGGGCAATCGGGGCCGATTTTCGTGCCGGTGCCCCAGGGTGGGGTATCGGGTGTGCAGACGGTGGTAGTAATCATCGTAACCGCAACGCCGCAGCCGCCGCCTACGCCGACCCCCGGTCCGCCGACCATGCCGCCGCCGCCCACGGACACTCCTGGGCCTCCGACGGCTACACCGACTAACACCGGCACACCGCTGCCGCCGGTGACGGTGCGCGTCAAGGTGGACAAGGCAAACGTGCGCCAGGGGCCCAGCCAGTTGTACCCGGTCGTAGCCAAATTGGACGTGGACACCAATGTCACGGTCGTGGGCCGCAACCGTAACGGCGATTGGTGGAAAGTCTGCTGCGTCAACGGCCAGGATGTCTGGATCGCGGACTCGGTCGTCGAGGTCTCTGGTCCCCTCTGGGCCGTGTCCGAGGTGACCAATATCCCGCCGCCGCCGCCGACACGGATTCCGCCGCCAGCGACAGCGACGCGCGCGCCGACGCCTACTTTTGCATGGCCTTTTCGCGTCGAAGGCGCAGTTAGCGAATATCCCAATCCGGGCAACAACTATTTCCGCGTTGACGCTGTCATCTACAATGGCGCAACGCCGCTCTACGGCTACAAGTTGCGCATTCGCAAGACGTCCACCGGCCAGGAATGGCTGAGCGTTGGGTCGCAAACCTCCTGGATGTGGTATGTACTGCAAGGCCGGGACGATGGAAAAGATGTGAATGTCCCGGTGGAATGCGCCAGCGCCACCCCCCCAAAGGGACTGATCTGCCGGAGGAGCAACGTCAAGTGGGATAGCAACGGTGTACAGGTGCCATTGGGCGATGATGTGTGGGAGGTGACCGCAACCGACGGGGGCGGTAAGCCGGTTTCAACACCTGTTCGCATCGCGACCAGTTCCGCTAACCCGAAGTGGTACTACATCGTGTTCACGAGCCGTCCATGAACGAACTGGCGCCATCGCGTACTCCGATCCGACCGGCCCTTTTGCGTACGTTAGCGGGTCTTCTGCTCATCGCGCTCGTCAGCCTGGCCTGCTCGGCAGGAGGCATCCTGCAGGGTGGATCGACGGCCGGTGCCACACCTACAAGAACGCCGCGGCCGACATTCACGCCGCTGCCTGGTGCATTGATGCCTGCGGCCACCGGACTGCCTCCTGTGCGCGGTACGCTGCCGCCCGGTGTAACAGTGCAGGCGCCGGCCGGCAGCGGATCGGACGGCGAATCCCCGGTCACCGCGAACGGTACACCTGTCTCGATGACCGGCGACACGAGCTTGCTGCTGTTTGCAACCAACACGCCGACGGTTACGCCGACTCCAACCCAGCGGCCCGCCACTGCGACACCGATCGAGAGTGCGGGGTTGGACGGGCCCGCCGCGCAGGCGACAGCTTATGTGGTGATCAAGCCCGCGACGCTGAACGGCCGCCGCGGCCCGGGAACCAATTACGAACGCATCGGCGAGGCGGACCAGGGCCAGGAGTTGTTTGTCCTGGGGCGCACAGCCGACGCCGCCTGGTTACAGGTGTGCTGTATGGCGAACCAACCGGTGTGGGTTGCCGCGGATCAGGTGGATGTAAGGGGCGCGATCTCGCCGGCCCCGGTGTTCACGCCGCCTCCTACCCCTCTGCCGCCGACGCCCACGCGGCCACCGCCGCCTGCGGCCCCGCGGGTGGGGCAGAGCCCGCTGGCTACACCGCGACCGGCAGGCACGCCCCTGCCGCCGTTCGACATCTCGCGCGGACCCGAATTCCCGATCAAGCGCGACAATGGCATACTCACGGCATGGATTAAGGTTCATGAAGGCACGGGCGAATATCAACGACCCCTGGCAGGGTATATCCTCAAGGTCATGCGCGACGGCGTCGACATCAGCGATAACATCCAGTCATTCGACGACCGCCCCTTTGACATCACGCCGCCCAATCAGGGCGCCTATGAATACAATCTCAAGTTCGAGAAGTACGAAGCCGGCGAGGCAGACTGGGAGATCTATCTGGCTCGACCGGGGGGAATCCGCGTGTCGCCGGTGACCCAATTTACTACCAAGGGCGACTCATATCGTAACCTGGTAGTCTATATTGCCTACCTCCTGGCGCGGTAGTCCAGCGGACCGGCGAACGGTCTCATGGAGCCCGCCACGAACTCCAAAGAACCTGAACCGAGGAGGAAGACTAACATGCGTGTGCGCTTTTGGGTGCTTATTGCTGTGGCTGTGCTGGCTATCGGGCTGGCAGGCTGCGGTCCGGCCCGTGTTTCTCGCGGGCTCGCAAACACACCCGTACCCACGAAGACCCTGCGACCCACATTCACCGCAACGGTTCCGAAACCGACCTTGACGCCGAGCCCCACTGCGGACCAACCGGCTGTCGTTGACCAGGTTGCAGCAGCCCCAGCCGCAACAGAGGCGCCGACCGCGACGCCTGAGCCGCCGACACCGGAGCCAAGCCCCACGGCCGAACCCGCTGCCTTCACCGTGAACAGCGCGACACTCAACGTGCGCAGCGGTCCGGGCACTGCTTTCGCGGTCCTGGGGCGCCTGTCAAACGGCCAGAGCTTCCCAATCACGGGCAAGAACAACGATGGCAGTTGGTGGCAATTCGACTACAATGGGCGCACGGGCTGGGTGGCCGGCTCGAATGTGTCCGTCCGTAACGGTAACACGGTGCAGGTAGCCCAGAACATCCCGCGGGCGCCAACCGCGGCCCCGCGGCCGACCGCGCGGCCCGCCGCGCCGCCTCCTGCGCAGCCACAACCTGCGCCGCAGCCGCAAGTCAGCGTAAAATATGGCCTGACCAAATCTGAGCTACGACCCAACTCGAATCCGATCGTCAGTGTATGGTGCTTTGTGCTGAACCCCGCTGGAAACGGTGTCGTGGGCGGGACGATCCGGGTCCTTCAAGGTGGCGCCACCGTGAGAGAGCAGCCGTTCAACGCGGTGATGGCCCGCGGCGATCCGGGTTACTCCTCAGAGTATCTCTATAACGATGGGTGCAAGGTCGAGCTGCCTGCAGCAAATGGGACCTATAGCGCCTATCTGATAGAAGGCGGCAACCAGGTGTCTGAGGCCTACAATTTCACGGTCTCCGGCGAAACCAACCGCATCGCGATCGTTGAATGGAAGCAGCGGTAGACAGGGCGCCGGTCGCTGGTCCCCGTGTCTCGTCGAAATCCTATCACCAGGCAACCCGGTTTCCTGCTGAAGGCGGGTTGCTGTTCCTTGTCGTTCTGCTGGGTCTTGCGCTCCGCGCAGGCCGGCTAGACTTCCAACCCCTGTGGTGGGACGAAGGCTATTCCGTCTGGTTCGCCACCCACTCACTCGGCCAGATGGCGGCGCTGAC
>CAYLZG010000180.1:0-7450 GCA_964387985.1 uncultured Anaerolineales bacterium | reverse complement strand
GCCTGCCGAACTCGGTCATGTACGATGATTTCCTGGCTGCGCTGAAGAGCGCAGGCGTCTCTCTGGAGCCTGCTTTCACCTAGTGGTGGATGCACGATGTGCATGAGGCACATGGTGCATGAGGCACGATGTACATATGGGGAGCCTATGATCGTACCAGCCACCAGCCAAGGGGCCGCCCTGTCTGAGCGGCCGAAGCTTCTCGAAGTCATCGATCTGAAGAAGCACTTTCCGATCCAACGCGGCTTTATGATCACCCAAGTGGTGGGCGTGGTCCGTGCGGTGGATGGGGTGAGCTTTTTCATTCGCGAGGGCGAGACGCTGGGCCTGGTGGGAGAAAGCGGTTGCGGCAAGACGACGGTGGGCCGGACGATCTTGCGTGCGTACGACCCGACGGCGGGGGAGATCTGGTTCACCGATCAGAACCTGGGCCGGGTCAACGTTGCAAAGATGGATCAGTCGCAGCTTCGCGAGCTGCGCCAGAACATGCAGCTCATCTTTCAGGACCCCTACTCGTCGCTCAACCCGCGCATGACCCTGCTGGAGATCATCGGGGAGCCGCTCTACACGAATGGGGTGGCTAAGGGCGCGGAGTTGAGAGAGCGCGTCGCGGCTCTGCTCAAGGTGGTAGGCCTGCGTCCCGAGTACATGGCCCGCTACCCGCATGCCTTCAGCGGCGGCCAACGCCAACGCATCGGCGTGGCGCGCGCGCTGGCGCTGAGGCCACAGCTGGTCGTCTGTGATGAGCCGGTCTCGGCCCTGGACGTCTCCATCCAGGCGCAGATCCTCAACCTCCTCCAGGAACTTCAGGAGCAATTCGGGCTGACTTATCTGTTCATCTCTCACGACTTGAGCGTAGTCGAGCACATCAGCGACCGGGTTGTTGTGATGTACGTGGGAAAACTGGTCGAGAGCGCCGCTACAGAGGAGCTCTTCAGCCATCCGCGGCATCCCTACACTGAGGCGCTCCTCTCGGCCGTGCCCAAGCCCGATCCGCGCATTCGTTCTGAGGCCATCGCGATGCCGGGAGATGTGGCTGACCCGGCTCACCCGCCCAGCGGATGCTATTTTCACCCGCGCTGCCGGTACTGCGTGGACCGGTGCGTGGCCGAAGAACCGGTCCTGCGAGAGATCTCACCGGATCATACGGTGAGTTGCCACCGGGCAGAAGAGCTATCACTCGCCGGAACCACGAAAGGAGATGCCCAAGAGTCTGCATAGCCAATATCGCAATCGATAACCGGACAAGAATGGACTGCTCTTCAAGGAGGAAATGTACCATGAAAGGGCGAAGGATTAACCGACGTGAGTTCATTCGACTGTCGGCAATGACTGCGGTGGGCGCGGCTGCCGCTGCCTGCGGCACCCCAGCAGCCGCGCCTACGGAGGCGCCGGCGCCGACCGCCGTGCCACCGACCGCGGTGCCGCCAACCGCAGTGCCCCCGACGGCCGTGCCGGCTGCGGCGCCGACCGCTGTGCCGCCGACGGCTGTGCCACCCACCGCGGTGCCCGCGGCCAAGTACAAGGAAGCTCCCATGCTGGCAGAGCTGGTCAAGGCGGGCAAGCTGCCGCCTGTGGATGAGCGGCTGCCAAAGAATCCCCTGGTCATGAAGGGATACGAAGGCATTGGCAAGTACGGCGGCACCTGGCGCCGCGCGTTCAAAGGCGTGTCCGATTACTGGGGCCCGACCAAGTGCGTGGACCGTGCGTGGGCCTGGTTCGACCAGGACCTCAACCTCTTCCCGCGCATGGTCGAGTCGTGGCAGGTCGAAGAGGACGGCAGGGTCTGGATCCTCAAGATGCGCGAAGGCCTCAAGTGGTCGGACGGCAAGGCGGATTACACCACCGACGATATTACCTTCTGGTGGGAGCAAGAGCTTCAGAACAAGAAGCTGACCCCCGGCACGCAGACCATCTGGACCGACCCGGACAAGACGCTTGCGAAGTTCGAGGCAGTGGACAAGTACACGGCCAAGTGGACCTATGGGAAACCGAAGCCGATGTTCATGTACAACATGACGCGCGGCGGCACGGGCGGCGGCGCAACCATCGCACCCCTTCCTGTATCGCCCAGCCATTACATGAAGGAGTTTCACGAAGACACCACCTCGGACAAGGCGAAGTTGGAAGCCGATGTTAAGGACCGCGGCTTCGCCGACTGGCAGACGTACTACATGCAGTTTGCCAGGCAGTGGACCATGAATCCCGACCGGCCGACCCTCAACGCCTGGCTTCCCAAGGGCACCCTCAACGACGAGCTGTTCGTCATCGAGCGCAACCCCTACTTCTTCGCAGTGGATGAGGAAGGCCAGCAGCTTCCCTATATCGACAAGCTCACGCACCGGCTGATGGAATCGCAAGAGGTGCTGAACCTGTGGATCACCAACGGCGAGATCGACATGCAGTATCGCCACATGCAGGAGGCCGACCTGCCGCTCTACAAGCAGAGCGAGGCCCAGGGCGACTTCAAGGTGGTTCTCGGCGTGTTGGCCTCCCATGTCAGTCTGCAGCTCAACCTCACGGTCAAGAAGCCGCAGCTCGCGGAGTTCTTCAACGAGCGCAACGTACGCATTGCCCTGTCACACGCATGCAACCGCGAGGAGATCAACCAACTGGTCTACAACGGCTTGCTGAAGCCACGCCAGTACAGCCCGCTGCCAATGTCTCCGCAGTACTACGAGAAGCTCTCCAACGCTTACCTCGACTATGACCCGGACAAGGCGAACCAGCTTCTGGATGAAGCAGGCTTCGACAAGAAGGATGCCAACGGCATCCGGCTTTACAAGGATGGCAGTGGCCCCATCAGCTTCATCCTCGAGGGCATCGAACAGGGCACCCAGCTCGAAGATGCCTTCGGCCTCATCTCCGGGTACTTCGAGAAGGTCGGCGTCAAGATGGCCTACAGTTATGTTGAGCGGGCCCTCTATACCGAGCATTACAATGCAAACGATCTTGATGGCGGTACTTGGGGCGGCGACCGCACCGTGCTGCCGATCGTGCCCGAGGCCATCATCTTCCGCGGTGTGCAGCCTGACCGGCCATGGTGTCCGGGCTGGTACCGCTACTACACCGAGCCGGACAGCCCTGTTGCTGTCAAGCCACCGGACGGGCACTGGATCTGGGAAATCTGGCGGATCTGGGACGAAGAGGTCGTCGTAGAGCCCGATCCGGCCAAGCAGACCGCGGCGTTCAAGAAGCTGCTTGACATCTGGGCTGAGGAGCTTCCGATGATCACCTTGCTCGGCGAGAGGCCGTCGGTGACGATCGTCAAGAACGGCTTCAAGGGCTATCCTCCCGGCATGCCGAACGATGACACCACTGGCGACGAGCATTTCTGCCAGGACGAGACCTACTACTGGGACGACCCGGCCAAGCACACGGTGTGAGGCCGGTTGGAGGTTTTAAGGGTTGAAGGCTGGGGTTGTAGAGACGTTGCACGCAACGTCTCTACAACCCCACCAACCAATGCCTCGACGACCGCCACCTCGACCTATCACGATCCGGCGGAGGACGCGCATGTTGGCATACATCGGGCGGCGGGTGCTCATCATGATCCCGACGCTTATCCTGATCTCGATCGTGTCGTTTGCTATCCTCCAACTGCCGCCTGGCGACTACCTGACCTCATATGCGGCGCAGTTGCGCGCGATGGGCGAGCAGGTTGATGATGAGGCGCTGCAATCGCTGCGCGATCGCTATGGGATGGGCCAGCCCGTCTATGTCCAGTACGGCAAATGGGTGTGGGGCATCATCACTCGCGGGGACTGGGGCCAATCGATGGAATGGCAGCGGCCGGTCAGCGAGCTAATCTGGGAGAAGTTGGGACTGACGGTCGCACTGGCCGTGTTCTCCATGTTGATCAGCTGGCTGATCGCGATCCCCATGGGGGTTTACTCGGCGACCCACCAGTATTCGCTGCCGGATTATCTCATGTCCACCTTTAGCTTCCTCGGCGTGGGTGTGCCCGCGTTCCTGTGGGCGCTGATCATCATGTACTTCGCACAAACCCAGCTCGGCCTGAACGTCGGCGGCCTTTTTTCTCAGGAATATCTCAACGCGCCGTGGAGCTGGCCCAAAGTCTGGGACATGTTCAAGCATCTTTGGATTCCGGCCCTGATCGTTGCGATCGAGAATACCGCGGGTGAGCTCCGAACCACGCGCGCAAACCTGCTCGATGAGGTCAACAAGCCCTATGTGGAGTTGGCGCGGGCCAAGGGCCTGAGCGAGAGCCGGCTGATCTGGAAGTACCCGGTGCGGGTCGCTCTGAACCCGTTCTTCAGCACCGTCGGCTGGTCGCTGGCCAACCGCATCTCATCCATCACGCTGATGTCGATCGTGCTGAGCCTGCAGACAACGGGCCCCATGCAGCTCCGTGCACTCACGTCGCAGGACATGTACCTGGCGGGTGCAGTCCTGCTGCTGTTGAGCGCGCTGACCGTGATCGGGACGCTGGTCTCGGATATCTTGCTGGCGTGGGTCGATCCACGCATTCGCCTGGAGGGCTGAGCCATGGCCGAATCGGAACAGGCGCTCCAGGTCGATGCCGGACCGGACATCGAAGAAGAGATCCTCTCTGAGAAGGGGAAGGGAGAGGAAGTCTATGTGGCGCCGCCCTGGAAGCTGATGTGGTGGCGGTTCCGCAAGCACAAGATGGCCCTGATCTGCACCGGTGTGCTGATTATCCTCTACTTCATCGCACTCTGCTGCGAGTTCGTGGCGCCGTACGATCCCAATCAGGCCTCCATCCAATTCAAACAGGTGCCTCCGACCGCGATCCACATTCGCGATGCCGAGGGGCAATTCCACTGGCCCTTCATCTACCAACACGACCGGGCAATGGACCCCGAGTCGTTCGTGATCACGTATGTTGAAGACACCACCATCCGATATCCCATCCGGCTCTTGGTTCGCGGATTCGAGTATAAGTGGCTGGGGCGCTGGAAGTCGGATCTGCATCTGTTTGGTTTGCATTCTGACGCGGCTGACAAACAGGGCCTGTTTTTGCTGGGAACTGACCGCCTGGGCCGCGATATGTTCTCTCGCCTCTGCTATGGCGCACGCCTCTCCCTTTCGATGGGCCTGGTCAGCGTGTTCATGAGCCTGGTGCTCGGGGTCGTCCTGGGGGGCATTTCGGGCTATTTTGGCGGGAAGATCGATGCCATCATCCAGCGCGTGATCGAGTTTGTCCGCACCATCCCGACTATTCCGCTCTACATGACGTTGAGTGCCGCGCTCCCGCTGGACTGGCCAATCGTGCGGGTCTACTTTGGCCTGACCATGATCCTGGCGTTGGTGGGCTGGACCTGGATGGCACGCGTGGTGCGTGGGCGCTTCTTGGCCATGCGCGAAGAGGATTTCGTGCTAGCAGCCCGGCTGAATGGCTCCAGCGAGATGCGCATCATCTTGCGCCACATGCTGCCTTCGTTTCTGAGCTATGTTATCGCTGCGCTGACGTTGAACATCCCCAACATGATCCTGTGGGAGACCGGCCTGAGCTTCATCGGACTGGGATTGCGGGCGCCTGCGATCAGCTGGGGCGTGCTGCTGCAGGAGGCGATGAACCTGCGCTCGCTGGTCCTCGCGCCGTGGGTGTTGGCGCCAGGCGTGGCAGTGGTGCTGTCGGTGCTGGCATTCAACTTTGTCGGCGACGGCCTGCGTGATGCTGCCGACCCTTACAGCCGTTAGCAGGAGCCCTCGACATGAAACAAGACCAATGCCTGATCGATGTCAAGGACCTGCGGACCTACTTTTTCCTGGATGAGGGCACTGTCCGGGCAGTCGACGGCGTCGAATTTAAGATCTGGCACGGCCAGACGCTGGGCGTGGTCGGCGAAAGCGGCTGCGGCAAGAGCATCACCGCCCGCTCGATCCTCCGCATCGTGCCTAAGCCAGGACGCATCGTCAGCGGCGAGATCACCCTTTACCGCAAAGTGGGTGGCAGCGGAAACGGCCAGATTGACGAAGTCAGGCTGACCGAGCTCGACCCCGCCGGGCCCGTGATGCGGAGCATCCGCGGGGACGAGATCGCGCTCGTGCCCCAGGAGCCTATGGCCTCCCTCAGCCCCGTCCATACCATCGGCAACCAGATAGGCGAAGCCATCATGCTGCACCAGGGGGTCGACAAACACGAGGCCCGCACCAAGGCCATCGAGATGCTCGATCTTGCCGGTTTCCCGAAACCACGTGAGCGCGTGGACTCTTACCCGCACCAACTGTCAGGCGGACTGCGGCAACGTGCGGTCATCGCGATGGCGCTCTCATGCCATCCCAGCCTCCTGATCGCGGATGAGCCGACGACCGCACTGGATGTCACGACCGAGGCGCAGATCCTGCGGCTGATGCGCGGCCTACAGGGCGAGCTGGGCATGGCGATCATGTACATCACCCACAACCTGGGCGTGGTGGCGCAGATGTGTGAGGATGTGATCGTCATGTATATGGGCAAGGTGGTGGAAGAGGCCAGCGTGGATGCGCTCTTCCATTCGCCGCTGCACCCTTATACGGAGGCGCTGCTGCGCTCCATCCCCAAGCTCGGGCAGAAGCGCCGCGGACAGCGGCTGGAATCCATTCGCGGCAGTGTGCCCGACCCCTACGCCATACCAAAAGGGTGCCCTTTTCATCCGCGCTGCACGCAGCGTATCCCGGGATTGTGCGATCAGGCGCCGCCGCCGTGGCTCGAGGTCGAGCCGGGACACAAGGTGCGGTGTGTCCTCTATGGGGGGTAAGCGATGCAGCGCACGCCGCAAACTCCAGTACCTCGCGTGCTGGCTTACCTGGCCTGGCTGGTGAGCATCGCGGTCTGCGTGGCGGCCCTCCTCCAATTCCAGTCGGCGGTCAATGTGCTCGGGGCTGCGCTCGGCGCCAACCGGTACGTGCTGCGCCTCCTTAACCAGGTCACCCTGCTTCTGGGCGGTTTGGTTGTTTTCGTCTACGTGGTATTCTTGGAAGGATACTATCGCGAAGGCGCAGAGCTGAATGTCCTGCCGCGGCGCTTTGCGAAGACGGTTGCCATTCCGCTCGGCGTCGTGCTGCTCTGCCTGGTGCTGGTTGAGATTGCCTTGCGCGGAATGAACCAGGCCTCATGAGGTGATGATGTCCGTTTTCTATGCTCGCTACAAACTCCAGAACGGCTACATTCATAACTGGTTGGTTGCTGGCCCGCAGGCGATACCCCCTGAACTGGAGCGCTTCGGCGGAGAGGACTGGAAGCTGCAGATTGCCCGGCGCTACCATGAGCCTGAACCTGGAGTGACCGGAGCGCCGGTGCAAGATGAGCCGCTGGCCGGCGAGGATCACCCCTTGGGCGCTCAGGACGTACCATTGAAGTGGCGGTACAGGCGATGTGACGACGATCACTTCGTGGACTGCACGGCCTTCTATCATATCTGCCACTATCTGCGGGCATGGGCGTACAGCCGGGTGGTGAGCCCCGCGGCAGGCCGGGTGACGT
>CAYLZG010000179.1:0-7508 GCA_964387985.1 uncultured Anaerolineales bacterium | reverse complement strand
CGGCTTCATCCATGAAATGAGTGCTGACAAAGACGGTCGCCCCGTCGTGCGCCAGCACGTCGATTGTGTCCCAGAAAGCACGCCGGGCTACGGGATCCACACCGCTGGTCGGCTCGTCCAGGAAGAGCAGGCGGGGCCGGTGGACCAGCGCAATGGCGAGGGCCAGTCGCTGGCGCCAGCCGCCTGAAACCTGTCCTGCCCGTTCGCTCTCTCTGCCGCGCAGCCCTACCATCTCAAGGACTTCCTGCTGGCGTTGGCGCTGTTCTGCGTTTGACAGGCCGTAGATGCCGGCATAGAAGGCCAGGTTTTCCACCATGGTTAGCGCGAACTTCTGGCTCATGTAGCCAACCAGCGGGCGGATCAGCTCGGTCTGGCGTTCGACATCGAGCCCCAGCACCTCCGCGCGGCCCGCGGTGGGACGCAGCAGCCCCAACAACATGCGGATAGTCGTCGTCTTGCCCGAGCCGTTGGGCCCCAGGCACCCAACCACTTCACCGGCACGCACCTCGAAAGAAACATCTTCGACCGCAGTGAAGTCGCCGAATCGCTTGGTCAGCCCTTCGGCCAGTATGGCCAGGTCAGCCATGCGCCACCCCCTGCAGCGTGGAGATGAAGACATCTTCCAGCGAAGGCGCAACGGACCTGAGATAGTGCACCCGGACGCCAACGGCTGCCATTGCCCCGGATAAGCGTTCGGGGATGTTGTCCATTGCGCCTGTGCTCATTGTGTCCTGAGGAAAGATCGCTCGTCCCTCGCCCGCCTCCTGTTGCGGGTGTGCGTTTTCGGCTGGGCGTTCGCCCCGCAGCCGCAGATGCAACAACTCGCCGAACGTTGCGACATCTTCCACATCGGGATCGGCCCGGCAGACACGGTGCGCGAGGTCTTTTGGTTGAGCTTTCAGCTCCAGGATGCGGCCGGCCAGCGGAGCCACCAGCTCGCGCGGGGAACCGGTTGCCAGCAGGCGTCCCGCCACCATGAATCCCAGCCGGCTGCAGCGGACTGCCTCATCCATGTAAGGGGTGCTCACCAGCACCCCCGCGCCTTCTGCAAGCAGACGGATGATCAGTTGCCAGAAGTCCTGGCGCGTAATCGGGTCAACGCCGCCGGTGGGTTCATCCAGCAGGAGAAGTGGCGGACGATGGATGAGTGCACAGGCCAGGCCCAGCTTCTGCTTCATGCCGCCGGAGAGTGCGCTGGCCAGCCGGTTTTCAAAATCGGCCAGCCCTACGAAGCCCAAAAGATCCCTGGCACGGCCGGGCAGGATCTTGGGCTCGATGCCCCGAACCGAGCCGAAGAACGCCAGGTTCTCGTAGACCGTCAGGTCGCCGTACAGCGAGAAGCGTTGGGGCAGATAACCGATTGTGGACCGGGCCAGTTCCGCGCTCCGAAGCAGGTCGTGCCCTGCGATGCGCACCTGGCCCTGCTCCAGGCTCAGCGCACCCACCATCAAGCGCATGGCGGTGGTCTTGCCCGCTCCGTCAGGCCCGACCAGTCCGTAGGCCTCCCCGCGTTCGATGGTCAGCGAGAGGCCATCGACAGCCGCCACGGCTGCCAGGCTGCCGCGGATGCCGAAATGCTTGACCAGGCCGGTCGCT
Organism: uncultured Anaerolineales bacterium; assembly: GCA_964387985.1. Lineage (GTDB taxonomy): Bacteria > Chloroflexota > Anaerolineae > CG2-30-64-16 > CG2-30-64-16 > JALOOB01. The sequence goes on along the minus strand of CAYLZG010000179.1, from coordinate 5,912 downwards.
TCAAGGAGGGCCATCTGCACTTACTTCGCAAAAACGATGTCTGCGGGCATGCCCGGTTTGAGCTCGCCGCCGGTGTTCTCGACTGCGACCTTGACAGCGAAGACCACCGCGCGGCGTCCCGCAGGGGTCTGCACGTTGCGCGGGGTGTATTCGCCCTTGTCTGCGATACGCTGCACTGTGCCGGAGAACGCGCGGCCTGGAAAGGAGTCCACCGTCACCCGGGCAGCCTCACCGACCTTGACCGTGCCGTACTCATCCTCGGGCAGGTAGACTGTGACCGTGAGATTGCGGAGGTCGCCCACTACAAGGAGTGCACCGCCGGTCAGCGCTACTTCGCCCGGCTCAACAGCCCGGCTCAAGATCACCCCGTCGACCGGCGCCTTCAGCGTTGTGCGGGCCAACTGCTCGTCGATGACGCCCAGGCCAGCCTTTGCTGCGTCCACCTGGCCTTGCGCTGCCTCGGCCTGGGCTGCGGCGGCTGCAACCTGCGCTTCCGCGGCCTTGACCTGTTCCGGCCGCGCTCCGGCGCGTGCCAGGTCCAGGCGTGCCTCCTCGGCGCGCTGCCCGGCCCCTGCGCTGGCCAGGGAGGCCTCTGTCTGGCTGACCGTTGCTGAAGCCTGGATGATGCCGGCCTGCGCCTGATCGATGCCCGCGCGCGCCTGGTCCAACTCGGGCGTCGTCGCACCCTTGACCAGTGCGTCGTAGTTGGCCTGTGCCGCTTGCAGGGTCAGCGTGGCACGTTCAAGCGCCAGCGCCTGGGGCATGGCCCCTGAGTCGGCCCGGTCCTTGATCTTGTCGTAGTCAGCCTGGGCCAGGCGCACGGCTGCCGCTGCCTGTTGAACTGCCAGGAGCGCCTGTTCGAGCACTTCGGCGCGGGCGCCGCCCTTCACCTGGGCGTATCTTGCTACGGCCTGGCTGCGAAGGGCCTGCGCGGCCTGCAATGCGCCGCGGGCCTGCTCCAGTTGTGCCTGCGCAATGCCGACCCGGGCCTGTGCAGCGGCCACAGCTTCTTCCTGTGCCCGGATCTCCTGGGCACGCGCGCCAGCGCGCACCTGCTCCAATTGAGCCCGCGCGGCCGCGATATTGGCACCGGCGGCGGCGTGCGCGCCTTGGGCTGCAGCCAGGGCTGCCTCGGCCTGCTTACGTTGTGCCAACAGCAGGGCGGAGTCGAACTCGACCAGCGCCTGGCCCGCCCGGACCGCATCGCCCTCGGCAGCATGGACTGCAATGACGCGGCCCGGGCTTTCGGCGGAGAGCGTCACCTCTGTGGCTTCGATGGTCCCCGAGATCATGCCATCCCCGTTGGCGCCTGCGCTGCGCGCCTGCCACCACCAATATCCGGCAACCGCCACCGCCAACAGAACCAGCAGCAGAATCACACGGAGAAGCTTGCTGTGCATGGGTTCCTCTCTTCCTGATGACGCCTAATCCAGCCGCTTGCGAAAGCGCACCGCCGCGCTGCCCATGATGATGACGGCAAAAATGCCCAATGCGATGACCTGGTTCCACAACACGTCGATGGCTACGCCTTTCAGCATGATGCCGCGGGTGATGATCAGGAAGTAGCGCAGCGGGATCACATAGCTGAATGCCTGCAGATACCACGGCATGCCCGCGAGCGGAAAGAAGAAGCCCGACAGAAAGATCGCGGGCAACAGGAAGAACATGCTGGTCAGCATGGCCTCCTGTTGCGTGTTGGCCAGGGTCGACACGAACAGCCCCAGGCCCAGTGTCGACACCAGGAACAAGCCTGCCAGCAGGAGCAGCAGGGGGAGGCTGCCGTTAATTGGAACACCGAACATCAGCACCCCCGCACCGATGATTTCGGCCATGTCGATCATAGCTATCAACACATAGGGAGCCAGCTTGCCCACGACCAGTTCCGCCGACCTCAGCGGCGTGACGATCAGCTGCTCGATCGTGCCGCGCTCACGTTCGCGCACGATCGAGGTCGAGGTCAGCAGGGTGGTCATCATCATCAGGATCAGGCCGATCAGGGCCGGAATCATGTAATAGGACGAGAGCAGGTCGGGGTTGTACCAGACCTGCGTGCGGACTTCAACGGGCAGCTGCGCCACCGCAGATTGGCCGCGGCTGGCTGCGCGCTCGACAAGGAGGTTCGTCGCCTTGGTCTGGCCGATCATCGTGGCTGCTGACAGCGCGGTGTTGGCAATCGTCGGGTCCGAACCGTCAACGATCATGGCAATCTGTGCGGTCTGGCCGCCCGCGATTCGGGTCGAGTAGTCGGGCGGGATGATCAGGCCGGTCCGGGCCGCGCCGCTATCGATCAGCCGGCGCAGCTCTTCTTCATTGCCCACGTCGTAGTCCAGGTGGAAGTAGTCGGCTGCCCGGTAGGCATCCAGCAGCTGGCGCGAAGCCCAGGAGCGATCCTGGTCCCACACGGCCAGGGGGACGTTCCGCACATCGTTGGTCGCCGCGTAGCCAAGGAGGAAGATCTGCATCACGGGCATGATGAACGTGATGGCCAGGGTGCGGGGGTCGCGAACGATCTGGATGAACTCCTTGCGGATCAGCGACAACAGGCGGCGGTGGTTCATTTGCCTGCAACTCCTCTCGCATCTCCCGCTGGCGTCCTGAATACTCCGTACAGAAAGACGTTCGCCAGTGCCTCCGGCCAATCGATGCTTGTGAATTCGGGCACCCGATCTTCCTTGACGATTCGTTGGGTCAGCATGAAGCCCCCAAGCAGGCTGACCAACGCCCTGACAAAGACAAGAAAGGGCACCTCCTTCCGGAGGACTTCACCATGCTGTTGACCGGCACCCAGGGATACCAACCGCTCGTGCCATACGAGTGCCCTGGGCAGCACCTCGGGCAGGAGAGTGGCGACTGCCGAGCCATCGCGTTCCTGTGCATCTATCAGGACGAGCTGAAGGTAATCCTGGTGATCCGTGATGAACGCCAGCACAGCTCGAAATACCTGGCGCACGAAATCCTCCGGGGTGCCGGCCTCGATCTCACCGAACAGGGCGAACAACTCGTCATACGGCGCGGCGCTCTGCAGCAGGGCGGTGAAGAGCCCGTCTTTGCTGGGATAATGGTTATAGATCGCGGCCGGGGTGATGCCCACCTCCCGGGCGATCTGGCGCATGGGCGTTGCGGTGAAGCCCTGGCTTAAGAACAGCCGCCTGGCTGCGGCCAGGATTTCGTGCCGGGTCCGCTCTCCCTTGGTGAGCGGTGAGTCATCCACATGAGCCTCCTATATAAACGAACGTTCACTCATATATTCGCGCAAATCGCGCCCTTTGTCAATAGCATGGCTCGCCCTCAAGCGGTCACCGCCTCATGACATTCACCAACCAGTTTCCTTTTGTGGGTGTTTTATGGTAGCATTCGCGCTGTATAATATAATGCCCCGTCCGGTCTTGAGACCGCCGCTCGGTCCTGAGATCGATCGGTACTGCGACCAGAGATGTTCTCGATGGGCGCATTGGCAAGTCTGTTTTGATAGGCCATCCCAGGTTAATCCGACGATGGTCTTTGCGTCTCTGGACAGACTCCGACCCTCACCCACGGAGTGATTCGGACTCGCTGGAGGTTATCGATGCTCGATGTAAACCAGCAGCGCATGCTGGCGACATGGGTCAACAAGAACAGCAAGCGCCTTAACGATCGCATCGCCAGGTCGCGATCGCAGGCAGACTTCCGCGCGGTGTTGGCTGAGGCCACCGATTACTTCAACCAGCTGAGTTCCGAGCGTGATGATCAGGCCCGGGCGCTCGACGAGACGCTCCAACTGCTTGAAGCAGGTCCCGCGGGCGAGCTGGATGACACGTGGGCGGCAGCGGAAATAGAGCTTCAGCGCGATGCCGAGATCCGGCAGCAGGTCATTGCGGAATTTGACCGCCACATCGGCGCATGCGAAGAGTTGATCGCCTGGGTGCAGGGACAGCTTACGCCGGTCGAGATGGCCCCTGCGGCAGTGACCTCCGCGCCGGCAGTGACACCATTGCCGGCAGCGGCCTCTGCGCCGGCAGCGGCCTCTGCTCCGGCAGCGGATTTCGCTCCGGCAGCGGACTCTGCCCCGGCAGCGGACTCTGCCCCGGCAGCCGCGGTCCGGTCTTTCCAGGTGCCGAACCTGAGGAGGCTGCTCGTCATTGCCGCCGGCCTTCTTGGGATTGTCTTGGCCGTCTGGCTGCTCCTTTCGTTGGTGAGAAGCCCCCAACTGGCCTCAGAAGAACCGCCTGCTGCAACCGCGGTCGGGTCGACCGCGAGCCAGTCGGGACAGCTAATGACACCGGTCGCCTCAACGCCGTCCAGCGCACAGGCAACCCCTCTGAGTGGTGTAAGCGCTTCACCGACGCCCATCCTGATCGCGGCCGCGGCTGAGACCACTCAGGCTACGAGTCTTCCTGTCAGAGCCACGGCGACGCCTGCAACCCAGGCTACGTCGACAAGGACACGAACACCGGCGCCCACTGCAACGCAAACCCAGGCTGCCACGTCGACGCCTACAGCCTCACCGACTGCGGAGCCGACGTCGACTCCCGCCCCGACGGCGACCGCGACGGCGACGGCGACCGCGACGACTGCACCCACTCAAGGGGCGACCAGTCCTGCAGTTGCGGCCACCCGGCCTCCCGCACCGCCGCCAACGGCGATCAGCGTCAACGTGCCGGTCCCGCTCGCGCCAGCTTCCGGTGAATCGCGCAGGGGCAACGTGAGTTTTGCGTGGCAGCCTGGTGGCCCTCTGCCGCCCGGCGCCGCGTATGAGGTGGTGTGGTGGAATCTCGGCGAGGATCCCGCCGCCGCCCGCGGCATCGCAGCTACAACGACGGAGACATCCCTCACCGTTGATGTGGATTATCTCAACTCATCTGCGCAGCTGACCAACAGCGATTTCTACTGGACCGTGATCGTCGTCCAGACAAGGCCATATGTCAGGCTGATCGAACCGGCACAGAGTGCACCGCAGCGCCTTAGCTACTCGTTGCCGTCGCAACCACCGCCCAAACCCTAGATATGAATAGGGCGATTCCGATGGAATGCCCGCAGGAGCTGGTTTCCGAGCGATGAGCCAGTTCCACTCGATTGGAGTGCTGAGATGCAGGGAAGTGTAATCCAGAGAAATTTCCGACGGGTGCTTTTTCGGCTGCTGCTGATCTCCAGCCTGATTCCGTTTGGCTCGCTTTGGTTCTACCCGCCGACCGCGGCAGCGGCAGACGCCGTCGCGACGGATGACGCCTGGGAGCAGGTGTCTCAGATCGCAGGGGAGATCAGATGGCTGGCAGTATCTCCTGTGGATTCCGATATCGTCTTTGCAGCCGTCGATCACCCGACGGGCGGCGGCGTGTACCGCAGCCTTAATGGGGGGCGTTCTTGGGAAACGACCCCCTTGCTGGCGAACCAGGGATTGTCCGATCGCGAGGTCATGACGGTCGCAGTCTGTCCATCTGGCCAGGTTTTTGCCGGCGCGTGGGGTGGCGGCGTATTTCGTGCTGAGACCACCTCATGGGCGGCGGTCAACAACGGCATGGGAGACCGGTACCTTACCGCCCTGGAATGTGATGCTTCGGGCCGGCTTTTCGCGGGCACCAACAGTGGTGGCGTGTTTCGGTCTGTAAATGCCGGCGAGTCGTGGAGCGCTGTGAATTCGGGGTTGGCCAACCGGGAAGTCCTTTCGATCCGGTCTCTGGGAACGAGCCTGCTGGCCGGAACCAGGAACGGCGTCTTCATATCCACTAACGGTGGGGACAGTTGGACCGGTGCTGGCCTTTGGGGTCAAAGCGTCTACGACTTTGAATCTGACCCCACCAATCCTCAGGCAATCTGGGCTGCGACGCGGACCGGAGGCGTTTTTGCCAGTGCGGACGGTGGCGCAGCCTGGAATCCCATTGGCGCTTCCCTGGACGCACGCTCGATTGCACGCGATGCGGATGGCAGGCTCTACG
>CAYLZG010000178.1:0-7526 GCA_964387985.1 uncultured Anaerolineales bacterium | reverse complement strand
CGCTTGCTGCCGGAGAAGGTGGCCGAGGTTGAGCCGCGCACCCGGACGCCCATCTATGCGTTGATGTTGATGGTGATCCCGTCGATCGTCGTAGGAGCGCTCTTCGCCTGGAATGTCTTCAACTTCCAGTCGCTGACGCTATGCTCCACCCTCGTCATCGCCGTCACTTACCTGGGCTCGACGGTCGCAGCCACGCTGCTGCCCTTCATCAAGCGCGATCTGTACGAGGCATCGCCCATTGCCAAGTATAAGGTCCTGGGAATTCCGCTCATCACGGTGGCTGGGGTGATCTTCGGTGGGTTCGTGCTCTTCCTGCTCTACCACTGGCTGATCGATCCCAACGAGTTGTTCGGCATCAGCTATCGCAACACGAGTTCGATGGTGTACATGGGCGCCATGTATCTCCTGGCGTTGGTGATCTACATCGGCTTCAAGGCTTACCGCCGCCGCCAGGGCATCAACATCAACAAGATCTACGACGAAATCCCGGTCGAATGAGATTGAAGGATGAAGGTTCAGGAGTCCGTGGTGCGAGTCCATCCGGCTCTTGAACCTTCAGATACGAAGGGTTGGATGCCGTATGACTGCTGAGAATCAACCCAGCACGACATTGCCGCTCCTTGAGGATGAAATGCACCGCCTGATCGGTGAGGCACAGAAGGAAGGCATCTTTCTTCGCCTCGTCGGCGGCTTGGCTTTCAAGATGCACTGCGAACGCGCCGTGCACCGCGCGCTGAGGCGCGACTATCCGGATATCGACTTTGTGACCGATAAGAGCGGCGCTCTCCGTTTGGAGAACTTCCTCAAGGGCATGGGCTACACGCCCAACAAGACGTTCAACACCCTCAGTGGCGATCGGCGTCAACTCTACTACGATGAAGCGCGCAACCGGCAGATCGACATCTTCATCGGTGACTTCAGCATGTGCCACAAGTTGCCGCTGTCAGATCGGCTCCATATCGAGCCGCTGACTGTGCCCCTCGCGGAACTCTTCCTGACCAAGGCCCAGATTGTGGAACTGAACAGGAAGGATATCCTCGACCTCCTGGCGCTGCTGCTCGACCACGAGGTGGGACCTGGCGACAACGAGACCGTCAACAGCGAGATTATCTCCTCCCTGTGCGCCAAGGACTGGGGTCTCTACACCACCGTGAACATGACCATCGGCAAGATCCGTGCCTTCATGGACCGTGGAGAGGCCGAGCTACTGAGCGAAACGCTCCAGCAAGAGATACGCGGGAAGTTGACGGCCTTGCAGGCTGCCATGGATGCGGCGCCCAAGCCCCTCGCCTGGAAGATGCGGGCGAAGGTGGGAACCCGTGTTCCCTGGTACGAAGAAGTCGAAGAAGTGCATCGCTAGTGCAGGGGTGCATGGCGCTGTAACGCAGCGGCCTGCGTTCCTGTATCCCTGGATCATATCGAACCTCGCGCCCTACGAGGGCGCGCATGCGGAGAATCATCTATGCCCACCAGTTATCTCAACCATTACCTCCATATCGACCTCAACAAGGGCGAGTGGACGCCTTTCAGCCTGCCCCAGGAGGTGCTCACGCAGTATGTCGGCGGCAAGGGTGTGGGCGCCTATCTCCTGGCACAGCACCAGGATCCCAAGGCGGAACCCTTCGACCCATCGAATCCGCTGATCTTCATCATGGGACCGCTCACCGGCACCCAGGCGCCGTCGATGCGCTCTGGGGTGATCTTTCAGTCGCCGGTTACCCGGTTATTCACGGATTCCTATTATGGGGGCTTCTTCGGTCAGGAGCTGCGGTCGGCCGGATATGATGGCCTACTGATTACAGGTCGGGCGCCCGAGCTGAGCTTTCTGGAGATCGACAACGACCAGGTTGCGCTCAAGCCGGCTGCTGACCTGCGCGGGCTCGACACCTACGAGGTCTACGAGCAGCTGCGCCCGATTTATCCTCAGAAGGATTGGCGGATCGCCTGCATTGGCCCTGCCGGGGAGAATCTGGTTAAGTTTGCCGTGATCGACTGTGATCCGCATCGCCAGGCAGGCCGCGGTGGTGGGGGCGCGGTAATGGGCGCTAAGAACCTCAAGGCTATCGTCGTGCGGGGCACCCATCGCATCCCGCTTGCCGACCCCGACGCGTTCAAAGTGACCTTGCGTGCCACCCTGGCCACGATGAAGGATAACGCTTCGCTGCAGGGCTTCCACACAGGCGGCACCGCGGCGTCGATCCCCTGGGCCGATGTCGAGGGACTTCTGCCGACCCGGAACTTCCAACGTGGCAGCTTTGAAGGCGCAGCCGCGTTGGGCGACGAGGCCCAGCGCGCCAAATACTGGGATAAAGACACGGCCTGCGCCGCTTGTCCGATCGCCTGTACCAAGGACGGCAGCATCAAGGAGGGCGAGCACGCCGGGCTGAAGGGTGACGCACTGGAATACGAGAGCGCCGCCATGCTGGGCAGTAACCTTGAGGTGGGCGACACGATCGACGCCGTCTGTCTCGGCTTGTTGTGCGACAAGCTTGGGCTGGACACCATCTCGGCGGGCGCGGTGCTCAGCTTCGCATGCGAGGCCGTCGAAAGGGGCGTGCTCGACGCAGACGTGCGTTTCGGTGACGCGAAGAGTCTCTCCAGCATGCTGCTCGACATCGCGCATCGCTATGGCGCCGGGGACCTGCTGGCCGAAGGCGTGCGGGCGGCCGCAGAGAAACTGGGTGGCGACGCTCCGAATTTTGCGATCCACGTTAAGGGTCTGGAACTGCCGGCCTGGGGGCCGCGAGGCGCGCCGGGCATGGCGCTGGCCTACATGACTGCTGACCGGGGCGGCTGCCATCAGCGCGCCTTCCCCATCCTGTACGAGGTGGGCGGCGAGACGTGGAAGGGACAAACATACGAACGCCTGGCTCTGGAGGGCAAGGCGCAACTGCTGGCTGATGTGCAGAATAAGCTGGCAGGGCTGGATACCATGACCACGTGCGATTTCGCGCGCTATGGTATCACCGAAGAACAGTACCTCGATCTCTTCGCGGCTGCCACGGGCCGGCGCATCGGGCTGGATGAGCTTTACCAGCTCGGTGAACGCATCTGGAACCTGACCCGGCTGTTCAACTTGAAGGCCGGCATGGTGGCCAGGGACGAGGACCTGCCGGGCCGCTTCAAGAGTGAACCCCTGGCAGACGGTCCTGCGGCCGGGCATTTCTTCACGGAGGCCGATATTGAGTCCCTGCGCGCGGACTACTACGCCGTGCGCGGCTGGGATCTGGACGGCTCACCCAAGCCGGAGAAGCTGGCGGCGTTGGGTGTCGAGTACCCGGGCGGCTAGGCAGTAGTTGCAGCGCAGGAAGCCCAGGCAGCGCTCGACGCAATGGAATAGCTCGGGGCTACGGAGGGCACAACGCCTGTGGCGATCCTGACTGTCGGTGAGACCCGCTTCGATGCTGGCCTGGTCGTTTTCGACAAGGACGGCACCCTGCTCCAATTCGATGCTATGTGGGGATCGCTCCTGGCCCACGCGGTGCAGGCTCTCACCTCTGGCAGCGAAGGAGGCAACGCGACGGCAGCTGATCTGTACGCTGCGTTGGGGTGCGACCCGGAGCGGGGCTGGATCGACCCGCATGGCCCCTGGGCCATGGCCACAACGGAACAGGGCTTGACGATCCTGGCCGCGACGCTATACCGTCGCGGCCAGCCCTGGCACGTGGCGGAGGCTGCAGTGCGTGCCGCATGGCGCGCAGCGACAGCGCCTGAAACGTTGCCAGGGTTGGTGCACCCAACCGCCGACCTGGTCGCCCTCTTTACGGCGCTGCAGCAGGCCGGTATCCGCATCGCGGTGGACACCACCGACGGCCGGGTGGCCACGGAGACTGCGTTGCGGCTGTTGAAAGTCGATGAACTGGTCGACCGAGTTATCTGCGGTGATGATGACCTGCCGGGCAAGCCCGAACCCGAGCGACTTCTAACAACCTGCCACGCGCTCGGCGTCCCTATCGAGCGAACGGCCATGGTCGGCGACACCGTGTTCGATCTGTTGATGGGCCGGCGGGCAGGTGCTGGCCTCGTCGCCGGCGTTCTCACTGGCGCCAGCGACCGCGCTACATTGGCTGCTCAAGCCGATGTAGTTCTCGATTCCGTGGCCGGTATTCGGGTCGCGGAGAACTGAAAAGTGAGCCACGCGGCGGCTCGTAGAGGCCAGTGTGTTCTCGCGGACCGCCGTGCTCAGAACCATTTCTGTCGAAGGAGACTCATTGTATGGTCAATCTGCGTTCGTTCGAAGTCCCCACTGTCGTCAAGCACGCACCAGGCGCAGTTGAGTGTCTGGCCGATGAGGTCAAGGCGCTCGGCTGCAAGCGGCCGATGTTGGTCACCGACCAGGGCCTGGTCAAGGCTGGCATCGCAGCGCGTGTCACCGATGTCCTCAAGCAGAACAACGTCGACTTTCTGCTCTTCGACGGCGTCATCGCGAACCCCCCCATCAAGCTGGTCGATGATGCAGCTGTCCTGTACCGGGCTGAAGGATGCGACGGCCTGATCGGCCTCGGCGGTGGCAGCCCGATGGACACCGCCAAGGCAATCGGCGTAGTCGTCGAAAACGGCGGCTCGATCCTTGAGTACGAATGGGCCGATCCTCAGCCGATCAAGAAGCGCATCCCGCCCCTGATCACCGTGCCGACGACAGCCGGCACCGGCAGCGAGGTCACCCTGTGGTCGGTCATCACCGATCCCGCCCGGCACATCAAGTACAATGCGGGCGGAACCGGACTGATTGCCGCGTACGTCGCGCTGATCGATCCTCTATTGATGCTCGATATGCCCGCGCACATCACGGCCAGCACGGGCCTGGATGCACTGACGCATGCCATCGAATGCTACACCTGCGCATATGCGCAGCCGTGGCCGGACGCCGTCGCCTTGTGGGCGATCGAGACGCTGGCACAGTGGCTGCCCATCGCCTTCGCCCAGGGACATAACGTCGAGGCCCGGTACAAGGTCGCAATGGCCGCCATGCTCGCCGGCATGTCCTACGGCACGGAGAGTGCAGGCGCAGTGCATGCTATGAGCCAGACCGCGGGCGGTTACTACGACCTGCCGCACGGCGTCCTGACCGCTGCCATGTTGCCGCCTGTGATGGCGTACAACTACCTGGGCGAGCCAGTCAAGTACGCGCGCATCGCGCAGGCGATGGGCGTCAACACCTGGGGGATGACCCAGATTGAGGCAGCCGAGTCGGCGGTTGACGCGGTGCGGGACTTCGTCAGTCTCCTCGAAATCCCGTCGGTGACCGAGTTGGGGGTGAAGAAGGAAGACATGCAGATGCTGGTCGACATGGCCTACAACGACCCGCAGACGATCGGCAACCCCCGCGACCTGACCCGGAAGAGCTACGAGCAAATCTACGCAATGTGCTTTGACGTCTGATTTGCAGGGATAACAGGTGCGCGGAGGCACTTGACAACAGGGCGACGCTGTAATATACTGCAAATATATCAGGGCGAAGTCCGGTGACTCGTGCGATGACGACAGGCCGGCGCTGTCCCGCAACTGTAAGGCGCGCAGCTCAGGCTCGCGCCAAGCCAGACCGCCCTTTGGCCGCACACACCACAACATGCGGCTGCGAGCGCGAAGGATTCCCGCGGAGGGGTCTCGCTGTCGAACGGCGAGACCCCTCTTCCATTTCCTGCGCATTTTCGCCGGTGGTGAGGTCCGCCGTCGTCTTGATTGACGGCCGGTGCGCTCAGTTGGGAGGTGATCACTCGTTCCCCTGCTGTGCTCGTTGTTTTGCTTGCGAGCTCGGGGGGCAGATTCCAAACCGCATTCGATGATGATGGAACGAAAATGTTCTAGATGTCCTTCAAGGAGGAAGCATGTCCAGTCGAAACCATGGTTCCCGACCTGCGAGCGTGTTGGCGCTCTTCATGGTCCTGACGATCGCCCTGTCGCTCGTTGGCTGCGCACAGCCCGCAGCCGCGCCGACAGCCGCGCCGGCCGCCCAGCCCACTGCTGCACCTGCGGCTGAGCAACCCACTGCCGCACCCGCAGCAGAGCAGCCAGCCGCTGAGCCTGCCACGGCCAAAGAGACCGAGGTCTTCAAGCTCGGCATCCTCGGCCCCTTCAGCGGACCATCCGCCCGCACCGGCCAGGAATTTAAGGGCGCTGCCACCATGGCATTCGATGCCATCAACTGGCAGATCGGCCACTACAAGATCGAACCGGTCTGGATCGACTCCCAGTCTGACCCCGCCAAGTCGGCTCAGGCGTACGAACAGGCCGTGGTTCAGGATGGCATCCAGGCCGGCATCCTTAACTGGCACAGCTCGGTGGCCGTCTCCTGCATGGAGATTACCGCCAAGTACAAGATCCCCCACTTCTACGGCTTCGGCGCGACCGAGGTTGTCAACGAGAAGTTCAATTCCGATGTTGAAAAGTACGGCTACTGGATGAATAAGGGCTGGCCGTCGACCGCGCTGTACACGAAGCCTTATGTTGAGGCGTTGGAAGATGCCATCGCGGCGGGGCAGTGGACGCCCAAGAACAAGACGGTCGCCATTTACGGTGAGGACACTGACCTCGGCCGCAGCTTCGGCTCAGCGATCAAGTCCCAACTGATGGAAGTTGGCTGGACAGTGGTCGCCGAGGAATTCTTCGACATCGCGCAGACCGAGTTCTATCCGCTGTTGAACAAGCTCAAGGAATTGGAACCGGCACTGGTTGCCGGCACCAGCACCGCACCGCCGTCGTTCTCTGCGTTCATCAAGCAGGCGGACGAGGTTGGCCTGGAGAGCATCATCATCGCAGACGGCCTCGGCTGGGTCGGCGAGTGGTACGACCTGACCGGCTCGTCCTCGAACTACGTCCTGGACCAGATCCCGGGATGGGCAACAGACAAGAGCAAGCAATTCGCCAAGGACTTCGAGGCTCGTTGGAACCTGGAACCCAGCCCCTCTGCAGCAGGCCTCGCCTACGATGGCACCAACTTCTTCATCGCCATGGCGAATGATCTTTACGCCCAGGAAGGCAAGCTGACGAGCGAGAACATCTACGAGTTCGTCAAGGCCAACATTTGGACCGGCGAATGGACCTACAAAGACGGCATCGTCATGGACGAGTACAAGTACACGCCCGAGACGATTCCGGACATGGTGGTCGGCAAAGGCTACTACTTGTTCCCCGTCCGGCAGTACATGGACGGCGTGGGCTACATCGTCTTTCCCCCGGAGTGGGCAGAGCGCAAGCTGACAGGGAAACAATAACGTCGGCTGTGTGACCTTTGCGCACCCTGCGTTTGGTGGCCACAACCACCAACGCAGGGTGCCGTGGGTCTCTCGAGGAGGTGAGCATTGGCTCTGCTTGAAACTCACGAGATCGTCAAGACCTTCGGCGGCCTGACGGCCGTCAATCATGTGTCCATCCAGATCGAAGCTGGCGAGATCGTCGGCCTGATCGGCCCCAACGGCGCAGGCAAGACGACATTCCTCAATTCTATTGCGGGAACGTTCAGGCCGAACGGTGGACGTGCCATCTTTGCTGGCGAGAATGTCACTGGCGCGCCTGCCGAGGTGATG
>CAYLZG010000177.1:0-7572 GCA_964387985.1 uncultured Anaerolineales bacterium | reverse complement strand
ATCGAGAAGGCCAGCGCGGCCCAGGCCGTGAGCCTGTTCCTCGCCGCCATGATCGTCGGGCGATGGGCGGGCAGCCGGCTGGTCCGGCGGATCCCCGCTCAGCGGCTCGTCTTTGCGACCATCCTGGTGGCGGGCGCCGCGTTCCTGGCCTTCTGGCAGAGCCGGAGCTCCCTGGTCGGGCTTGGCGCGCTGTTCCTCACCGGGCTGGGCGTCGCCAACCTGTACCCCCTGATCCTCTCGCTGGCGATCGCATCTGCGAAGGAGAAGACGGTCGAAGCGAGCGGCCGCGCCACGCTGGCTTCGGGCGCGGCCATCATGACGCTGCCTCTCGTGATGGGGCGCGTCGCGGACGCCGCCGGCATCCAGCTTGCCTTCGGCGTCGTGCTCGCGCTGCTCGCAGGTCTCTTCCTCGTCAATTGGGTGGCGGGAAACGACCGGTTCTGGCCTACGGCCGCTCGCTGATCACCTTGCCCTGCAGGAACAGCGGCAGGTAGTCCGGTCCGCCCGCCTTCGAGTCGGTCCCGCTCATGTTGAAGCCGCCGAACGGGTGCACGCCCACCAGCGCTCCGGTGCATTTGCGGTTCAGGTACAGGTTGCCCACATGGAACTCGCCGCGCACGCACTCCAGCCGGTCGCGGCGCATGGAGTAGAGACTTCCCGTCAGCCCATACTCCGTGTTGTTGGCGATCTCCAGGCCCTCGACGAAGTCCTTTGCCCTGATCACCGCCAACACCGGCCCAAACACCTCTTCCTGGGCCAGCCGCGCGCCGGGCGCGACATCCGCGATCACCGTGGGCTGCAGATAGTAGCCGCCCGCCGGGGTGGGAAGCGCCTCGCCGCCCGACACCAGCCGGCCTTCTGATTTGCCTGTCCCGATGTATTCGAGATGCTTCTGCAGCGCCTTCTCGTCGATCACCGGCCCCATGTCGATGCCGGGACCCGACGCGGGGTCGCCCACGTTCAGCTTGTTCGTCCGCTCGACGATCTTGGCCAGCAGCTCGTCGTAGACCGCATCCACGATGATGGCCCGCGAGCACGCGGAGCACTTCTGGCCGGAGTAGCCGAACGCGGCCGAGACGATGCCAGCCGCGGCCTCGTCCAGGTCCGCGGTCTCGTCCACGAGGATCGCGTCCTTCCCGCCCATCTCCAGGATCGTGCGCTTGAGCCACTTCTGGCCCGGGTGCACCGCAGCTGCGCGCTGGTGGATGCGGATGCCCACCTCCTTGCTGCCGGTGAACGCCACGAAGCGCGTCAGCGGATGATCCACCAACACATCGCCCACCGCGCCGCCAGGGCCGGGCAGATAGTTGAGCACGCCCGCGGGAAGATGCAGCTCGTCCACGAAGAGCTCGGCCAGCCACGCGGCCATGACCGGCGTCGCGCTGGCCGGCTTCAGCACGGCCGTGTTGCCCGTCACGATCGTCGCGGACGTCATCCCGGTCACGATCGCGTTCGGGAAGTTCCAGGGCGGGATCACCACGCCCACGCCGAGCGGGACGTAGTGGAGCTCGGTCTCGTGATTCGGCTCGGGGTGCGTCGGGTGCGGCTTGCCGAGCCGCAGCATCTCCCGGCCGTAGAACTCGAGGAAATCGATCGCCTCGGCCGTGTCCACGTCCGCCTCGACCCACGTCTTGCCCGCCTCCAGCACCAGCAGTGCGCTGAACAGGTGCTTGCGCTCGCGCATGATCCTGGCCGCGCTGAACAGGTAGCGCGCGCGCTCGGCAGGGGCAATGCGCCGCCAGTGGTCGAACGCCCTGGCTGCCTCGCGCACTGCGCGATCCGCGAGCTCAGGGGTGGCCTGGCTCACCCGGCCGATGACCTGCGTTGGCTCGGCTGGATTCCGGCTTACGATAACCTCATCCGTAAAGATCTTCTCCCCGCCGATGATCAGGGGATAGGTGCGCCCCAGTTGCGCCCGGACCTGGTCGAGCCCGGCCCGGAAGGCCTGCACATTCTGGGGAAGGCTGAAATCAGTAAATGGCTCATTCGCGTACGGCTTCTTCATCTCGCTGCTCCAATTTGATATTTCACTAAACCTCCGAGGTCGTGCCAACCTGCGGTTGGCCTTAGACCTCGGAGGTTTCTTCAGAACTATTCTTGCACTACTATGGCACAGGCTGGTGCAGGCGTCTGTAACGGGTTGCCCAGTGGGGAAAAGAAAACCGGCCCTGTGCGGGCCGGTCCTCAGGAATTCGGGGGGAAACTCGAGTCAGTCACAGCCGTCCAGGCAGCGCTCCTCGTAGTTCTTCAGATCGGTGGCATGCTCCAGGTAGTGTTTCGCCATGGAGTAGTAGAATTCCACCAGGGCCATCTCCTCGCCCCGGGGCTCCTTGCCCTTATGTGCCAGTTCTGCGTCGTCGGCCCTGTCGAGCTCGCGCATGAGGCGCCGGTGTGCGGCCGCCAGGCCGTCCACTACATTGATCAGGGGCAAGATGGATCGCGCGGCCACTTCCTTTTCGTTCCAGGCGTCATCGAACGCGACGCCTTCCTGCCATGGTCGTTTGCCGTTCCAGGCTCTGACCGTCTCCAGCGCTTCATCCACCCACACCCACACGTGGGCAACGACATCTTTGGCTGACCACTTGCCCACCACTTCCGCGGCCGTCAATTCCTCTTCGGTGAGGCGGCCCAGAGAGTCCATGAACGCCTTGAAATTGCGGTCAAGGGCTATCCAGGCATCGTCACGTGTGTGCATTGATCCCCACCTCCTCACTCTCGTTCAACACCCGGTCCAGCCCTGCATAAACGTTCAGGCTGTCCCGTCGCACGTAACCCACAAGCGTCACATTCCAGGCTTCAGCCAGGGCGATCGACAGGGTCGTCGGCGAGCTGCGGCTGGCCACCACCGGCGTCTGCATCCGGGCTGCCTTGTTCAGCATCTCCGAGCTGACGCGCCCCGTAGTAAGCAGGATGCGCCCCGCAGTCGGGATCCCGTCGATCAGGCAGCGGCCGTACAGCTTGTCCAGTGTGTTATGCCTTCCCACATCTTCGCTGGTCAACAAGAGCGAGTCGCCCTCTGCCAGCGCAGAGGTGTGATACCCCCGGCTGTCCTGGCGCTGCTGCAATTGGAGCAGCAAGGCGCCGAGCTGCCGGACGGTGACCCGCAGATCGCTGCGCAGCGGCTCACGCTCGGCCATCAGGTCGGCAAAGGTGACGCCGCCACCGCAGCCACTGGTGACCGTCATCTGCAGCGGCCGCTGCACCCCGGCATCCTTCAACCAGACCTCGACACACGCGCCGCTCGGGCAAACCACGATGCGGCGCACGTCCGCCGGTCCGGCGATGATCCCCTCACTTGTCAAAAAGCCCAGTGCCAGGGCATCCAGGTCCTGCGGTGTCGCCATCATGCTGGCCCATTCGACGCCATTGACGTGCAGGCGGACCAACCCCTCGCACACGATGTGGCCGCCGGTCTCGATCAGGCGGCCTCTTTCGTACCGCCGGAAAGAAACTTCGCGGCTTACCGCCATCCCTGGCATCTCCCCAACACAAACATGAAACCATTATAGCCATATGCGCAAGGTTGCGCAAGGTCGCGCAAAGCACTGCACCCGCTGATTTGACACAAATGCCGAAATTCGGGTATTAAAAGGTACAATAAGTTGCCGTTATTGCAATTGCGGCAAGGATTGTCACTAACAGGAAAGGTGTAACAATCGTGAAGAAAGAGAAAGTCGCGAAGAGCAACAAGACCTCGGTAACGTTCGAGTTGCCCTCGGTGGAAGCGGGGACTGTGTCTGTGCTGGGTGATTTCAACAAGTGGGATGCACAGAGCGGGCTGATGAAGCAGCGCAAGGACGGGTGCTGGTACAAGGCCGTCCGCCTGGATCCCGGCACGTACCGCTTCCGATTCCTGGCTGATGGAAACACGTGGCACAACGACCCGGCCGCGGATGGCTACGAGCCATCGGAGTTCGGCCAGGATAACTGCATCGTAGTCGTCGACTGATGAAAATCGGACGGGCGGGTTTATGACCCGCCCGTCATCTTTTACTCAGCTTTTACCCACTACTTCTTCGCCGCACCCTGGGCCGCCACCGCCGCCGCGGCCTTCGCCACTGCCTCGGGATCCCCAAGATAATAGCTGCGGATCGGCTTCAGGTCATCATCGAGCTCGTACACCAGCGGGATGCCGGTTGGGATGTTCAGTTCGACGATGTCCTCATCCGAGATGTTGTCCAGGTATTTCACCAGCGCGCGCAGGCTGTTGCCATGTGCCGCGATGATCACGCGCTTGCCCGACTTGATCACCGGCACGGCCTCGGCATGCCACCAGGGCAGGAAGCGCGCCACGGTGTCCTTCAGGCACTCGGCCAGGGGCAGCTCGTCCGCGGGCACGTCCGCATAGCGCGGATCGTGGCCCGGCCAGCGCGGGTCCTCCTGCGTGAGGGGCGGCGGTGGGACGTCGTAGGAGCGCCGCCAGATCTTCACCTGCTTTTCCCCGAACTGCTCGGCGGTCTGCGCCTTGTTCAGCCCCTGCAGCGCGCCGTAGTGACGCTCGTTGAGGCGCCAGGTCTTGATCACCGGCAGCCACAGCAGGTCCATCTCATCCAGCGCGAGCCACAGAGTGCGGATCGCCCGCTTCAGGACCGACGTGTAGGCCAGGTCAAACTCGAATCCGCCCTCCTTCAGGAGACGGCCGGACTCCTTCGCTTCCTGCGTACCCTTCTCCGACAGATCGACATCCGTCCACCCAGTATAGAGATTCTCCTTGTTCCAGGTGCTCTCGCCGTGGCGGAGCAAGACGAGCTTGATCATAGAACCCATCCTTTGTTGTGTTAGGGGAGTTGATCCGGAATATGCTGAGTTTAGCATAATGAGCTAACAAAGCCAAAGCACACGACGGAACGCTGAACAGTTCCCTCCGCTGGCCGCGCGCTTGCGAAAATTCGCGCAGGATGTGCTAGAATCATCAGACAGACTGACTCACCGGAGACCCCATGTTTCGACGACTGCTCCTCCTCGTCTCGCTGGCCGCGCTGGCCTCGCTGATTCCCGCATCGCCGTGCGCACACGTCGCCACCGCTGCTCCGCCCGCGCCTGCGTGGCACGCCAAGGTCGATGCGTGGGTGCTGGAGAATGCCCCTGATGGAAGGACCGAGTTCATCGTATTCCTCGCGGACCAGGCGGATCTGAGCGCCGCGGCTGCGCTGCGCAGCAAGGCGGAGAAGGGCGAATACGTCTACCGGACCCTGACGGAACATGCCGAGCGCACGCAGGCGCCCCTGCGGCGGGCGCTGGCCAGGCTCGGCGTCGAGTGGCAGCCGTTCTGGGTGGCCAACATGGTGTGGGTGAGCGGGGGGCTGGACGCCGCGCAGGTGCTGGCGGAACGGCCCGACGTCGCGCATCTTTACGCCAATCCGCAGGTCAGGCTGGATGAGGCGACGGTTGAGGCGGCGGTCGAGGCATCGAATGCCGCGCTGCTCAGCAGCCCCCAGGCAGTCGAGTGGAATGTCCTCAAGGTCAACGCGGATGATGTGTGGGCCGCGGGTTCCACCGGCGCGGGGGTGGTGATCGGCGGGCAGGACACCGGCTACCGGTGGACGCACGACGCATTGAAGCGCCACTATCGCGGCTGGGACGCCCAAACGGGCACGGTCGATCACGATTACAGCTGGCACGATGCCATCCACACGGCCGGCGCGGCCGGCACGCTCTGCGAGGCAGACTCAACCGTGCCGTGCGACGACCATGGCCACGGCACCCACACCATGGGGACGATGGTCGGCGACGATGGTGGCGCGAACCAGGTCGGCATGGCGCCCGGCGCGAAATGGATCGGCTGCCGGAACATGAAGAGCGGCGCGGGCACCCCGGCCACCTACGCCGAGTGCTACCAGTGGTTCATCGCTCCGACCACGGTGGGCGGCCTCGCGCCAGACCCGGGCATGGCCCCGGATGTGATCAACAATTCGTGGAGCTGCCCGACGAGTGAGGGTTGCACGGAGCCGGATGTCCTCCTGGCCGTGGTGCAGAACGTGCGCGCGGCAGGCATCGTCACCGTGCACTCTGCAGGCAACTCTGGACCCACGTGCAGCACCGTCTCCGAGCCGGCCGCGATCTATGCGGAGTCCTTCAGCGTGGGCTCGACCGACAGCAGCGACGTCATCGCACGCACCAGCAGCCGCGGCCCGGTGACCCGGGACAGCAGCGGCCGGATGAAGCCCAACGTATCTGCGCCGGGGGTTGGCATCCGGTCGAGCACGTCCGGCGGCGATGCCACCTATGGCAGCATGAGTGGCACCAGCATGGCCGGGCCCCACGTCGCGGGCCTGGTGGCCTTGCTCATCAGCGCGAATCCGAGCCTGCGCGGGGACGTGGACGCGCTCGAAAGCATCATCGAGCGCTCGGCCGCGGGCATCGCGACCTCCGACGGCTGCGGAGGCGACAGCCCGACCGCGGTGCCGAACAACACATACGGTTGGGGGCGGATCGACGCGCTCGCGGCCCTGGAGCGGGCCAGGGCCTACGCCGGCCTGCGCATCACCCCATCGGAAACCGACGGCCAGGTGACTCTCACCTGGGCCGCCGAGGCAGGGGCCAGCGCCTATTGGGTATGGTGGAGCGAATCGCCCTACTTCACCCCGGGAACCACCTGCCCCGGGCCCTCGTGCCAGGTCGTGGAGAACGCCACGAGCCTCACCCTGGGCGAGCCGGCTGTCACATCCGGCATCGTGACCTGGGTGGTGCAGGCGGTGGACGAATCAGGTGCGTTGATCACGACCCTGCCGGGCCGCGTGGGGAAGTTCGACTTCGCGCTGGTCAGGGGTTCGTAGCGGGCAAGAGGGGGGGCGGGCGATATCCCGGTCGCGCACAAAAAACGAGGATGGCTCAGCACCATCCTCGCACACACACTCTCAGTACCCCCGACTGGATTCGAACCAGTGGCCTAGGCGTTAGGAGTGCCTCGCTGTTACGTTTTAGATCCTTTTTCCTCATCATCCGCATAGGGCGCATTTGCTTCTAGCATCCGGACACCATCCTCTGTGTATAGCTCGAAGTGAGGCAGGCCGGGCTGAGGGGCAGTGTAAATGCTCTTACGCGGCTCGTAGCTATCTGCTTGGTCGCCCCAACACGTCCAACCCGACCGGGGCACCCTGCAGAACAGCTCCAGATAGGGCGCAGGGCTGCACTGTTCGATGATGTCGTAGAGCTGGTCTGGCTTCCTGGAATGTTCGCGCTTTCGACTGACGATGATGTTGGGCATGCTGCGCGCAGGATCGAGCGTACGCATGTGGCCCTTCACGCCAAAAAGGACCAATTCGGTGACGTTGCGGAAGTAGAATCCAACGCCCCGGCGATCCGGGCCGCCATCCATACGCACCTTGTACCAGACAAGGTTTGTCTTGTAGGTAAAACCCCATGCGGCCATCACCTTCAGGCCCAGATCCACCAGAGCGTTCGGAACCCATAAATACAAGTGGGCCTTAGGCATGGTAATCTCGCTAACAGGAAGGGATATGATCTCCTCGTTGGTCATGGTGTGATAACGGTACAAGCGGCGATGTTCCGGTGCGACCTTACCGGTGCGGTTTTCGAACAGCCACGGCGGGTCTGCCAGGATCGTCGCGA
>CAYLZG010000176.1:0-7581 GCA_964387985.1 uncultured Anaerolineales bacterium | reverse complement strand
AGATCAGGTAACCCAGAACCTGTGTCCCGTTGCGGTAACCGAGGAGCACCAGGAAGAGCTGCCAGGCCTGGAGCGAGCCGATGATGTTCAGGAGCAGGTTAGTGTTGACAACCGGCGTCAGGAGGGGCCACACGACATTCCGGAAGACGTGCCACGAGCCGGCGCCGTCGATGCGGGCCGCCTCGTAGAGCTCATCCGGAATGGTCTGCAGGCCGGAGATGAAGATCATCATCGTGATGCCCATGTTGGCCCAGATCTGCACGACCATGACCCAGGCGAACGCTTGGCTGGCCTGCCCGCCAAGGAACTCAGACTTCAGCCCGAACAGCCCCAACAACTGCGACATCGGGCCGCCCAGCGGATACAGGAAGAGGGACCAGATCAGGCCTTGGATCACAGCGCCCAGGATGACGGGCATGAAGTAGACGGTGCGGAAGAAGTTGACGCCCCGCAGCTTCTGGTTGACCAGCAGGGCGATCACCAGCCCCAAGGTGAACTGGATGGTCGTTACGAAGAAGCTGAAGAGCAATGTCCGCCAAAGCGCGTCGTAGTTGTCGAGCGATGCCTGGCCCATGAAGAGGAACTCGCGGTAGTTCGCCAACCCCACCCAATTGAGCGGCGCACCCCTGATGCCGGTGGCGTCGGTGAACGAATAGACGGCGGTCGCGAGCGATGGCCCCAGGCTGATCAACACATAGAAGAACATCCCTGGCAGGAGCAACAGATAGGGAAGCCATCTGGACCTGCCGTGACCGAAGTGATAGTTCATGGCGTGCCTCCATGCGATATGGCTGTGGGCCTCTCGAGGATCGGATGAGAAGCCCACAGCGGGAAGGCCGGTCCGGCTGTCGGCTTACTTGTTTGCGTCCAACCCGGATTGCAGGTCAGCCTGCACCTTGTTCGCCAGTTCCTGCGGATCGTCGTACTCACCGAACGGCTTGAAGTACGAGGCCCACGGGTTGGCGTACTGGCCGGCGCCCTTCGGCGCAATCCAGTACTGCTCGAAGCCCACGCGGAAGTTGGCGAGATACGGCGCGACTTCCTCACCGATCTTGGTTTCCAACTTGGCGCCCGGCTGGGTGGGGATGAAGCCGACCGCGTTGGCGAACGCCTGGTAGTTGGCCGGGTCCGAGAACTCGGTCAGGTACTTCATGGCCGCGTCCGTGTTGGCAGTCTTGGCGGCTACGGCCCAACCCTGGTCATACTTGCCGAACAGGTACTTGTTGTCGCCGGCGTTGTCGCTGCCGGGGAAGGGGATGTAGCCCCACTCGAAGTCCGGCTCAGCCGCATCGATGGCCGAGGCATACCAGGTGCCGCCGGGGAACATGGCGACTGCACCGGAGGCAAACCGCCCAGGCGCCGCGTCGCCGGCGATGCCGCTGGCGCCCGATTCCATCATCTGCTGGGTGTAGACCTTCATCCGCTGCCACATGTCCAGGGCCTTGGCATCGTTCCACGTGATGCTGCCGGTCCACAGCCCTTCTACCAGAGCCGCCTGGTCAGGATAGAGCGCGCCCGTCAGGCCATAAGCGCCCACGAAGATGGGCCAGCCGTCCTTGCCGCCGGCGGTCATGCACGGGATGTTGGCTGCCGCGAAGGTCTCGCAGGCCGCCACGAGCTCACCCCAGGTGGTGGGGACTGTGACATTGTTCGCAGTGAACATGTCCTTGTTGTAGTAGATGCCGCTGTAGGAAACACGGCCCAGGTTAATCGAGTAGACTTTGCCGTTGTGCGTGCCGGCGTCCTTGATGGTCGCCTCGTCGTAGTTCTTGACGAACGGCTGGTCCGTGAGGTCCATCAGCAGGCCGGCCTCGATCAGGGTTTGCCAATTGGGCGGGGTGACGTTCTTCATGTATGGCTGGGCCGCATTGGCGAAGCCGAAGATGTCCACCACATCCACGTCATTGGCGGTCAGCCGGGTCTGCGTGACGGTGCTCAGGTCGTTGGCGTTAACGACCGACATATCCACGGTGATGTTGGGATACTTGGCCTGGAACTTCTCATTGAAGGTGTTCATGAACTCCACCATCGGCGGATTCTGGTGGACGAGCACCTTCAGGGTCACTGGGGCATCCGCGGCGGGCGCCGCAGCGGCCGGCGCGTCGCCTGCTGCCGCCGGCGACGCCGGGGTGGCCGAGCCGCCACAAGCGGACAGCACGGTTGCCAGCAAGATCAACATGCTGACGAGGGTCAGGACTTTCCTGGACATGAGAGTCTTCTCCTTCTACGGAATGATGATACGATCGGTTGATACGACATTCGGGTGATATCTGAGCTGGGGTGTCTGTGCGACGCGCCACCTCCTTCGGGGTGCCCTGAAAGCGCTTCCAGTCGCCGGCGAAAAAAGAAGAGGGTGCGGCTCATGCGCTGGAATCCTCCCCGGGCTGATCCGCAGTGGATTCGCTGGTGCGGCTGGCGGCGAGAAGCCGCGCAATGGGGTTAGGCTGGTAGCCATGTTCGCCGATGACCTGCAAGACCCGTTCGCGCACCGCGGGACGCACATGGGGATGTCCGTTGAGGACGCGCGAAGCGGTCGAGCGTGAGACGCCGGCCAATTGAGCAATCTGTTGGAGTGTGAGTGTCATGCTGTCCCCTGCACTTCGGGCTGGGATCGCTTCCACAACTGAGGACTATACTAGCGGGTTAATTGAAGGGAGGCTTGCCTAAAAGCGCGCGGAACATGCAGGATTCCGCAAGAATCTTGTGAGGATGCATCCTTCGACTGGCCGTGTGTCGGCAGCAGCGGCGATTCGCCCACCCGCTCAGGATGGAATACACCGGGTTAGAGGCGCCGATAGGCCTCGGGAGACATGCCCGTCTCGCGGCGGAAGATGCGGCTGAAGTAGCTGCTGCCGGAAAAGCCCACGTCCAGCGCGATCTCCGTGATGCTCTTGTGGGTAGTCTTCAGCAGTTGGCGGGCTTGCTGCACGCGGTAACGATTGAGGTAAGCCACCGGCGTCAGGCCCAACTCTTTGTGGAAGCAACTGGTGAGGTAGTCGTCGCTCAGGCCGACGTGCGCAGCGATTTCCTGACGCGAGAGTGGCTCGGCATAGTGGGCCTGAATGTAGGCCATCGCCTGGCGCACCAGGCGCTGCGCTTCGCTGCTCAACACACGCTTGCGCGCCAACGCAATGTCCAGGTGGACCAGCGTCTCGTCCAGGTTGAACACGCCCTTGCTCAACACGCGCGTCACGCCGATGTTCAGCCGGCCCATCTCCGACTCGGTCAGCGTCTGGCCGGTGACCACGATGACCGGGATGGTGCGCGTGGCCTCGCGGTCACGCATCGCCTCCAGGACGGCGAAGCCATCCATTTCGGGCATCATGAGGTCGAGCAACACCAGGTCAACGCGTTCGCGCTGGAGGATGTCCAGCGCCTCCAAGCCGTTGCGTGCTTTGAGCACCCGGTGGGAAGGTGAATGGCGGCGCACGATGCGCGCGTGCATCTCCAGCGTATCAGGGTCATCATCGACCACCAGGAACACACGCTGAGACACAGAGGAGGACACAGCATCCGGCAACAGCCACTGCTGATCCAGCGCGCGCGTCAGCTCCGCCAGTTCGATCGGCTTGGTGAGGTAGTCCAGTTCCAGCACTGCGCCGCTGTCCTGCGAGAGCGCGTAGAAGAGCACAGGAATCCCCTGCGTCCTGGCGTCGGCCTTGAGCATCTTCAGCACGTGCCAGGCCTGATCCGACGCCAGGGTGACATCCAGCACAATTGCGGTTGGGGGTGCGGCCAGGAGCAGGGGCTGCCAGCCTGCGACCTGATCCAGCAATCCCATCTGCACCTCGAAGCCGTGCTGCTGCAAGTGCTTGCGCAGGCGCTCGCTGGCGTCAGGAGATGGGGTAAGCACCAGCACGCCTCCCTCGTTCGCCGCCGCGGGCGCAGCAAACGGAGCCTGGACGGCAGGCGCTTCGACAGTCGGCAAGGTGAAGTAAAACGTCGAGCCGGCGCCCTCCTGGCCGGTGGACTCCACGCCGATCGTGCCGCCGTGCAGCTCGATCAGGCGCCGGCAGATCGCCAGCCCCAGGCCCAGGCCGCCGTAACCGCGGGTGATGCTCCGCTCCGACCGGCGGAAGTCATCGAAGACTGAATCCTGCTCCTCAGGCGGGATGCCCAGCCCCGTGTCGCGGACGCTGACGGTGACCGACCCGGCGCCAGGCTCCACTACCAGGCAGACTTCGCCGCGAGCCGTGAATTTAATCGCGTTGCTGATGAGGTTGAGCGCCACCTGTGACAGCCGGGTGCGGTCACCCCAGACCCACGGCCCCGCCTCTGGAAGAGCCGCGCGCCATTCGAGCCCCTTCTCCGCAGCCAGCCGGCGGCCGGTCTCCGCCACGGTGCGCAGGATTTGCCCCAGGTCCACGAACTGGTTGGTCAGCCGCAGTTGTCCGGCATCGCTGCTGGCAAGATCCAGCACGTCACCGATCAGCCGGCCAAGGTGCTGCGCGTTGGCGTTCAGCCGCTCCAAGTCCTTGTAAGCCGTCAGGGGCAGCAGTGTATCGCCCCGCTCGCTATCGCGCAGCAG
The DNA here is from genome assembly GCA_964387985.1 of uncultured Anaerolineales bacterium. Lineage (GTDB taxonomy): Bacteria > Chloroflexota > Anaerolineae > CG2-30-64-16 > CG2-30-64-16 > JALOOB01. The sequence goes on along the minus strand of CAYLZG010000176.1, from coordinate 3,053 downwards.
GATCTCGCCCAGGCCCACGATCAGGTTCAGCGGCGTCCGCAGCTCGTGGCTGACAGTCGAGAGGAAGCGGCTCTTCATCTGGTTCGCCTCCTCGGCCAGGCGCCGGCCCTCGGTGGCCTCGCGGTACAACCGTGCAGTGTTGAGCGCGCCGGCAATCTGTTGCGCGATCGCGCCATAGAGCTCCAGATGCCCGGTATCGAACGCGATGTACCCGAACTGGCCGTGCGGATTCACCAGCGGCAACAACGCCTGGCTGAAAGGCTGCTCGCCTGCGCAGAGGCCCCCAGGGGGATAGTCACGCGTCCGAAAGCGACACGCCGGCTGTGCTGCGGCAGTGACCGAGCGCAAGGAGCTCCACGCCGCGGGATCGTCGCCTTCCGGCTCAAAGAGCGCGACCGCGGCGGTCCGGATGCCCATTTCGGGCAGGTGCTGGGCCAGGGCCTGATAGACCTGGGTTTCATCGAGCGCAGTGAGCAGGCGTGCCGTCAACAGCCCGATGCGGCCATCGGTCCAGCTCTGATCCACGATGAACTGCTGCCTTTGGCGCAGCGTGGCCGCGCTGATCGTCACGCGTGCCTGATCCAGGAGCTCCCGCGCGAGATCGCGCGTAGCAGGTTGCACCCATGTGGTAAAGAGCGCCGGCGACGCACTGCCCAACTGCGAGATCGCGGCCTGCCAGACGTGGGTGTCCTCTCCTGCCACAATTGTCTGGCTGAGCAGATCGGCGAGCGTCTCCTGGAAGCCCGGCCGATCCCGCTGCTCCACACCGGCAACCAGGGCTTGAACGAGCCGCCGGCACCGCTGGCACACGGCGTCGAAGTTGGAACCCTGCGTCTCGCCCAGGATTGCCTCAGCCATGGCTTGCGCCAGGCGCGCCTGCCGGTCGGCGGGCGGAGTCATCTCCGCCCCCAGGCCCGGCATTGGGAGCGGAAGCGGTGGCGGCGACCCAAGGGAGTGCGCTCCGCAGCCGCACGACTCGCGCGGCACAAGGCGGGTGGCGATCCCTACCGGTTCGACCGCTGCAGCGTGACCGTCGATTTGCTGCAGGAGCAGCTCGACTGCGCGATAGCCCATCTGCACGAGTGGAATGCGCACACTGGTGAGCGCCGGCTCCTGCACTGCGCACTCCGGCCGGTCGTCGAAGCCGATGACCGCCACATCACCTGGAACCTGCAGACCCGCATTGCGCAGGGCCTGCAGCGCGCCGAAGGCCGATTCATCGTTGCTCGCCAGGACGGCTGTAAACGCGGCGCCGGAGTCGATAATCTGCCGCATGGCCGTTTCGCCGCCATCGTAGGTGTGCCGGCCGTAGGCCACCAGGTGCTCGTCCAGCCCATGCTGGGCCAGCGCGGCTCGATAGGCCGTCAGTCGTGCGCCAGTGTCACCCGCCAGGTCTTCCGGGCTGCCGGCGATGAAAACGATGCGCCGGTGACCGTGTTCGATCAGATGTCCCACCGCGACCCGGATACCGCCGGTGTTGTCGGCGACAATGGTGGGGCCGTCCTCACCGGAGCCGATGAACTGCACTGGGTGACCGTCGGCGCGCACCTGTTGCAGGTCGCGCGAGCGCGCGTCTGAATGGAGGGGGTTGATCGCGATGAGGCCATCGGTGTTCCAGGGTCCGATCGGAACGAAGTCGGTTTCAGGCGAAAGAAAGGGCCACGCCGGGCGCAGCGGATCGCTGGAGGTTGCGGTCGGTCCCAACCCGCAGCCCAGCAGCAGGTTGCAGCCCAAGTCAGCCGCGGCCTGGCGGATCCCGCGGAAGATGGGGTTCAGATAGCTCAGGGGCCTGGCCGTCCAGTAGATCTGCCAACCGGCCAGGACGCCGATGGTTGGACGGCCCTGGTGAGAAATCGGTGACACGAGATGCCTCATGCCGGAAGACGGCACGAATGCCGTTGCCCGGGATTGTCTACATTATACGCCACTCCGCAGCGGGGTCCTAATGGACTTTCCGGCACAGGCTCAATCCGGGATCGACCAGCAGACGCCAGTGGTGCCAGGTTATCTGTGCCACACCCGTGTTGCCACACCGCAAGATTTGCGTGGCATGATCATCGAGAGACGGTGCGGGATCTGGCGTCATCGCGCTTCCGCGTGACAAAAGTCGACGACATGCATCCCGCTTCCTCGGTACAATGTCGTCACCGAAACAGGTCAAGCCGGCCCATATACCGGTACGATCATCTCAACGTGACAACATAAGGAGCAACAATGTCTACGACTCAGCTTCAACCGCTCAATGCAGCCAACAGTGTCGGCGAATGGGTGGCTGCCGATTTCCGATTGGCGAACGTGTTCAACCGGTACGGCATCGACTTCTGCTGCGGCGGCGGCAAAGCCGTCGAGCAAGCCTGCGCCGAGAAGGGGCTCAGCGTCGAGGATCTGCTGCGCGAGGCGCAGACCGCCAGCGAGACGCCGGCCATCGAGGAGCAGTACAACCAGTGGCCGGTCGGGTTCCTGGCCGACTACATCGTGAACCAGTTCCACATCTACACGCGCGAGATGCTTGACCACATTGGCAGCTATGCACAGGCTGTCGCGACTGCGCACGGTGTAGCTCACTCCGAGACGGTGACCATCGCCAGGCTGTGGCAGACGCTGCGCGAGAGCATGCTGGCCCATCTGCGGGACGAGGAAGAGCTGCTGTTCCCCTACATCAAGCAGCTTGCCGAAGGCTCAACCGGAGTGCCCGCGCGACCGGCGTTTGGCTCCGCGGAGGCGTTGATCGCGCAAATGGGCGACGAGCACGAGGAGGTCGGCGCTACATTGGCCGAGTTGGAGCGGTTGAGCGGGGGATACGCCGTGCCGGAAGACGCATGCAACACCTACCGAGCGCTGTACGGGTTCCTGCCCGAATTCGAGGCAACGACCAAGAAGCACATCCACCTTGAGAACAATATCCTCTTCCCTAAGGCCATCAAGCTGGAGCAGGCGCAAGTCTAAGCAACCACGGGCTGAAGCCCGGCGCAAGCTTGCTTCGCGCGCATCGCACTGACCTGCGATGTCGCGCGAAGCTGGAGCAAGGCATGCTGGCTGAGTTGTGTGTCCAG
>CAYLZG010000175.1:0-7985 GCA_964387985.1 uncultured Anaerolineales bacterium | reverse complement strand
GCGGGAACGGGTGCGCGTTGTCATGCCCCCGACCGGCGGCTCCTTCGGCGGGAAACAGGATCCGTGGCCGTTCCTGGCCACGGCCTTGATGACCTATCACACGCAGCGGCCGGTGCTGCTGGCCTACTCCCGCCAGGAATCCTTCGCGGCCAGTCCCAAACGGCATCCCTACACCGTGCGCAGCAAGATCGGTGCAACGCGCGACGGCCGGCTGACCGGCATCCACCTGCGCATCGACGCCAACACGGGCGCTTACGACGCACACGGCCAATACGTTCCCAACTATGCCGTCACCGCGAGCGGAGGACCCTACCGGTGGCAGGCCGTCGACGCCTACGCCAGGACCGTCTACACCAACGGACCCAAGGCAGGACAGTTTCGGGGCTTCGGCACCGCCCAGTCGTGCTTTGCCACCGAGTGCGCGCTCGACGAGCTGGCGCAGATGCTCGGGGCAGATCCGCTTGAATTCAGGATGCGGAACCGGCTGGCCAGCGGGGAGCCTTCGTTCCTGGGCTATCCGGTGGCCGAATCGCTAGGCTTCAGAGAGGTGCTGGACGCGCTGCGTCCCTACTACGAAGCATTTCTGGCCAACGCGGCCGCGTGGAATGCCTCCGCCCGCGGATCTTCACGCTCCGGCGCCCTGCGCGCAATCCGACGCGGCGTCGGGCTCGCCGGCATGTGGTACCGGTTTGGGAAATCCGGATCGCTGAGGATCGAAGCACATGCGGAACTGGCAGCCGCGCCAGATGGTCGCGGCAGCTTCATCATCTACTGCACCGCCGCGGATTACGGGCAGGGCACGAACACCGTGATGTCGCAGATGGCAGCCGAGGCGCTCGGCGTCCCGCGCGATCGGGTCATTGTGATCAACGCCGATACCGGCCGCACGCCGGACAGCGGCATCCAGGGCGCATCGCGCGCGACCTATTTCGTCGGCGGCGCAGTCGTGGCCGCCGCGGCCAACCTGCGCGCCGAAATGCTCGGGGTCGCCGCCGAGCTGCTGGACCACCCCCCGGACCGGCTCACCATCGACGGAGATCGCATTGTGGCGGAGGGCGAAGCCGTGTCCCTGGCTGAGGTAGCTGCCGAGTTCGACAGGCTCGGCAAGGGCCGGCGGATCAGGGGCGTGTTTGACCTGAGTGCTCATTTTCCTGCAGAATCCCGGCCGGAATATGCACCGCTATTCGTTACGGGTGCGCACCTCGCGGAGGCTGAAGTCGACCTGCGCACGGGACAGGTGCAGGTTCTCCGGATGGTCGCCTGTCACGATGTGGGCCGCGCGGTCAACCGGATCGATGCCGAGGGCCAGATCGAAGGCGCACTCGTGATGGGCCTGGGCGCTGCCTTGATGGAAGAGGTGCTGCCCGGCCATACGCGCGGCTTCGCGGATTACTACATGCCGACCATCAAATCGATGCCCGAGATCGAGGTCATCCTGGTCGAGACGCCCAGCCCGTTCGGCCCGTTCGGCGTGAAAGGCCTGGGCGAAGCAGCGATGCTGCCCGCAACGCCCGCGATCATCAACGCGGTCTCCCGCGCCATCGGCCATCGCCTGCGCACGATTCCGGCCACACCCGAACGCATCCTGGCCGCCTTGGGCGAAGGCGGTGCGCCATGAGGGGATACTTGTTCCCCGCGACGGTCGATGAAGCGCTCGCGCTGCTGGCCGCGTACGATGGCCGGGCGCGCATCATCGCAGGCGGCACAGATGTCCTGCTCGACCTCCAGAAGGGCAAGCTCGACGCCGGGTGCCTCGTCGATATCACGCGCATTCCCGAGCTAGGCCGGATCGAGGTGAGCGATGGGTGGGTCACCGTAGGCGCGGCCGTGCCGTTCAGTGCGCTCCGCGCCCATCCGTACCTCGCCAGCCACGTCCACGCGCTCGTCGACGCTGCGGCGTCCGTGGGCGCTCCGGCTATCCAGACCTCCGCCACATGGGTGGGTAACCTCGTGCAGGCCATGCCCGCGGCAGATGGCGCGATCATTGCTGCCGCCCTGGATGCGGAGGTGCAGGTCCTGGCGCCGGGCGGCGCGTCGCACCAGTCCCACCTGAACGCCGCGCAGTGGCAGCCCATAGCCTCACTTTATGAAGGCCCGGGCCGGTCAGCCATCGATTCCACGGGGCAGCTGGTAACACACATCCGCTTTCCTGTTCCGCAGCACCGCTGGGGCACGGGTTGGCAGCGCATGGGAAGGCGGCCCTCGCTGGTGCTGCCCACGCTGAACTGTGCGGCGAAGATCGTGCTCGCCGGCGGCCGGATCGAGGCTGCCGCCATCGCCATGGGGCCGGTCGGTCCTTGCCCGATACGCGCAGCTCAGGCGGAAGCGTTCCTCGCGGGTCGACGACCCGGGCAGGAGACGTTCTCGGAGGCTGCGCAGCTGGCCCTCTGCGACGCGGACCCCCGCAGCAGCGCATTGCGCGCATCGCGCGGCTATCGTCTGGCCGTGTTGCCCGTCCTGGTCGAGGAGGCACTCGCCAGCGCAGCTCACCGCGCAACGATCGCCGAAGGCTGAAGATCGAGAACATGAAGAACAGATCTCCCAATTTCAATCCCATCAACAAGGAGCACTCCCCGTGACACTGCAAAGCAACTACACATCCTTCGACACCCCGCGCTTTCGCAAGATCTCGGACGACCAGGCCGAACGGCTTCATCATGCCAGCCTGGAGATCCTGGATCGCACCGGCGTCGTCCTCTACGAGCCGGAAGCAGTTGATTTGCTCCGGCGCAAGGGACTGAAGGTCGAAGACGGCAACCGCGTGCGCATCCCGCCGGGCATGGTCGAGTGGGCGCTGGGCATTGCGCCCAAGCGCGCGGTCATCTGCGATCGCAACGGACGGCGGGTGATGCCCCTGGAGCGCAACAATGTCTTCTATGGCCCGGGATCGGATTGTCCGAACGTGATCGACGTCCGGACGGGCGTGCGACGCGTGGGGACGCTGCGAGATGTGGAAGAGGCCGCGCGCGTCTGCGACGCACTGCCCAATATCGACTTTCTCATGTCCTTCTGCATCGCATCCGACGTGGAACCGGCGGTGTCCGATCGCCACCAGATGCGCGCGATGTTGGCAAACAGCACCAAGCCGGTCCTCCTCGTCACGACCGAGTTTGCGGGCTGCGTGGATGCAATCCGCATGGCCGAGGCGGTTGCGGGCGGAGAGGAGGCGCTACGGCGCAACCCGATCTGTGCGCTTTACATCAACGTCACCCACCCGCTGCGGCACAACGCGGAGGCGCTGCAAAAACTGCTCTTCATGGCGGAGAAGGGCCTGCCCACCACCTACACCCCGGTCGTCCTGCGCGGCGTCAGCGGACCGGTCACCGCGGCCGGCGCGATCGCACTGGCCAACGCGGGCGAGCTGGCGGGCCTCGTCATCAGCCAGATCAAGCGCGAAGGCGCGCCGGTCATCCTGACGGGCGGCGTCAACGACATGCTGGATATGCGCACCATGGTCGACGCATACTCGGATCCCAACAACCGCGTGATGCTCGTCGAGCTGGCGCATCGCTACGGGCTGCCGATATTCGGATTGGCAGGTTGCAGCGACTCCAAGGTGCCGGATGAGCAGGCTGCTGCCGAAGCCGCGTTCTCGATCAGCCTCGAAACGCTCGCCGGCGCGCAGATGGTCCACGACATAGGCTACCTGGAAGGCGGCATGTGCAACTCGCTCGAACAGATCGTCATTTGCGACGAGCTGATCGCGTACACGAAGCAGTTCATGAAGGGGTTGGAAATCGACGAGGAGACCCTCGCTCTCGACCTGATCGACGAGATCGGCCCTCACGGCGATTTCATGGGCTCGGACCACACGCGCACGCACTACCGGAAGGACTGGTATCCGAAACTATTTGACCGCAAGCCGTATGATGACTGGAGCCGTTCCGGCGGCAAGACGCTGCGGCAGCGCGCTCAGGAGAAGGCGCTGAAGATCCTGGCGACGCAAAAGCCGGAACCATTGCCCGCAGACGTACTGGCCGAGATCGACCGGATCGTGGTCGAGGCGCGTTAGCGCAGGCCATGAACGAGAGAGACCTCATCATCACAGACAGACATGCGCGGTTTGCGGAGATCTTCAAGCTTCCGCCGGCGATGAAGCCGTACATCGACCTGGTGGTGGACGATCGCGAGCTCGATCTGATCCTGGTGCTCCATCCGGCGCCGCTGACCGCGGCCGAGGCTGCCGGCGCGCTCGAGCTCCCGCTCGACGAGACGGAGAAGCTGCTGGAGCAGGCCTACGTACGTCACCTGGTGAATCGCAATGAGGGCCGCGGCGAGGTCGAGACGGGCGAACCCCTGGGGGCCGCGACATACGCTCCGGCCACGTTCTACGAACGCCTGGATCCCATGGCGATGTACGAGCGCTGGGGCGACATCCCGGCCGAGGCACGCGAGCAGGTCGTCGAGTGGGACCTGCAGGAATTCATCGAGAAGTACCGGCCTTTCATCGACGAGATGCGCTCCAATCCCGAGGCGGATGTGCGCGTCCCAAATCGTGACGTGCTGCTGCTCGAGGAGGCCCTCGCACAGATTGAAGCCGCGACCGATCACGTGGTGGTGCCTTGCGACTGCCGCGCGATTACCATGGCCTGCAACCGGTTGTCGGAGGCATGTATTCGCCTGGATGAAGGCGCGCGAATGACGCTGGAGCGGGGCCAGGGCCGGCGCCTCACGCGCGAAGAGTGCATGGCGCTCGTCGTGGAGGCCGACCGCGCAGGGTTGATGCACACGGGCAACCGTAACTGGCGCGAGCAGGGATCCTTCGGAATCTGCAGTTGCTGTGCCTGCTGCTGTTTTCCGATCCGGGCCGGGGTCCGGCTGGGCCTGCAACAACAGTGGCCGCACAGCCATCACCTGGCCCACCGCGACCCCGAGGCATGCACCCTGTGCGGTGGATGCGTCGATCGCTGCCACTTCGGCGCCTTCTTCTTCCAGGAGGACGGCGAGATCAGCTTCGACCCATCGCTCTGTTGGGGCTGCGGCCTGTGCGCATCCGGCTGTCTCTCGGAGAGCATCACCATGCAACCACTACAGAAAGGCATGCCATGATCCGGACGATCCCTGTGCTCCGCGAGGTCACCGAGGCCAACTCGCTGCTGGCAGAAGCGCTTCGCGCGGACTTCATCCGCCAGCGGATCCTGGTGCTGAACCTGATCGCCTCCCCCGGCGCGGGCAAGACCGCGCTGCTCGAACAGACAATCGCTCGGCTGGCCGGCGAGTTGCGCCTGGCGGTCATCGAAGGCGACCCTACCTCGACGCTCGATGCGGAGCGAATCTCGGCCGCGGGTGTGCCGGTGGTGCAGATCAACACGGGCGGCGGCTGTCACCTGGAGGCGCGCATGATCCAGCAGGCGCTGGAGCAGGTTGAGCGCGGAGAGGAACCGCTCGATGTGCTCGTGATCGAAAATGTCGGGAACCTTCTCTGTCCGACCGGGTGGGACCTGGGAGAAGACGCCAAAGTGGTGGTTGCCAGCCTCCCGGAAGGCGCCGATAAGCCGTTGAAGTATCCGATGGCCTTCCTGACTGCGCAGGCAGTGGTGATCAACAAGATCGACCTGGCACCCTACCTGCCGGCAAAGAGCGAAGAGATGCGCCGGAACGCCCTGGTCATCAACCCGGACCTCCAAGTCTTCGAGGTCTCCTGTCTCACCGGCGAAGGGCTGGACGACTGGATTGACTGGGTCCGCGCCCGGCTGGCGCAGAAACGCGCGGCGCTCCAAGGCGTGACGCACTCGGAGTCCCGGCTGGGGGATGAAGCGCCGGATGCATGAGATGCCCGTCACCCAGGCCATGCTCAACATGGTGCTGGAGCAGGCCGGCGGCAGACAGGTGCTCAAGATTCGTCTGCGCGTGGGCGAGCTGTCGCCGGTCGTGCCCCATTCGGTAGCGATGTTCTTCGAATATCTGAGCCGCGGCACCAACGCTGAAGGTGCGCGGCTTGAGTTCGAACGCGCGCCGCTCGAAACCACATGCCCCGCATGCGGGGCGCGCCAGGTCCACCCGGTCCCCCAGGACCTGCGTCCACAGATCGTACTGGCCAGGGCGCTGGCGAGCGGCTGCGCCTGCGGCGCGCGGGCGCTGAAACTGACCGGGGGCGGCGGATTCGATTTGATCGACCTGGAGATACTCCAGTCCGAGACCTGAGGCCCACACCACTTCATGGATGCCAAACATTATGCCAATTGATGCGACTCGCGAGCGATCCGACTTCGACGGCGGCCGCGTGGCCACCATCGCAGCCAGCCATTGGATCCACGACAGCTACACTGCCTTCCTTGCGCCAATGCTGATCGTGTTCAAGGAGAATCTGGGGCTCTCGAATACTGAGGCCGGCCTGCTGTCGGTCTTCATGCAGGAGGCATCGCTCCTGCAGCCCGTGATCGGCGGCGTCGCAGATCGCTTCAATGCGCGCTACTTCGTCATCCTGGCGCCCATGGTAACGGGCATCGCCATGAGCTTTCTGGGGGTTGCACCGAGCTACCTCGCGTTGGCGATACTGCTGACGATTGCAGGCATCAGCTCAGCGTGCATGCACGCGGTCGGGCCGGTGATGGCCGGCAACGTCTCCGGCTCGAAGCTCGGGCTCGGCATGAGCATCTGGATGGTCGGCGGCGAGGCCGGGCGTTTCATCGGCCCGCTGGTCATCGGCGCATTCATCCCGCTGATGGGCCAGCAGCGCATGCCCTGGCTGATGATCGGTGGCCTTCTGACCTCAGCGGTGCTGATGTTCGCGCTCCCGGCCGATAAGCGCAGCGTGAGCGGGCTTCAGGCCAGGGGATCATCGCTGCGACAGGAACTGCAGGGAAAGGGCCGGTTGCTCGCGCCCCTGCTGGTGATCCTCGTGTTCCAGATCATCCAGAGCGTCACCCTGGTCACTTACCTGCCGGTTCTGTTGCACGACGAGGGAGAGAGTTTCTGGCTGGCCAGCGTCTCGTTGTCGGTTCTCCAGGCAGCCGGCGTGGCAGGCGCGTTCTTCGGCGGCACGCTCAGCGACAGGCTCGGCCGCCGGCTGATGATCTTTCTCTCCATCCTGCCCACCGCGATCCTGATGCTCGCCTTCCTGACCGTGTCCGGCTGGGCGCGCTTCCCGCTTCTTGTCCTGCTCGGACTGACATCCCTCTCCGTCACGCCGGTGGTGATGGCGTTGATCCAGGAGAATTTCCCCAACAACCGGGCGCTCGCCAACGGTTTCTATATGGCGCTCAGCTTTGGGATCCGTGCGATCGTGATCGTCATCGTCGGGCGCGTCGGCGATCTGTTCAGCCTGCGAACCGCCTTTGCCGTGGCCGCCGTCGTCTCGCTCCTGTCCACACCGCTGGTGTTCTGGCTGCCGGCGAAGCCCAGGGAGGAACCTCAGCCACCCGGCACTGCCGCTCGCTGATACTGCACGTATTCGCCTAACGAGCGCATCCCCACGCCCAGGTAGAGCTTCGTGGCCGAGGGGTTGTTGGCATCCACGCCCAGCCCGCTGCGCTTCGCCCCGCGACGATAGAACTCGCCGAAGGCGTGCAGCAGTAGCGCGCTGCCCAGTCCCAGGTGGCGGAAGCGTTCGTCCACCGCCAGCTGGCGCACCCAGCCTTCGTCGACCCCCTCATACATCAGGCACATGGCCGCGCCCACGATCTCATCGCCGCGCACAGCGAGAAATGCCAGCGAGCGGTCAAAGTCGTCGCGTTCGATCATGAAGCGCCGCCACTCCTCGAAGGGGACGGACGCCCGATCGGGCCTCGCGAATGCGGCATCGATGAGCGCGTGCGTTGTGCGCTCGTCCTCAGGCTCCATGTTGCGGACAGAGAATCCTTCCGGCCACTCGGCTGCCTTCGGCGACCCGTCGAACTCCCCGCGCATCCGCCATAGCCAGCGCACCGGCTTGTAGCCGCGTGCCGCCAGGCTGCGCCCGCGCTCCGCGTCGATGACCCACCGCACGGGTAACGGCGCATGCTGCGCAGCCAGGGATTCCGCAAGCTCGATGAGGGCTTCATCGA
>CAYLZG010000174.1:0-8141 GCA_964387985.1 uncultured Anaerolineales bacterium | reverse complement strand
CGACGACTGGAAGACCGACTTCTGGCTGGACAGCGTCCAGTTCTGCGCTAACGGCGCCTGGTTCTACTTGCCGCAAATCAGGTGGGACTAGTTGCGGTCCTGGCTCAGTTCCGCGATCCAGGCGCGCACTGCATCTGCAGTGGAATCGAAGGCTAACTCCTCCCAGGGCACGTCGCCGGGCTCGAACCAGCGCGCGTCGCTGGCGTCGTCGCCGCCGGCAGCTTCGCCCTCCAGCGCCACCGCGCGATAAAGCAGCAGGACGCCGCGCCGTTGGCTCCATCCGGCAAGCGGAGCAACCCGCTCGAACGCGCTCACGCGCACCCTGACGCCGGTCTCCTCCAGCACTTCGCGCACAAGCGCTACTTCGGGATCTTCATCCGCATCCATGTAACCCGCGGGCAAGGCCCAATATCCGATGCGCGGTATTGCCAGGCGGCGCACCAGCAGCACCCGGCGCCCGTCAGTCACCAGTGCTGCTACGGCTACCTTCGGATCAGCGAAGTGGATGAAGCCGCAGTAACGGCAAAACCGCCGGAGCCGGCCGAACTTCTCCCCTTCAGCGAGTGGCGCACTGCACCGCGGACAGTAATTGTAGGGGGCGGTGAGCGCAGGCTGATCGCTCACGACTGGCTGACTTCAACCGCTTGACGCACGGCGCGCAGGTTCGAGAAAGGCGCGTTGACGGGTGCGACACAACCGGATGACACGATCAGCCGGCGGCCCCCGGTCTGCTGCAGCGCATCCTGAATCAGGGCGCGAATCTGGTCCGGACTCCCGCGCAGAAGGTGATCCCAGTGTTCCAGGCCGCCGGATACGGCGCCCTTGAAGCGCAGCGCTCCTTCACCCAGCGAGGGTCCCGATTCGCGGTCGTGCCAGTTCAGGGCGTGCGCTGGATAGGCAGCGATCAGGTCGAACATGCCGTCGTGGCCATGCAGATGCACCATATTGAACCAGCAGTCACTCACGGCTTCAAGGATGCGCCGGTCGAACGGTTCGCCGAAGGTCCTATACTCGGGCTCATTCAGGAGGTCGAAATTGGCTAACTGCACCGCGTAATAGATGCCCGAAATGCCTGTGGCCTTTGCCGCTTCGATAAAGCGCAACGTGGTCTGGGTGATGGTTTCGAGCGCGGAGAGGACGAGTTCCGGTGACTGGCGAAGGTGGACGACCAGGCGATCCGCGCCGGCCAGGTTTTTTGCCTGGGCAAGTGGGCTGAAGATGGTTTGGATGAACGGAATCTCAGCGCCCACTCCCGAATGAATGCGGTGCAGGCAATCGACCTGTCCTGCCAGGGCGCCCCGGCCTGGATCGAGCAAGGGCAGGCGGTCCCAATCTTGCGCCGAATTCACCACTCGCCTGGTATAGTGGCGGTTGCCTTCATCGCCGCCTACCCAACGATCTTCCACGCCCCAGTCTACCAGGCAGTAGCTGCTGGCCGGAGACACTTTGATGAAATCCCAGTCCCAGGTTGCCTGCCACATCAGGGTGGCCGAGGCGAGATCGGCCGGTCGCTGATCATCGCCGGGGAAATGCCGCCAGAGTGCAACTGCGGTGCGGTCCACAGGCGCACCGGCGAAGGTGGCCTCCAGGCGCTCGCGCCGGGTCATTGAGGTTGCCATCTATCCTTCTCCAAACAGGATGCGCCACAAGCGCGGTCCGAAGATCGCAATGCCCACCGCCACAGAGGTTAGCGCGGCAATCAGCACTGCGCCGGCGCCGGCATCTTTGGCCACCTTAGCCATCGGATGATAGTGCTGGACCAACAGATCCACCGCCAGCTCAATCACCGTGTTGATCAACTCAGCACTGAGCACCAGCCCAATGCAGACAAGTATCACCGCCCACTCCACCGCGGCGATGCGGAGCAGTATGCCAGCAATCACCACGGCAGCGGCGATGCCCAGCTCCACACGCATGTTGCGCTGGGTGCGAAAGCCATGGGCAATGCCCTCGGCTGCGAACTTGAAGCTCCTAAGGAAGGCGAGCAAGAATCGCCTCTTGTCTGGCCCACATGCCGGCCTCCTCTTCCTCATCGGCGTGATCGTAGCCGAGCAAGTGAAGCACACCATGGACTGCCAGTAAACGTAGCTCACCCTGCAGTGACCGGTTCAGGTCAGCGGCCTGGCGCCGTGTCAAGGGAAGTGCGATGATGATGTCGCCCAGGTAGGCCGCCATCTCGGGCGCGGTGACGAATCCCGGCGTCGAATCCTGTGCGGGAAAAGAGAGGACATCGGTTGGACCTTCGGTGCCGCGATATTGTTGATTCAGTTCTGCCACCGCTTCATCCGTTGTGATCACCACGGTGACTTCGCCTGACCGCTCCTCGAACGCCAATGCCGCAGCCACAGTCCTGGCGATGTCCTGCGCCTTTACCTCGAGCAGAAACTCGTCATCGACCTGAACGACGATCGGTTCCTGGTCTGCATCAAAAGCCGAATTGGGTGCTTTCGGTTGATCCTGTGGCGGATGCATTGACTGCCACCTCCTCGTCATCGTCGGCTGCTTCATTGGTGATCGCTATGGGGCTCAACTGGATCGCAGTAGCGCTATCGTTGCTTGCCTCTTCTTGTGCAGGAGCAGGTATCTGGCCGGGGTAGGCCACGCGCGGGTGGTGGAGGCCGCGCAGTACGTCTACAAAGGCGCGACGGATCGCGGCGAGATCGGCCAGGGTGAGTGGACACTCATCGAGCTGGCCGGAAAGCACCCGATTTTGAATGCTCTCGCCGACGATTTGGTCGAGTTCCTCGATCGTTGCGGGCCTCCGGGCGCGGACGGTGGCCTCTGCACCGTCGGCCAGCATCGTGAGTGCTGTCTCCCGGCTGCGTGGTTTCGGGCCGGGATATTGGAACTGAGTCTTGTCAACCTTGTCAGCCGAGCCGGCCAACTGTACGGCCTGGTGATAGAAGAAGGAGACAAGCAACGTGCCCTGGTGTTCGGGAATGAAGTCGATGACGCGCTGGGGAAGTCGATATTTTCGCGCCAGGTCGATGCCGTCCTTCACGTGTGTGACGATAACCTGCGCGCTGGTATATGGATCCAGTCGCGCGTGCGGATCCATCCCTTCTGTTCGGTTTTCCACGAAGAAATAGGGCCGGATCGTTTTGCCAACGTCGTGGTAGTAGGCTCCTACGCGTGTGAGCAGTGCATCCGCACCGATGTTTTCTGCTGCGCGTTCAGCCATATTACTGACGATCAAGGTGTGGTGATAGGTGCCGGGCGCTTTGAGCAGCAACTGGCGCAACAGGGGATGCGTAGGGCGGGAGATTTCGAATAGCTGCAGCGAAGTTGTGACCCCAAACAGCGCTCCGAGCGCAGACAGACCGACAAGGCTGACCGTCATGGAGAGCAGTGCGTTGCCACTGGCGGCAGCACTCAGCTCCAGGAGGCCTCGCCAATCCCATTGCCCGCCGCCCAGGCGGAATGCAGCGACCGAAGCCAGGTTGATCAACGCAATGTAGAAAACTCCCCAGGCAAACGATGCCAGGCGCTCGCCCCGGCGCACCTTGAGCAAACCGAACATCGAGCCTGCGAAGGCGTAAGCCATGAGTTCAACGCTGCCATTGGTCAGAAAGCCCACTGCCAGTGTGGCCAGGGCGCAGGTGAATATGGCAATGTGCGTGTTCAGCGTTATGCCCAGGATGATTGCGAGTGCCGCGTATGGGAAGAGATACGGCGCAACCGTACGCACCGGAATGGTCATCTTTGCTGCCAGCATGTAGATCACGATGACCGATCCGAGCAGCAACACCTGGCGGTAATCCAGCCACATTTCCGGTTCCATGCGCCACAGGTAGTACAAGAAGATCAGGCCAAGCAGCAGTACGAAGCTTCCAGCCTCAGCGAGGTCTTGCCAGGACCACGTCGGCTGTTGAAGCCCCAACGCCTCAAGCGCCTCCACATCGAGATCTGTGACGATATCGCCCGCGCGGAGTATGACTTCATTGCGTTCGAGTGCTTCAGTGATCGGCTCGACCGCTTCACGAGCCTCTGTCCGGCGCTGTTCGGTTCGCTCCGCATTGTAGAAGCTGTTGGGAACGAGGAGATCTTGCACCACCTCGCTGACGACCGTAGCGTCTTCGTCGGTGAAGTCCAGCCTAACCCGGGCCGGAACCTTGCGCCGTTCATCGACCAGGGAGTTTTCCCGAATTTCCTCGCGCATTGCACGTTCGAGAACCGCCTGGATTTCCGCCGCGATACGCTCCCATGCCGGACCGGGCAACGCCACGATTCGGTCCAGGACAGGGTCGGGCAGGTCGAGGGCGTCGATTGCCTTGAGGGCTGCTATCTTCGCAGACGGGTCCGAGAAGCTGTCGGCTCGAACTGAGCTGACATACTCCAGGATCTGTCCTGATTGCGTCAGCACCTGGCGGCCAATGCGGGCCTGTGGTGGATCGTAGACTTCACCAACGCTATTCGCAGCCATCTCGCGGCGTTGATTCGTCTGGACGTCACTCACATAGGTGGCCTGCCGGGGGGCGGTGACATCGCGCGGCGCGACATCGCCCACGTTCAAAGTGACCTGGCCGCTCAAAGGTAAACGCACAACCAGGATCAATGTGATGAGGATGACCAGAATCAACCAGGTGATCAGGACGCGTAGGCGAGCAGGCCAGGGGAGGTCTTCCCCCTTCAGCAGATAGGACCCGCGCCGGGGTGCAGATTTCTCAGGTGTAGCGTCCACCATGGCTGCTGTCAGTGTCCCTTACCGTGGAGACAACAGTTCGCGCACTACGCGACTGACCAGCGCGCCGTCAGCCTGGCCCTGCAGATCAGCCGTCAATCGTTTCATGACCGGCCCCATGGCTTTTTGATCCATTGCCCCTAGTTCCGTAATGACGGCTTGTGCTCGCGCCCGGATTTCAGCCTCGCCGAGCTGCGCAGGCAGATACTGCTCGAGGATCGCGATTTCGGCCTCCTCCTGGCCGATCAGGTCGGTGCGACCGCCCCTGGTGAATTCGGCAATACTGTCGCGACGCTGTTTGACCTGTCGCCGGATGAGACGGAGCACATCGTCGTCGGTCAGCGAGCGCTGCTCAGTGCCGGTAACTTTTGCTTCGGTCAGCGCCGTCTTCACAGCCCGGATCGCGAGCTTGCGTACAGAGTCGCCGCTACGAATGGCATTTTTAAGATCAGCGTCCAGGCGCTCTTCGAGGGTCATAGATGACTTCTCCTTCAGACTTCTCCCGCCAGGTCATCTCCGGTGAGACCTGTCAGATGAACTTCAGTGATCCTGTTGTGCAGGTCTCGATCTGCCGGTGCGATCGCTCGCACGCGCAGGTAGTTATCCGTAAGACCGGTCCAAGTGCGTCCTGAGCCAGGCGTTGGAGATGCCTGTTCGTGCTCCCACAGGACAGGACGCTTCTGGCCGACGTAGGATGCACGCACTGAAGCGCCGTTTGTCCTGTCCAGCTCCGTCAGGATGCGAACGCGGCGCTTGCGTTCGATCTCGGGCACCTGATCTGTGAACCGGGCGGCCGCGGTTCCTTCGCGGGCCGAGTAAGGGAAAACATGCATGTGCGCAAACCCGATGCGCTGTGCAAAGGCAACTGTTTGCTCGAAGTCGGCTGCGGTCTCCCCGGGGAAGCCGGCGATCAGGTCAGTCGTGATGGTCAGTCCCGGAATTCGCGATCGAGCGGCAGCGACTAGCTCTTCGAAATCCGTGACGCGATTGCGGCGCGCCATCCGCTTCAACACTGCGTCACTGCCGGACTGGGCCGGCAGGTGCAGGTGTGGCATCAGCCTCCCGCGAGCATTGGACCACAGATCGAAGAAGCTTGGGTTCAGGTCGAACGGTTCGAGCGATGACAGGCGCAGACGTGCGATATCCGTGTCCTGGAGCACTGCGTGAACGACGTCAGACAGAGCAGCCCCCAGGTCAGATCCATAACCGCCCAGGTGAACGCCGGTCAGCACTGCCTCCTGGCAGCCCTCGGAGCAAAGCTCCCTGACCTCTGCCACGATATCGGAGATTCGCCGGCTCTGCTCGTCGCCGCGCGCCACCGTCACGATGCAAAATGTGCAATGATTGCGACAGCCATCCTGGACCTTAACAAACGCGCGCGTACGTCGGGGGTCGGGCGAGGTCGCGACAGCGCCTGCCGCACCTGCTGGCTGGCCTGAGGGGATATCATCGTCAACGGCCGCCTGGATCACCGAGAGCAGTGCGTCTTTGCCGGAGTTGCTCACCACCCGGGTTACATTCGGCAGCGACGCAACAGCAGGTCGATCGAGCGTGGCATAGCATCCCGTGATGATCAGCTTGGCCGCCGGATTGGTGCGCGCCATCTGGCGAGCTGCCTGGCGACTCTGCCGGGCAGCCTGGCCCGTGACCGCACAGCTATTCAGCACGCAGAGGTCCGCCTCATCGGCAGATGAGGCTAACTGGTGACCAGCCGCGGCCAACTGGCGTCCCAGGGTGGCCATTTCAGCGTAATTGAGCCGGCAGCCCAGGGTTTCTAAGTAAATGCGCATATAAATCAGTATAGCCCAAAGCGCAGCACGGGGCAACAAACCCCGCGCTTTACGGAATGTGGCCGGATGCGCGCAACCACGCTTCAGTCCGGCGCATGCCTTCTTCGAAGCCGATTTTTGGATCGTAGCCGAGCACGCGCCTGGCCTTGGCAACGCTGAATTGTGACGGATTGAACCGGAAGTGGCGCGACCAGGCGCCTGCGGTGGGCCGCCGCGCCAGGCGGCGAAGCAGATTCACCGGTCCGAAGCGGGCAAGGATTGCCACGATGCCGGGCAATGTGGGGAGGGTGTCGATGCCGAACATTCTGGCGTACGCGAGATAGAAAGTGCGATAGGTGACTGCCTGGTCATCGCACATGTTGAAGGTCTCACCGGGCGCATTGTCATGGTTGAGTGCGAGGATCAACCCGTCGACCACGTTTTCGATATACCCGGGCGTGACCAGGCCCCGATCTTGCCCGAGGAGCACCAACCGGCCTGCCTTGATCTGTTCGATGGGCCCGACCGTCCAGGCTGTGCCCCGCGGACCGTAGGTGGAGGCAGGTCGGATGATGACAAAAGGCAAACCGGATTCACGTACGAGAGATTCCGCGACGATCTTGCTGTCAGGGTAGGCCTGGCCGACGCGCGATCAGCGGCGCGCGGTTCGATCCGTATACGGCCACACTGCTGATGTAGATGAACCGTTCGACGCCGGATGCGCGGGCTGCAGCCAGCACGTTGGCAGTGCCGTCCACATTGACCTGGTATCCGACCTCCGGCGGCAACTCGGCTCCTCCGGTCCAGGCTGCAGCGTGAACGACACGGCGGCAGCCGTCCATCGCGCGGCGGAGTGCGTCGCGATCAGACAGATGGGTGGGCGTGACCTCGATGCCCTGCTCTGCAAGCCAGACTGCTGCGGCGGGACGCCGGGCGACGCCGCGCACGCTCACATTCATCTGCACAAGATGCTCTGCCAGATGGCTGGCAATGAAGCCATTGACCCCGGTAATGAGAACATCGTGTCCGGTCATGGATTCGTTCTTCATTGCTCCATTCTAATGTGTCTCGGGCGAGCCGCAAAGCGACCTTTAGCGCATCTCGGCAGCCCTATGATAGACTGGCCTCTCGGAGAGTATCACCATGACTGAACCTGACTGGAAAAAATACCTCACCGACTACAACGAAGGCCTGGGCCTGGTGTATGAGCGGTTTGTGTTGAACGACTTCCTCTTGAGGATCAAGGGCCGTTATGGCTTCGCCAACGTGATCGAGGCGCCTCTGTTTGGCATGGCGGGCGTCAGCGGGATCAACAGCGTGGCCCTTGCCCGGATCAAGACGCCGGTCACACTGGTCGACGACGACGCCGAGCGGCTCGCAGGAGTGCAGCGTATCTGGGGCGAATTGGGACTGCCCGCAAGATTTGGGCTTGTGAAAGACTGGCCCCGGCTACCCTTTCCCGACAATGAATTCGAGTTTGCGTGGAACTGGGCCGCCATCTGGCGGCTGAACAACCCGGGTTTGTTCCTGTCTGAGCTGGTGCGCGTCAGCAACAAGCTCGTATTCGTGGCCGTGCCGAACCCGGTGCAGGTCGGCTACCAGGTGCGCAAACACATCGTAGAGCCTGAATTCGTGAATGAGGTGGACGAGCGCTGGACCAACATCGGCATGATCCGCATCGTCCTGGAAGG
>CAYLZG010000173.1:0-8285 GCA_964387985.1 uncultured Anaerolineales bacterium | reverse complement strand
AAGTCTCTCGCAAAGGAGCAGAGGAAATGGACCACGCATCGTTCTGTCCTCCCGACGTGCCTTGCCGCTTGAGCTGGTGGAACATCCCCGTTCCCCTCCGTGTCGTCTTCTTCGCCATCATGGGAATTGCCCTGACTGTGATGATCTGGGGCATCGTTCGCCGCGTTCAGTTGTGGCGTCGCGGCCAGGCGGAATTTGGTCTGGACCGCCCGCTCGAGCGATTGAATAGGACCATCAAGTATGGCATCGCCCAGACGAAGGTTATGCGCCAACGTTATCCGGGTGTGTTCCATTTCGGCATCTTCTGGGGCATGGTGCTGCTCTTCATCGGCACTGTCCTGGGGACGACGGACACCGACATTTTCGAGCTGATCTTCAAGTCCAAGCTGCTTTACGGCAATTTCTACGTCGTCTACAAGGTCGTGCTTGACCTTGCCGCGCTGGGGGTGTTGATCGGTCTCGGCATGGCTGCCTGGCGGCGTTATGTAGTCCGGCCTGCTCGGCTGAACATCGATTGGCGTTTCAATTTTACCCTCCCTCTGCTCGGTTTCATCATCCTGACCGGCCTCTTCATAGGCGCACTGCGGCTCGCAGTGCTGAATCCTGCCTGGGGTCCTGCGCAAGTGGTCGCCTATCCGCTGAGTTTCCTCTTCCGCGGCGGCAACGAACAGGGCCTCCGCCTCGCGCACCAGATCGTGTGGACGATTCACTTTGCAGCTGTCGGGGTATTCTTCTCAGTCTTGCCTTTCACTAACCTCTTCCACATCTTCAGTTCTCCGGCCAATATCTTCGTTGCACCGTTCCGCAATAAGGGTGCGCTGTGGCCGGTCAAGGATCTGGAGGAGGCGGAGCAGCTCGGTGCGGCCAGGCTTACGGATTTCCCGCAGCCACGCCTGGTGAACTTCGATGCATGTACTGAGTGCGGGCGCTGCCAGGATGTATGTCCTGCATACGCCGCTCAGGAGCCATTGAACCCCAAGTGCGTGATCCTGGATCTGCGCAACTTCATGACCGAGGTCAGCCCGGAGCTGCGAGCGTTACCGCCCGCGCAGCGATTGGCAGCCGGCGATGGTGGCACACAGCCTGCGGCTGGCGCGTCCTCGAACGGTGATGGTGGTGAGAAGAGCAACGGCCGCAGGATGGTGGGGGACGTCATCAAGCATGAGACCCTGTGGGCATGCACGACCTGCTTCCACTGCGTGTACGAGTGCCCGGTTCTCATCGAGCACGTCGATGCAATCGTTGATATGCGCCGCTACCTCACCCTCATGGAAGGTGACCTTCCGTTCAGCCTGGGAACCACGTTGACCAACATCGAACGTTCTGGAAATCCGTGGAAGCAGCCTAAGCGCAAGCGTGCTGCATGGACGGAGGCTCTCGACTTCGAAGTGCCCATCATGGCTGACACCGGTGAGGCGGATGTGCTTTGGTGGGTCGGCTGTGCGGGATCCTATGATCCGCGTAACCAGAAGGTCAGCCGGGCGATGGCGACGATCCTGCACGAAGCAGGCGTTAATTATGCCATCCTGGGAGAGGAGGAGACCTGCAACGGCGACCAGGCACGCCGCGCGGGCAACGAGTACCTGTTCCAGCAGCTGGCCGGGCAGAACATCGAAACCTTGAATCAGTACAAGTTCAAGACCATCGTCACGCAGTGCCCCCATTGCTATAACGTACTGCTCAACGAGTACCCGCAGTTGGGCGGAAAATACAATGTGGTGCACCACACGGAGTTCATCCGCCAGATGTTGGCAGACGGTAGCATCCGCTTGCGCCGGGAGGCCGGCGGTGGATCGTTGACCTACCACGATCCGTGTTATCTGGGACGCTACAACGACATGTACGACGCGGGGCGCGAGGTGGCGACCGCTGGTGGCAAGTCCCTGGTCGAGATGGCGCGCTCCCGGGATATGGCGATGTGTTGCGGCGGTGGCGGTGCGAGGGTCTGGATGGAGGACGAGGGCAAGGTGCGGATCAACTACAACCGCATGAACCAGATCCTCGAAACCGGCCAGGAGGAAGTCGCGGTCGCCTGTCCATTCTGCATGATCATGCTCGAGGATGCGCGCGGCGCAATGGACGTCGAGCAGGTGCAGATTCGTGACATCGCGGAGATCGTTGCCGATAATCTCATCATGCGCCCGCGCGAACAGGCCGAAACCTGAGCGTTTGCAGACGGCGCTCGCGCCGTCTGCACTGGGTGCCCATCATACGCTTGAGCACGGAGGCCGCTCAGGGCCAGTCGCTCTGAGCGGCCTCCGTGCTTCGAAACGATCTACAGCCCAAACCGATACGGGTACAGTGGCGCCGCCGAATCGTGCGGTACATCGGCCTTCTGGGCCCGTACGGCCGCCATCGGCGAGGGCAGCTCGAAGGGGAGCCTGCCCTGGGGATTGGCTCGCCCGAAGATCACATCCAGCACCGCAGCATCGCTCGCACCGAAGTCTGCGAGCAGGACCCGGCTGGCCTCGCTGATCTCAGGCATTACCGCAGGGTGATCCAGGTAGATCACGACGATGCCTGGCGCGGTGCGCAGCAAGGCCAGGATCTCCTCCAGTTCGGCCTCCTTGAAGTCCAGGTCGCCGTGATGGAAGGCTCGGGCAAACGGTATGGAGAAACGCGAGATGCCTCTGTCAATCGGCTTCGTCGGCGCAGATGAACTCATTCAACCACTATGCCTACGGTGCGATCGGCGTGTGATTATATAAAACGGTGACCGGCATCGAGATCGATCCCCTTGCGCCCAGCTACAAGCGCGTCATCCTGCGACCCCAGCCCGGTGGCGGGTTGACCGCGTCCTGTGGAAGGCTGCAAACGCTTCACGGCGAGGTCGTCTCGGACTGGAAGGTGAACGGGCACAGGTCAGAATGGACTGCCGTCGTACCGCCAAACACAAAAGCGACCATTCATCTGCCCTCATGCACAGCGCGCACAGTGACGATGAATGGGCAAAATCTGACCGGTCCAGTGCATGAAGTCGGAGCGGGTGAGTATCGCATTATCGCAGGCTGTTCCCGATCGGATGGTAGACTGCACCCCCTCCAAAGAGGGATGGGGTGCTTTTGTGTCCTTTGCACCGTGAGTCTCCGTAGAAAGAAGTATTCGACACTTATATTTGCCTTGACATTCGAGGGTTTTGGGTGTATCTTTTGACTGGCATTTGTCTTTCCCTAAGCGCTTTACTTCTTGGCGGATTAAGGGAGCAGCCGAAAGCTGGATCAGCAATTTGGGGGTCAAATCCCCGTTCGTAAGCAACCCCTGAAAACCCATCATCTTGCATCGCTTCACCGGGTGTCATGGGATTCGGTGTACGGATGTGGGCTGCAGTAAAACAAGTTCTGCAGCCATTGAGCGACCGGTGCGAGTGACCCTGGCGGCAGTTGAGTCGGGCGACCACCATCACCGTACACTGAAGCACATAATCGCCTATCAAGAACCTGCCTACCGTCAAGGCCTTGGCTGAACCCCTGGTGGCGTGTGCCGCGCGCTCAGAGGGTAGTGGGGGGACTTTCGTGTCCTCGCGGCCAGCACTCAGGTTCTGATGGAGCCCGGGTGAGGGAGTCGAAGAGAGTGGCTAGGGCGCTCCATGAATGAGCAAGAAAGGAGACTCGCATGCCACGCTACAAACTCGCTGATGTAGTCCTCGATGTCTCGGGAATTGAGAAGGCGAAACTATTCTGCCCACCACGCACGGTGTGTTGGTTGTGGCACACCCCGTGCTGGTGGCATAGTTGCCACCACCCCATGATCACTTGGTGCCGTCCGATCCGAACGACCATCTGGTATGAAGTGGAGCAGCAGGTATGCCCAGGCGGATCTATCCTTGACTTGGAGCACATCTTCGATGAATGGGACGATCCCCGTGAGTTGGAAGGACTCAAGGTGCAGTTGAGGACCACGCTGGAGAAGCTCGAAAAGCACCAAGAGGTGCTGGCAAGACAAATGCAGCCCCAGACGTTGGACGAAGTGAAGGCCCTTGAGGAACAGATGAAGGCAGCAGCGGCTGCGTTGGCCGCGCGCAAGAGAGAGCTGGGCGGTTAGCGGAAATCCACAATGCCGTGAAGTGGAATTGGACAGGCCCATCAGAACCTGAGTGCTGGCCACGCGGCATCCATGGAGAGACACCGATGACCCAGAGCGTCGATCCAAGCCTGGCGGAAACAGCCACCTTTCGGGCCAATCCTGCTTATGACCTGGTTTTGTTTGACCGGCTGCCGGCTGAGCAGCAGCAATCCCTCAGCAAGCTGAGGGAGGATCCGGACTTGTATGGGATCCTGCGGCCGGCTGCCGGGTCGGACCTGGTCGCCAAGTCGGTATGCCAGGATGCGGCGCTGCTTTTCCTTACGCTGCGCGAACCCGGCCGGCTTCCCGGCTACGTGCGGGCGCGCTTTGGCGCGGATACCGGCCGGACTGTTGCCGAACTGGTAATGGATGGCATCCTCGAGATCGAGAGCAAGGGTGAGTTCTGCTCAGGGGCGCAGGCACTGCGCCTGCTGCTGGTCGACAGACCGGCCCCTGGAGTTGGTGGGCGGATCGCTCAGCTATCGAGAGAAGCGCTGCAGTATGCTCAAGCCCTCGCGGCGCCCGACGCGCGCTTCCTGGCGCCACGGTTGTATGCCTACAATCAAATGCCTCTGACTCCCCGATGGCAGCGGCTGTGGCCTACGTCCGTCGCCGTAGAGAGGTACCTCGGTATTGATTCCGGTGGACGAAATCAAGCGCGGCTGGACCGTTTCTGGTATAGGGATTCTGGCTCGGGTGGGCGGGGCCCATGGTCGGCCTGGCGCTCCCGCCGCAAACACAGTAGAGGAGCGAGCGAAATAGGCTATAAGCTTTACCTGAGCCCTGCCTGCAGCGCGGTGGGAGATGCATTCGACGCACTGGGGAGCGTCTCGGCCAGTCTGCCGGCGCTCGCCTTCAAGGCCGGCAAGGATGCCTCCGGACTGCTGCGGCCCGACAAGATAGTCCTCTACTTTGATGCGCGGGAGGCACTGGCAGAAGGCACTGAGCTGCTTCGGGCAGCGCTGGACGGCTGCCCGGCCCATGGCGTCCCCTTCACCGCCGAAAGCAGCCCGGATGGACTGATGTCATGGGGCATGGATCCGCCGCTCGCCGCGCAGGATCAGCTGAGTGACGAGCGGGAGAGCTGGCGCCTCTGGTTGGTCCAGCGACTGGCACGCTGGTTGGTGTTTGGACAGGGGTGCCGGACGCCCGGGGTGGAGCCCTGGCAGTTCGCGTTGGAGCGACTGCGATTGGAGGGCGTGGACCCGGATACCTGGACGCCCAGCATATCCATCTGGAAACGATACCTGGCTGGCGAGGAATAGCGTGGCCGTGACCGATCCCCTGATCCTGCACCCGGACGTCGTGATTGTGCCTGTGTCTGAGCTTCCGGCCGAGATCAGAACCCAGCTCAAATGCGATGACGAGGACTTTGCGATAAGTCGCCCGCTCTCACGGACGACATCCAAGATCCTCAACGCCGATGCGGCGCGGCTTGTGGAGGAGTTCCGCAAGCCAAGCACCATTGTGGAGGCGATCATCCGTCACAGCAGCAGGTCTGGCACCAATCCACAAGAGACCCTGGAAGAGGCTTATCCGCTCCTGAGTCAGCTGGCTCGGTTTGGACTTTTGGTCCCCGCTGGTTCCGAGAAGGCTGCGCCGGTCGCCCAGATCCTCGAGGAAGGATCGTCGGTTGCCGGTTATGAAGTGGTGCGCTGCCTGCAGGTACTGGAAGATGCTGAGCTCTATCAGGTGAAAGCCCCCGACTGCGGGATCGCTGTAATGAAGGTGCTCCGACCTAATGCAAGCCCCATGGCACAGTTATTGCACGCCCAAGAGAAGAGCACCCTGGCCGCGTTGGATGGCCGGGTTAACCCCGCGCTCTTGAGTTCGGGCACGATAGACAACCGGCCGTATCTGCTCATCGGCTGGTGCCCCGGAGTGGAGTTGCTGCAAGCAGCAGAGGAGTTGCGCCAGGACGACAGGGAATCCGGCAGGGAGGGTCTTCTGGCCCTTGGCTGCTCGGTGCTCGACGCGTATGCGCACCTGCACAGCCAGCGTATCCTCCATGGAGACGTGCATCCCCGCAACCTGCTGGTGGGCGCCAGGGGTGAGGTGTGGATCATCGATTACGGTTTTTCCCGCCGGGCGGACGCCGACAACGTCCTGCCGCCTGCTGGTCGGGGTGGGGTGGGGTTTTTCTTCGAGCCGGAATTCGCCCAGGCGGCCTTGGATTGCCGCCCCTCACCCCCATGCAGCAAGGCTGGCGAGCAGTATTCAGTGGCTGCGTTGCTGTACCAGGTTTTCACGGGCTCCCAGCATCAGGAGTTCGCGCTCGAAAGATCTGCGCTGATGCGACAGATCGTGGAGGACCCACCCCTGACCTTCGAGCAGGTAGGTGCGCAAGCGTGTCCTGAGGTTGAGGCGATACTGCGGCGCGCGCTCAGCAAACGGCCCGAGGACCGCTTTCCTTCCATGGCTGCGTTCGCCGAGGCGCTGCACGCGGTTGGGCGGGACACCGCTGCCAGCGGCGTCTCCGCTGGCGCGCCCCCACGACAGAGTCCGCGCGCGGCACAGCGGGTGTTGGCGGACGTGTTGCAGCGCGTTGCGCCTGCGGGTGAGTGGTTCGTCTCCGGTCTGCCGGTGGCGCCCAAGTGCTCCATCAATGGTGGCGCTGCCGGGATTGCTTATGCGCTCTATCGTCTCGCCAGCATCCAGGAGTCGCCCCGCATGTTGTCGCTGGCCGAGATGTGGCTCACCAAGGCGCTGCGTGACAGCACCGCCGACGACGCATTCGAGAACGTCGAGCTTGAGGCCACGCCTGAATCCCTGGGGCGCATCTCGCCCTATCACACGCTTAGCGGCCTGTACTGCGTGCAGGCGCTCATCAGCCATGCGATGGGCGACGCCCTGGGCCAGCAGGCGGCCATAGAGGCTGCCGTGGAGGCGTGGCAGTTGCCCTGTGAGAACCTGGACCTGACGTTGGGGCGCTCCGGCATCTTGATCGCCGGCTCACTGTTGCTGGATGCAGCGGCAGGCGAGCCACGCGTCAAACTCGGGCTGCTTAAGGATCACGGGGGGAAGGTGCTGCGTGGAATCTGGCAAGAGCTGGACGTGCAGCCGGCGATCGGCGAGTGCACGGCGCTGCCGACGCTGGGCATGGCTCACGGCTGGGCGGGCTTTTTGTACGCCACGCTGCGTTGGTGCCGGTCGGCGGGCGAAGAGTCCCCGGCAGCGCTTGGCGAGCGGCTGGAGCAATTGGCCGCGCTCTCTGAACCAGTGGGCCGGGGGGCCCGTTGGAAGTGGTCGCTGGAGCGGCCGCCGCCTGGGGTGCCATTTCAGTATATGGCTGGCTGGTGCAATGGCAGCGCCGGCCATACCTTCTTGTGGGTGTTAGCCCATCAGGTGTATGGAGACGAGAGATTCCTCCGACTGGCAGAGATGGCGGCCTGGAATGCGTGGGAGGACGCGCCGGGTGTAAAGGACTTGTGCTGTGGCCTGGCCGGTCGCGCGTATGCGCTGCTGAGCCTGTACCAGCTCACTGGCCAGCGCGAGTGGCTTCAGCGTGCCCTACAGTTGACCCAACGCGCGGCGGGCGCCCCAGCAGCACCCCACATGCCGGCTCACAGCCTGTACAAGGGCGACACCGGTGTAGCAGTCCTGACCGCAGACCTCGATCATCCCGAAGGCGCGGCGATGCCCTTCTTCAGCGCCGAGGGGTGGACCCAGTTGACCGCTGTGCCAATCACGTGATCGACAGTGTCCAGACTCGCCGATTCTCATGGGAATCGCGAGTAGGTGGCCCAACTTTGCGGTCGAGGCGGAAGACGACCAGGCAGAGCAGGCGTTCCTCGCGCGCAGGCGGGCAGCCTGATGTTTCGGCTCTACATCGATAGCACCTGGGGCTGATCCCCCTAGTATCTCGCACAGCGCAGATGCCAGGGTGCCAGAGCAGGCCGAACCCCCGATCTCCCACCTTTCGACCCACCCCTGGGCATCATGAAGGGTAAGCCGGGTCAGGGGTTAATCCCCCACATGCCGGAACAGTGCGCCGCTCCGGTTTCCACCGGAACAGCAAAGCGAGTTACAGACGCCCTGCATTCCATAGCTTAAGCTGCACAGTGGAGGACGTCTCATGCCTGCAATCACAGCTCAGCAATTTGTTACCCGCAGCCACGTAGCATCCCTCACGGCCGAGCAGCAGCTCGCCATGTATGAGGTCATGCTGCTCGCGCGCAAGCTCGACGAGCGCATGTGGGTGCTGCACCGCCAGGGCAAGGTGG
>CAYLZG010000172.1:326-8368 GCA_964387985.1 uncultured Anaerolineales bacterium | reverse complement strand
CAGGTGAAATGAGGGTGCTGGTCTTGAATCCCAGGTCATCACCGAAGCGACAGATCGCAAAGGTGTCTCCATAGCGAGGCAAGAACTCGCTCCAGATAGCCACCATCAAATCGCCTATGCGGCGGTATAGCGCCGCATAGGTCACGGGATCATCCACACGCAGATATGCCAGCGACTCGAAGCCTACCAGGTCCTCGCTGATTTCGAACACCCCGTTGCCCACTCCGCCGAGCGCCTTGATTCCGCGCGGCATCTGGCGCACGAGCGCATCGAATTTGGGTCCGGCATACGCCCAGTAGCGAGCGGGCAACTCGTCCCAAGGATACGCGTCGAAATCCGCGCGATTCTGAATCGGACCTTTGCCACCCATGATGGCGCCGTGCCCCGGCAGGATCTCCGTGATACATACCTCGTAGGAGACCGTATCGTAGGTCATCCCGGGCCAGAACCGGCAGTAGTGGCGAAAGAACTCCTTGAGATCGTGGCTGTTTCCTCCCTCCAGACCGGCGAACGGGGTGTCCAGGATCTGCTCCATGATCTTGGGGCTGATGATATGTTCGTAGATGGGCAGCCTGGCAGGCCGGCGGTTCGAGAGGACGTCGAGCATGTGGCGGTGGTCGGGTTCGAACATCGGCGCGTCTCCTTTGCCTGCAGTATAGCCTGAAGCACTCACGCGCCCGAAAATCGCCCCAGATGGCAAATGCAAGCGCCGCAGATGCATCCTGCGTACGACCGGGCAGGACGGGTCTGCGGCGCCGCCACCGGCTTCGGGACCGTGGACCGTCTTCTCACGGGCCCAGGATTGTTCCTGCCGCGGCGTTGGCCGCCGCCTTTGCTGCATCACTCACGGAGAAGTCGAAGCCTTCCCCGGCTGCCTCCAGCACGGTCTGCGTCGCCAGGAACTCACGCATCGCGCCGCGCCCGGCATTCAGGAGCGCCTCCCGCTCCGAATCGGTCATATCGAACTGGGTTGTGCCATACCCGCCGGCCGGCAGCCGGACGACATTCGCGGCAAAGACTGCCTTGGCCATGTTGTCATGAGCACAGGTGGCTGTATTTGCAAGCTGCTGCAGCCGCCTGACGACAGCGAATCCGCCGAGCGAGGCCGCCAGGCCGCCGCCGGCAGATGGCCGCGTGGGCCGGTCTGGCACAGGCAGCGTCTCGTCGATCAGCAACCCAAGCACGTTCTTTGCCCTTGGCTCGCCCATCACGGCCGATACGTCCGGCCGCGAAGCCATGAACAGCGCGATCGGGAAGTTCGACAATAGCCCTCCGTCCACGATCTCGTGGCCGGTCATCTCATTCGACACCAGCCTGCCCTGTTGAGCATCCCACGTGTGATAGGGTCCCCATTCTGATTTCCAGACGACCTCTTCCCATAGCAGCGGGACGCTCATCGACATGCGTGCGGCGTACACCACCGGCAGCTCAGGCGCGGTGCGGTGGTTGAGCAGCAGCATGCGCTGCCATGTCGTATCCGCGGCAACCAGTGTCAGTTCTCGCCCGGTAGCCTGGAAGAACTGGGCCAGCGTCATGTCTGCGAAAGCACGCGGCTGGCCGCCGAGCTGCCCACTGTTCAGGCGCTTGCGCATCCATGCCACGAATGCGTCTGCGGCATACCAGCCGCCCCGTTCCAGGAAGGCGAACAGGTGCCTGCCCCGAGTGCTGGCTGCCAGTTTTCGCGCGATCCAGTCATCGATGCTTTCTTCAGTGGTGTCAGGTAGCAGGGGGAGGTTGAGCTCACGCAGCAGCATCCGGATCTGGCTGGCAGCCACGGATGCCTCATCGAATGAAGCCGGCTCGCCCAGGAAGCTCGCGAACACCGGCCTGCCATCCGGCTCCTTCTC
This sequence comes from uncultured Anaerolineales bacterium, assembly GCA_964387985.1. Lineage (GTDB taxonomy): Bacteria > Chloroflexota > Anaerolineae > CG2-30-64-16 > CG2-30-64-16 > JALOOB01. The sequence goes on along the minus strand of CAYLZG010000172.1, from coordinate 6,521 downwards.
CGCCAGCGGACCGAGCATTTCCTCTGGCGTGTATCCTGCAGCCATCAGGGTAGCCGTGATGGCCCCGGCCGATGTGCCAAGCAGACGGCCCGGCGAGAAGCGGTTCGCACCGGCCAGCTCCTGCAGCGCGCCAACAAACACCATGCCCTTGGCGCCGCCACCCTCAAAGATGAAGTCGATTTCGCGCATTTCAGCCCTCCTACGTGTTCACGAAGACAGAACAATCATAGCACTATTTTCATCTGTAACACAAGAGGGAAAATTGCCGGATTATGGCGTCTTGAGGTATAAGGGCGGCTGCACATCTTATCTGCGCTTGACGAGAGGAGTCTCAGCGTGGGCAACCACACACCGACGCCTGCGGAGCTGCTGGCAGCGAAAGGCCAAACGGTGCCCGACGTGATCGCGCCGGACTTGCAGGTGTTGTTTTGCGGCATCAACCCCGGACTCTATTCGGGCTACACGGGCCACCACTTTGCGCGGCCCGGCAACCGGTTCTGGCCCGCGCTCTATGCAGCAGGCTTTACGCCCCATCTCCTCCGACCTGAGGAGGAGCGCGAACTGTTGTCCCTTGGATACGGAATCACGAACCTTGTCGCGCGGGCAACCGCCACGGCAGCGGAGCTGACCAAGGCGGAGTTGCTCGCCGGCGGCCGCGCGCTGGCGGACAAGGTGGTCGTCTACCAGCCGAGGGTCGTGGCCGTGCTCGGAATCGGCGCGTACCGGTCGGCGTTTGGTCGTCCGGGCGTGGCTCTGGGCCGCCAGGATGAGCGCCTGGGGGAGGCATACGTGTGGGTGCTTCCCAACCCCAGCGGCCTCAACGCACACTATTCACCGGCTGCGCTGGCCGAAGTGTACCGTGAGTTTCGCCAGGCTGCGTCTTCGATTAGGGATTTTTGATCATCCAGGTTATAATAATTCGATATTACCAATGTAAAGGATGGGCTGAGGGTGCGACTTGGCTCAAACAAAGCCAAGGAAGGACTTTCAGTGACATTTTCAGGTTTTAACCTCAGTCCGCGCATTGCCGCGGGCGTAACTCAGCTCGGCTATCAAGAGCCGACCCCCATTCAGGAAAAAGCAATCCCGCCCATCATGGCCGGACGCGATGTCATGGGCCTGGCACAGACCGGCACAGGCAAGACGGCCGCATTTGCACTTCCGATCTTGCAGCGTCTCGAGCGCGGGCCGCGTCGCCGGCCACGTTCCCTGATCGTCGCGCCGACCCGTGAACTCGCAGAACAGATCCACCAATCCTTTGTTGCCCTCGGCAGGCAGACCGGACTGCGCAGCGTGGCCATTTATGGCGGCGTGGGCATGACCCAACAGGTGCAAGCTCTGCGCAACGGTGTGGAGATCGTCGTGGCCTGTCCCGGTCGCCTGCTGGATCACGTGGGGCAAGGGACCGTGGATCTGAGCGGGGTTGAAGTGCTCGTGCTGGACGAGGCCGACCGCATGTTTGACATGGGCTTTCTGCCCGATGTGCGGCGCATCGTCCGGGCAGTGCCTGGACGGCGCCAGACGCTTCTCTTCTCAGCCACCATGCCCGACGACATCAAATCATTGGCCGCCGAAGTGCTGACGAATCCGCTGACCGTACAGATCGGCCACGCCGCACCGGCGGAAACCGTATCGCACGCACTGTATCCTGTGCCGCAGCACCTGAAGACTGCGCTCCTCAAGACGTTGTTGCCTACGCTGGGTCAGGGATCGGTGTTGGTCTTCACCAGGACGAAGCACCGGGCGAAGCGGGTTGCCGAGCAATTGGCTGCAGCAGGCTTTCGTGCGACCGCCTTGCAGGGGAATCTGTCGCAGAACAAGCGCCAGGCCGCGCTCGATGGTTTCCGCGAGGGCGCATACCAGATCATGGTGGCGACGGACATCGCGGCACGCGGGATCGACGTGCTCAGCATCTCTCATGTCATCAACTACGACATGCCTGATACGCCTGAGGCCTACACGCATCGCATCGGCAGGACGGGTCGCGCCGAACGCACCGGTGAGGCGTATACGCTGGTGACCCCCGACGATGACGCGGATGTGCGTGCGGTCGAGCGGCTGCTCGGCGGGCGTCTCGAACGGCGGACGTTATCTGATTTTGACTACCGGGCGCGGCCCGCCAATGCTGATGAATTTGCGAGGGGACCTCGCCCGCCGCGTCCCCAGCCGAAGCGCGCACCTGCCGCGTCCGAACGCGCATCTGTCGCGTCAGTTACGCACCAGAGAGCATCCGCAGCTCCTGTGCCGGCAGTGCACCCTTTGCCATTGGGCCATGATGGGCCGGGCGGTGTGCACCGCACGACCATGCCGGAGCGGGCCGGCAATGGGCGCCCAACCAACTCTCAAGCTCGAAGGCGTAACCCTTCCGCAGGTTCGTCCCGCGTGCAAGGGGCTCGCTGAGTCTCAATCTTCCGTCTGTTGTATGGGCTGGTGGACTTCGAGAAAGCGCAGGATGGCCTGGATGGCGACGTGTGCCGGCGGGGATATCTGGGGCAGCGCCAGATCGAATCCGTGATCGGTCTGTGGAAGCTCGACATAATCCACCGGCACGTGGGCCGCTCTCAGCTGCCGGACCAGCGCACGCGCAGGCTCAACCGGGACCAACATGTCGTATTCACCCTGAATGATGAGCGTCGGCGGCAGCCCCGGACGCACGTGCGTGCCAGCTGTAGCCAGGTCATACTTCTCAGCCGCATCCTCGGGGCCGCCGCCGACCAGGTCGTGAAGCAGTCCCGTGATGCGACGCGCCTGCATTTCCTGCCAACGCCGGCGCTCGCGCCGGCCGGACCCAGGCGGCGGAGGCGGCAGGGGATCCACATCCGTGAGCGGATCGTAAGCCATTCCTGGCGCCGGATGCGCGCTCTCGATGAGGAACGGATGGTGCCGGAGGATTGCCCGCATGTCCAGTGGTGCACTGATGGCGACGACGCCGGAGACGGACAAGTCGCGGCCGGCCAACTCGGGTGGGATCACGTCCGTACGATTCGTCATATACGCGGCCAGGATCGCGATTTGGCCGCCGGCCGATGTTCCGGCCAGAACGATGCGCTCCGGATCGACGCCATATTCGACCGCATGGTCTCGCATCCACGCCACTGCCCGCAACGCATCCCCGATCATGCCCGTGATGTCGGTCTCGGGGCACATACGGTAGGCAATATCCATCACCACATGCCCCGCACCGGTCAGGACGCGGAAGAGGGGCCGCGTCAACATGCCCTTGTCCCCCAGGTACCAGGAACTGCCGTGCAGATACAGGATTGCCACGCTGGACGGCTTCGCGTCCGGTGGAGGCTGCCAGATGTCGCAGTAGAGCGCGCGCTTGCCCGGGCCATTTGAGGCAGGCAGGGGAACCGTGGCGAACGGGACATCGAGGACTGGATGCCGGGCGCGCGGCGGAGGCGCTACCGGACGTCTCTGAGGCGGCGCAACAGCCGCGATGCGTCCCACATACTGGGTGGAAGCGATCAGGCCCAGCGCACCCATCGCGCCAGCCAGGATATTGCGTTGCTTCAGACCGAGCACGGCGCCGATCAGTCCACACAGGGCCATGAAAGGCGCCAGTGCAGCGGCCAGGAGGCGGAACGCCAGAAACGGCACGCCGCGCGGCGAACGCAGCTGCACGAAGTGCAGTGCTCCGAACACCAGGGAAATGGTTGAAAGGATTGCCGCCATACGCGTCTCAGGCGCCCCCGTCGATCGGGCTTCGTACCCCCGGCCCGCAGTTTCTCCCGCATACCCGCCTGCCAGCTCGGGCAGGGTTTCGATGTGCTCAAGCAGCCGCGAGCGTGGCCGGCGGTTCAGTTACACGATTGTTGCCAGGTCATCCAGCAGAGACTGCCGGTCCTCCTCGCTCTCTTCCTGCCGGGCGATCTCACGCGCCCTGGCCACATATTCCAGCGCGGCACGGCGATCTCTGTCGGCCATGGCTGCGCGCGCCAGTGCTTCGTACGCATAGCCCAGGTAGAAGGATGGTAGCTCGGAGTCCTCGGTGACCTCCAGGCACTTCTCAGCATACCAGGAGGCGTTTTTGGGCCGGCCAGTGATGGCGTAGATGCGCGAAACCTGCCAGTAGCCTAAGGAGCGTTCCTTGACCGTGCAGTCGGGACGTTTGGTCCAGTGCCAGAGGGATGCAAGACTGAGGTTCAGCATCTCCTCCTCTTCTGCGACGGTGCGGTCTTCTTTTTCGATGAGATCCCAGGCCCGATTGAAGCATTCCGTGGAAAAATAGCGGTGTGCAGCCTGGATATCAAAGGTTAGTTCGTCACTCATGCTTCGCCCTCGTGATACAATGATGGTAAGTGCAATTTGGCGCTAAGGCGTCGATTTTTCGTAAGCCACATTATAAGCGAAGACGATCGGAAAGCGTAGCTGCGCGATACAGGTGCAGATTTGCTCGCCGGCAACCTTAAATTTCGCGTTTTCCTTCTTGACAGGCACGGCGCGCTTGTGGTAAAATTTATATAGATGACTATATGATTGTGGATGTGTAGGTGAAGCTATCTACGGGTGCACTACCAAAGTATCGCCAACTCCTCCAGCTCCTGCGCACGCGCATCCTTGCGGGTGAGCTGCCTCCGGGCGCGCGGCTGCCTACCGAGGACGAGCTGATGGAGACCTACGGACTGTCGCGGGGAACCGTACGTCGCGCGATTGAGCAGCTTGGGGCTGAAGGTCTGATCTTCACTGCGCAGGGCAGCGGGTCGTACGTCAACTCGGGGCATCCGAACGCGTTGCCTTTCCACTTCATGGGGAGGGAGGACGACGCCTCGACCACCTACCAGGTGACCACCAGGGAAGTCATTCCTGCGTCGATGGCCATCGCTGAGCGGCTTGCCCTGCCGCTGGGCGAACCCCTGATACACATCGCACGACGCAGGCTGGCGGGGGATCGGGTGGCAGGCTATTCCGAGCGATTTCTGCCGCAATCGCTGTGCCCGGCCCTTCTCGATGAGGACCTCACCCGCGCTTCCATCCATGACATCATCGTCAGCCGTTCGGAGCTTCCCCTTCTGCGCGCGGTTGTCGAGATCGAAGCGCAGATGCTGGACGCGGCGGATGCCGCGCTGCTTCAGGTCGCGCCAAATACTCCTGCCGTCGTGATCTCACGGCTGACCTATACCGCACCTCACCGGCCCGCGGTCTGGTATCGCGGCTTGTACCGTCACCACTACGCGCTCGCCGTCTGCGTCGACGCCGAGGATGACCCAAGAGACTGACTGTTCCAGGAGGATTCATACGATGGACATCATCACCGAGAGCCAAATGGCGGCGTTCCACCGCGTTCTTGACCCTCTCGACAACTCGACCGGTGGAGGCACGGCATCTGCCGTCGCCGGTGCGATGGCCGCGGCATTGGTGGCCATGGTCGCGCGGCTCTCAGTCGGCGCGAATGCCGTGGAACCGGAAGCTTTCTACCAGCGCGTCGCCCGTGAGGCTGGCGAGCTGCGCGAGGCGCTGTTGGCGGGCGCGGAGGAGGATGCGCGGTCCTTCGACGCTGTCATGGCTGCCTTCCGGCTGCCGAAGGCCACGGAGGCAGAGAAGGAGGCGCGGCGTGCAGCAATTCAGGAGGCCACCGTCTATGCGACCCGCGTCCCCCTGCATAATGCCGAACATTGTGCAGCAGTCCTGGCCCTTGCCGCTCAGTTGGAGGGCAGGTCGAACCCGCGCGCCCTATCGGACCTCCAGAGTGCCGGTTACCTGGCGCGTGCAGGGCTGCAGGGCTGTCTGGCCAACGTCGATATCAACCTGCCTGGTGTTAAGGACGAGACCATTGCCGGCGAGATTCGAGGCCGCGCAGATGCGCTGAATGCCGCATGACTCGGCCGGTGAAAGGATAAACCATGCGCAAGGTACTTCTGTGCGAACCGAACATCAGCGAGGGGCGCGATTTGGCGCTGGTTGAGGCGGTGGCTGCCCAGGTGCGGTCCGTTCCGGGCGTGCGGCTGATCGATTACTCCAGCGACCCCGATCACAATCGTTCCGTGTTCACCTATCTTGGCGATCCGGAAGATGTGCTCGAAGCGACGAAGCGATTGGCCGTGAAGGCCTTTGAGCTCATCGACATGAGCCAACATCACGGCAGCCACCCGCGACAAGGGGCAGTTGATGTCGCGGCATTCATCCCCGTGCGCGGCGTTGAAACCGCAGAAGCGGTCGAGATCAGCCGGCGTTTCGGACGCTTCGCCGGCGAGC
>CAYLZG010000172.1:0-312 GCA_964387985.1 uncultured Anaerolineales bacterium | reverse complement strand
TGGGGGTTCCGGTCTATTACTACGAGGATGCTGCAACCAGGCCCGAGCGCAAGAGCCTGCCCGACATTCGCAAGGGCGAGTATGAGGCGCTTGCGGGCAAGCTGGCACAGCCGCAGTGGGCGCCGGACGAGGGGCCAGCAGTCTTCAATGCCAGATCCGGCGCGTTGGTCACTGGCTCCCGTTTTCCCCTGGTCGCCTTCAATGTAAATTTGCGGACGACGGACCTTAGCATCGCTGACCGCATCGCCAGGGCGGTGCGCCACATCAGCGGCGGCTTTCGTTACGTACGTGCGATCGGGCTCCCGCTGGAGG
>CAYLZG010000171.1:0-8390 GCA_964387985.1 uncultured Anaerolineales bacterium | reverse complement strand
TCCTGACCACCGAGGCCCTCATCTCCGACATCCCGGAGAAAGAGAAGCCTGCGGCCCCGGGTCCCAGCCCTGACATGTACTAGACCAGTTAACAATAGGTGCCCGGCACCTCGAAGGTGCCGGGCACCTGGTGCACTTAGCAAGTGCCGGGCACTTCAATGATCCGAAGGATCGCAGTGCCGGGCACTTTGTTTTTATGGCCTCTACTTAATGACCAGAGGCAGAAAACCGGGAAACTCGTAGTCAACCCGGAATGAAAGGATCCCAGCAGCGGAGTTGGCCGGGAGTCCAACCTCTACCCAATAATAGTACGTTTCCAAATCCACCACGGGGGTTATGATCGTTGTGTCTGACAGGTAGCGGATGCCGGTTGCTGCGTCTGTGGACGCCAGATACCCGATCTGAGTGACGGCCGAGTCGTCCAACGCTCCTCGGGCAAGCGCGGCCCAGAGATTGGCGGTGCTGTTGTCGGAATACCAGACGACGAACCGGGTGATTGTGGCCCCATTGGGCAGATACACCGGCGCCTGGTAATAGTGCGAAGAGGTGTCAGGATTGAACAGTGTCCTGCCGCTGATACTGAAGGGCGTCGACTGGTTCGGGTATGGATGAAAGACCAGGGCGGTTTGCGAAAAGGACCCGGGCCCACCCGAGGGAATTGCCGACGGCTCCGACAGCCCGGAGTTCAGCACCGGCTCGGGAGCCGAAGCGGGCCCAACCTCTTGTGCGATGGATGCGCTTGCCATGACAAGGACAAGCGCGAGCGTGAGGAAGACGACGAACGCGGACACCAGAGGACGAGTACGACAGATCATGGGGAGCCTCCTGCATGAAAACGGCGCAGCATCCCTCTAAGAGGTGAACTGGCGTCTGCAGTTCCACTCCGGATGCCTGACTGAGTATATCATGCAGGTTGGCGCGCGGAGCGCTCAAATTCACAGCAAGGCAAAACAATAGGTGCCCGGCACTTTCAAAGTGCCGGGCACCTGACTTGCTGAGCCCTTCTTATACCACTGTCACCTTCAGTCCCTGCCCCTCGCACAGCGAGCGGAACGACTCCACATCCTCGTTCCCGCCCACGATATCCCCGTAGTGCATGGGCACGTAGATATCGGCGCGGATCGTCTTTGCGGCCTCGAACGCTTCCTCGGCCGTCATCACGTAGGTGCCCGATACCGGCAGCAGCGCGACCGTGACGTCCAGCTGCGCCATCTCGGGGATGAAGTCCGTGTCGCCCGCATGGTACAGCGTTTCTTCGCCCAGCTTGATGATGTAGCCGTTGCCCTGCATGCCTTTCGGGTGGAACGGTTCGCCGGGACTGCGGAACTTGTTCACGTTGTACGCCGACACCGCGGAGACCGTCACATCTCCTACGGTCAGCGACTCGCCCGGCTGCAGGACTTTGGCGCCCTTCAGCTTCCTGGCCGCGCCCGCATCCGCGATGACCACGGTTTCTTTCCCGCTGATCCTCTCCACGTCCTCCGGCGAGCAGTGGTCGAAATGGTCGTGGGTCACGAGGACCAGGTCCGCGATAGGACAGCCCGAGGGCAGCTTCCACGGGTCAATGTAGATGACCGGCCGCCCGTCGTACAGAAACGTGTCGTGCCCCAACCGTTTCAGGTTGCGCAGAATCTTCGGATTCGCCATCGAATGCCTCCTTTTCTTCAGGTGTCTTTCGCCTGATCACGATCAACGTGAAGTCATCGTACTGCGACTCTCCCGCCGCCCAGGTGTGCACCGCCGCGTCGATCGCAGCAGCAATGGCCTCGGCAGGCTCTGCCTTGTGCCGGGCCAGCAGTTCGGCCAGCCGCTCGTCGCCGAATTCCTCTCCTGCGGGATTCAGCGTGTCGATTGCGCCGTCCGTATAGAATAAAACCACATCTCCGGGCTCCAGGTCAACTGTTTTCTGTTCGAGTTCGATGTCGTCGATGATTCCCAGCGCCAGGCCGCCCGCAGTCAAATCGTTGAGCTGCGCCCCGACGGCAGGTGCATGCAGCGCCAGGTTATGGCCTGCGCTGCTGTAGACCAGCCGGTGTGTTTTGATGTCGAGCACGCCGTAGTTGGCCGTGATGAACATGTCGGAGGCGCTGTCGGAGAGGATGAGCGTGTTGGCGCGCTCCAGCGCCTCGGCCGGATCGCGACCGCTGAACGCGACCGTGCGGATGACCGTGCGCGCGAACATCATATACAGCGCGGCCGGAATCCCCTTGTCCGATACATCTGCGATCACCAGCCCCAGTAGCTCAGGGGAAAGCCGGATGAAGTCGAAGAAATCGCCGCCGACCTCGCGCGCGGACCGCCAGCGATACGCCAGCTCATACCCTTCAAGCGCCGGGACTTCCTGGGGCAGCAGCGTCTTCTGGATGTCATGCGCCAGCTCGAGCTCGCGGCTCAGCCGTGCCCGTTCCGCCTCCTGGATCTGCAGCCTCGCGTTCTCGATCGCGATCGCGGCCTGGTTCGCGATGCCCACCAGGATGCGCACGCGGCGCGGGCTGAACATATGGCCGTGATCGACATCGTCGGCCAGCAGCGCGCCGATCGGTTCGTCGGCCACCAGCAGCGGCACCACCAGGATCGTCCGGCTGCCAAACCGCTCGCGCCAGGCCTCGGGCACGCGGGGATTTCCCTGCACATCGTCGATCACCAGCGGCTGCCCGGTCCGGCACGCGTCATCCAGCAGGGGCAACTCGCCCGGCTTGACGACCGCGCCACGGTACGCCTCCGCGAGGCCGGGCCGCAGCGCATGGACCGTGCGCGCGCGGAAATTGCCTTCGCTGTCCGCGAGCAGCGCCACGCACCGGTCGACACCGGTCAGCGCGGGTGCGATGCGCGTCACCTGCTCCAGCGTGACGTCGATAGGCTGCAGCCTGCGGATCGCCTCGGCCACCTGCAGCAGCACGGTCGACGTCCAGACCTCCTCCTCGCGCATGGCCGTCAGCCGGCTGTTGTCCACCGCGGCCGCGATCTGGTGTGCAATTCCCTTCAGCATCGCCAGACGCCGTTCATCCAGGTCAGCCACGCGCTCCCGGCTGAAGCCTGCGGCCAGCACCCCGAAGACCTCGCCCTGGTTGAGCATGGGCAGCAGCGCGACCAGATCGCCCGAACAGACCTCCTCGAACGCTTCGGGCAGGTCGTCCCCCTGCGTTTGTGGCGCCAGCACCGCCGCGGCGCGCGTCGCGCGCAACTCGTCCAGCGCGGGCCATTCCCCGGGTACGAAGCGCAGGCGGTCGCCCAGGTCCGCCGCTGCGTCCGCTGCTGCGGCCTCATCCCCGCCGGATCCCTGCGCGTCGGGCGCCGTTCGTGACTCTGTCGCAGCTTCTCGCAGCCCAAACGATGCACCGTAATGGAAAGCCCCGGCCTCTTCGTGCCACAGCCAGATGGTGGTCGACTCTACGCCCGCCAGCATCGAAGTGACGCGCACTGCGGTGTCGAGCACATCCTCCATGGTCTCGGCCTGGCTGGTCGCCTCGGCCACCTGGAGCATGACCGTGGTGACCCAAGCCTCGACGCGCTGTGCCTCGTAGGCGCGGGCGGAGTTCACGGCCACCGCCACCTGGTCGGCCAGCGTGGCCAGGATGAAAAGATCGTCGGGACCGAACGCGCCGGCCTCCGTGCTCTGCACGTCCAGCACGCCCAGCACCTCGCCCTCGACCAGCAGCGGCGTGGCGAGCTCCGCGCGGGTGTCTGGCAGCAGCCGCGGATCATCGGGAATGTAGCGCGGCTCGGCAGCCACGTCGTTTGCCACGAGCATCTCGCCGTGCTGGGCGACCCAGCCGATGATGCCCTCCTGGCCCACACGCATGGTGCGTTCTTCCTTCAGCCACTTTTCGTTCAGGCCGTGCCCGCTCGACGCCTTGAACACTGCCTGGTCGCTGTCGTGCTCCACCAGGAAGATCTGCACGTGGTAGTAGCCGAAGCGGGAGTGGATCAACTCGACGACCTCGCCCAGGAGCCGGTCCAGGTCGAGAATGCTGGTGAGCCGCCGGCCGACCTCTGACACGGCCATCAGCGCGTTCAGGCGGCGCTCCGAGCGCTCATACAGGCGCGCATTGTTCAATGCGGAGGCGGATTGGTTCGCGAGGATGGTGAGCAGGCGCAGGTCGCGTTCATCGAATGCACCGGATTTCGGGCTCTGGATGGAGACAGCCCCGATCGCGGTGTCGCCGACGAGCAGCGGCAGGTAGATGCCCGAGCGCGGCGGGTTGTCGCTAATGTAAGTCGGTCGGGCGGGTAGGCCGTCCATCTCTGTCAGGAAGTCGTGCACCAGGAGGGGCTGGTGTGCGCTGCGAAGCCAGCCGATGATGCCCTGGCCCTTCGATAGGGGGAAGGTGGCAGGCGCCTGCAATTCGCCATCCTTCACCCAAACCTTGATGTGGTAGAGGTCGTCTTCGAACAACCCCAGTTGGAAGCTCTCCGTGGGCACGATCCGGCCGGCCAGCGTGTAGATCAACCGGCACAGCGCATCCTGATCGAGCTGCGCCTGCAGGATCGACCGGCCGATCTCCGCGAGCGTGTGGAGCTCGGCCTTACGTTGCGCAAGGCCTTTATGGGATGTGCGCCGGCCGGCCGCGCCTGTGCTGCCGGCGGCCCTGGCCTGGGTCACTTGACTCCCCGTTTCACCATCGTCAGAAGATTGCCGTCGGGCAGGGTTTCGTAACGGACTTCGTCCATCAACCGGTGCATCAGCAGCAGCCCCATCCCTCCGACGGGGCGATTCTCGAGGGGCGTTTTCGCGTCCGGCGCATTGATCTTGCCCGGCTTGAACGGCCTGGCCCGGTCGCGCAGGTCGATCGTCACATCTTGTCCCGAGACCTCCAGGCGCACGGAGAGCGGCCCGCCGGCTCCCTTGTAACCGTGGGCGATGACATTGCTTGCCGCCTCTTCGACCGCCAGGGTCAGGTCGAAACACGTATCAGGGCCGATTTCTGCCTCCGCGCACACAGCCTCCACGAACTCCAGCAGGCCCGGCACATCGCTCATTGCGCCTTTGCAGCTCATCTCCCGCACAAACCCTTCCGTCACAGCCCGATTCCTCCCCAACACATCATCGAAAAGTCCGAGTCCTCTGAGTTCTCCATGGCGAGATAGAAAAAAGCTGGAAACCAGCTCCGTTCGCGCCGGTTCCCAGCCTGGGCATTCGCCTCGATCGACCTAGAAGCTGCCGACCGCTTCCGCTTCGGTCTCAAAAATCATGAACTGGCTGCTCAGGCCCGTCAGGTCCAGAACCTTCTTGATGTTGGGATTGACCTCAGCCAACCGCATATCGCCCCGGTTCCAGCGCCGGCAGGTCTTCCATGTGCTGATCAGCTCGCGCAAGGCCGCACTGGACGTGTAGGTCACGTCCTTCATATTGACCACCAGCTTGAAATGGCCAGTGTCAGTCAGGCTGCGCATCTGGGTTCCGAGCTCAGGCGCCACACTGCCGTCGATGCGCCCGCCCAGGCGGACAAGCGTACAGCGCTTCAGATCGACGTTCGAGAACTCCATGTGATTACCTCCGTGGGTTGCCAGCGTCGTTAAGGAAAAAGACAGGCGGGCGAGATCGCCTGGAGAAAACAGCATACCACAATGCTGCGACCCGTGCAATTCCAGTTAGGCGTCAACTGCGTGTTGGGAGAGGTTTCGCGCTGGGCGTGGGGGCCTGACAAAAAGTGCCCGGCAAAAATTCTCAGAGATTTCCTGAGGACTGGGGTCTGGAGAGTGCGACGACAGCCATCCCCAGGCCCAGGTAGGTCCACAGCAGCACGCTCATGTGAGGATAGACCAGGTTGAACAGGTAGTGGTCGAAGATGCCGCCGGCCAGCGCGCCGGTGATCGCGGCGGCCAGCCCCAACAGCAGCGCCTCCTGGCGGGTGTCGTCAAAACGTGCCGGGCACTGCGATCCTTCGGATCGTTGAAGTGCCCGGCACGTCAAAAGCCGCCGCCACGCGGTCCACAGGTTTGCCAGGTAGCCGGTGATGACGATGAGGAACGCCAACACACCCAACACGCCCATGATCTCGCCCATGAGCAGGTACAGGTTGGAGACGCCGACGTACAGGTCTGCGTCGGGCGAGCCTGCAAAGCCGACCCCGAACCAGGGATAGCGCCTGATGAGCGCGAGTGCGTCCTTGTACTCGCCCAGCCGCATCAGCGTGGCCCGGTCCTGCAACTGGATGCCTTCGATGAAGCGCGCGACGTAGGCCTGCGTCTGCGGCAGGAGGAGGAGAAGCAGCCCGCCCACCAGGGCCAGGGGCAGCAGCTTGCGATACCGCAGCACGCCGATCACCAACAGCCCCACGGCCAGGCCGACCAGGGAGCCGCGACTGTAGGTGAGGTAAAGCGCCAGCATCTCGACCGCGAGGAAGGACGCGACCAGGCTGCGGCGGAACAGCGGTGCAGGGCTGACCAGTTGCGGCACGGTCAGGCCGATCATCAGGATGAGGAACCCGCCCAACACGTTCGGGTCGACCATCGTCCCGATCGCGCGCATGGGGTTCGCCGAGTCATCCTCGATGTAGCGCAACGCGCCCGCGCCGCCCGGATAGCCGAACCTACCCAGCGCGTTCAGGATGCGGATGGTCGTTGTGTCCGGGATAACGTAAAACACGACCGCGATCGCCGCGCCTGCCGCGCCTGCGAGCATGATCAGCCGCGCCACGAGCTCGGTGTCGCGCTGCGTCCGCAGGGTGTTGACCAGGATGAAGAAGAACCCGATGGCCAGGACCAGCTCCGCGAAATTGCGGATGGTCGTCATCGTTGGCCGGCTGAAGCGGAGGCCATTGGCAAATGCGAAGACCGCCACGAGCAGGAACAGGAGCACGGCCGCGCCGATGGGGGAGGCCAACAACTCGCGGTCGCGCCGCGTGGCCACGCGCATGATCCAGACGAAGTACACGGCCAGCACGGCCACGTTGAGAAAGGTCGGCGTGAAACCGATCTTGAACGGCAGGGTGGCGAAAGGCAGGAACCCGATCACAGCGAACACCGCGAGGAAGCCCCAGCGGATGTCGCGCAGCATCAGCACGCCGAAGACCAGGACGAGGAACGCGGCCGAGCCGTAGAGCGGTCCGCCCGCAGCCACCAGCAGCGCGGCGACCAGGGCGCCCGCGCCGATCAGCAGCGCGTGAGCCAGCACAGCCGTACGCGCCTGGGGGCTGAACAGGGCCGATTGGAAGCGATCCAGGATTCGCGTCACGCGAAGCGTTCCTTTCGAAGGGCGATCTTCAATCCTCAGTCCCATCTCCCTGCAGCTCCCCCAACACCACGTGATCCCGGCCGTCAAGGGTCAGGAGTCGCGGCGAGCTCTCGATGGAGGGATCGTAGAGCGCGGCGATCAGGCGATAGGATCCACCGGGCAGCTTGCGCGGCAGATGGAGCAAGTACGTCGCGGGCGCTGCCGCCAGATCCACCTGGCCGAAGGGTCGATCGAGTTGCGTAACCACCTTGTTTGCAGCGTCAAGCACCTGCAGGGTGATCTTTTCGTTCCCGCTGAGCCCCTGCTCCACGGGGACCGTTCCTGGTCCCCCACCCTGCCATTGCATATAGACGGGCGCCACGTCGCCTGCCGAGAGCTGGCCGCTGGGAACTGCGAAGCCGGCCAGGTGCAACCCGTTTGCAAAGGTGATGCCCGGCGCAGGCAGCTCGGATGGCTGCCGCTCGTAAACCTGCACGCGCCAGTCGCCGACCGGCGTCTCGTCGATCAGGCTGTAGACTTCTCCGAGCGTCCGTGGCGCGATCTCGCTGTTGTCCCAGTTTGCGGTCGATTCGACTGCAACCACCACCCGTTGGACGCCCTGTGCAGCGAATTGGTTCACCAGGCTGCGCGCACCGGATTCGTCGTTCGCAGCGGGCGGCAGGACGAACTGCTCCACGTCGCTCGTGACATAGTACCACAAGGTGGGATTGGGGAAAGTTTGAACGACGCGCGTTTTGTCTCCGGGCACGCTGCGGGAATGCCGGTCCAGCACCGCAGCCACCTGGCGCCACCCGCGTGACTTGGAATAGGCCGGGTCGTCGTAGTAGTGCAGGAGGGATGCGACCATCGCCACGAACAGCACCGCGAGCAGGGTCGCGGCCACCGCCCGGACATTATGAACGTTAGGATTTTGTTCGTGTAGCGGCGACCCATCTGCTGCACCACCACCGCCCGGCGCTAAAGACGCCGGGCTACGGAGCGACGCCCCCTTAAGGGGGCTTACGCTGCCTATACCGGCCCGTTCAGCCCGCTTTAGCGGGGCCGCCCGGACATCAATGTCCGGGCTACGAAGCGACGCCCCGTAAACGGGGCTTGTTGAGTCCGGTTGCCCTGTGTCAGCCCGCTTTAGCGGGCGTTGCTCTGTAGCCTGCCCATTGATGGGCAGGCGGTCGGTGGGCAGGCGGTCGGTGGGCAGGCGGTCGGTGGGCAGGCG
>CAYLZG010000170.1:477-8559 GCA_964387985.1 uncultured Anaerolineales bacterium | reverse complement strand
GCTCCTTTCGGTAGATTCAGAGCGGTTTACTGAGAGCAGCCTGCTGGATCGTCTCCTGGGCAAGAGCGCGGCCGCGAAGAAGGGCATAGCCTCTCTGCATACGCTGCCCATGCTCACAGAAAGCAGCAACATGATCGCCGGAGGCGCTCCCCTCAGCGGGCCATCCCGGCGGGCCGAACCTATGCTGGTTCCCCTCTTTCGGGACCTGTCCAGGGTGCTGGAGAAGACAGCCAAGCCCATTGCCCGCGAGTTAGAAGGCTATGTTCATTTGAACAGCCAATTCCTGAAGGACCTGCACCCGGGGATCGTTTTCTATGTGCATGCAGTGGAGCTTGCAGGGAAGATGGAATCGTTGGGACTGCCCTTCTGCCTGCCGGAGATAGCCTCCAGCGCAGAGCGGATTTGTGAGATCGAGGACAACTACAACATCCAATTGGCGCTCCTCCTGAGCAGCCGCATGCCGGCGCAAATCCTGGCCGGACAGCTGGTGACCAACGATGTGATTCTGGGATCGCGCGGCCGGATTGTGATCCTGACCGGCCCCAACCAGGGCGGCAAGACAACTTACATGCAGGCTGTGGGCCAGGCCCAGGTGATGGCGCAGGCCGGCCTTTTTGTCCCGGGCAGGAGCGCTCGCGTCAGCCCCGTCGACGGGATTTACACTCACTACCCGGTGGAGGAGCGGTTGGAGTCAGGCACTGGGCGCTTTGGCGATGAGGCCCGCCGCATTCGGGCTATCTTTGAACAGGTCACTCGTGACAGCCTGGTGCTCCTGAACGAATCGCTTTCCACTACCAATATGGGGGAAAGCCTGTACGTGGCGCAGGACATTGTCCGGGCGCTACGCCAAATCGGCTTGCGAGCCATCTTCACCACCCACCTGCACGAGCTGGCGGCCACCATCGATGATCTGAACATGGACACCCCCGGCGACAGCCAGGTAGTGAGCATGGTAGCCTCATATGAGGAAGGACAGGAGGAGCAAGCCGATGCCACCGGGGATGGCTCCTACAGCTACCGGATCACCATGAGCCCTCCCCTGGGGCGGAGCTATGCGGATCGAATCGCCGCGCGCTACGGAATTGTGCTGGAGCAGTTGGTCGCTCTGCTGCACCAACGGAAGGTCCTGGGCGAGAAGACAGAACCCTAGCTGAATTGCCGGATGATCTCGTGGGCGGACGGCTAGTGCCAGGGTGTGCCTGGCTGGTGCTTACAATGGTAAGCCTCGCACGTCACTCCTCAGTCCGACTACTTTCTGCATGCTACCCACAAATGGAGTGGCCTTCGGAGCTTGTGTTGGGCCGATAGGACCAGTGCGGCGGCCAGGATGCAGGCTGCGGTTACTGCGATCAGCGCGAGCCACGTCGTTCCGAGGTTTGCTGTCGTAAACTCGAACATCGCGTTCGGGTTATTGAGCACCGGACTGAAGTGGTTCACGTCGATCGCCGTTCCTAAGGAGCGATAAGCCCAGTAGACCGGCGTGAGCTTAGCGGTGCTTTCCAAGATTCCCTGGACTTCGAACAGCAGGCCGCCGAGCGAGAGTTCAGCCACCAGGATCGGAACAAGCGTGTACGTTGCCTGCCGTGCTGCGGTTACCAGTGTCGAAATCAGGAGCCCGATTGACACATTGGCCAGTGCGCACAACACTAAACCCGCGATGATGCTGGTCCGGGCGGAACCGAGCAGATCAATGTCCGGAATCTTCACGCGGATGCTCAGGATCATCACAAGGATGCCAATCTGGATAAGACAACCGAGCGACAGGAACACCAGTTTGGCCAGGATATAGGGTCCAACTCCAAGCCCGGCATGCTGTTCCTGGCGCACGATTGTCCGCTCTCGAACGATCTCGCGGTGACTGTTGATCAGGCCGATCAGCGCTGCGACCACGCAGAGGGTGAAGAGTGTCTGTTTGGCGCCCATGTCGAAGCGCACCGGCATCACGAGAGAATTGGCGTCGGCCAGGGCCAAGATCAGCACAGACGCCATCACGGGTTGAATCACGAAGAGCGCAAGGGACAATTTGTCTCGGGCAAGAGTGAGCAGCGACCTCCAAAGAACGGCAAGGAACTGGCGCCAACCCTGCCTTGGTGATACAGACGACAGGTCCCAGGATCTCAAGCCTGGAGATACGGAGTCGCGCTTCTTGCCCGCGCTCACGTCGGTTCCTGAGTGACCCGTCGTGCGGACTTGCCAGCGTTGATACCAATCCTCTGCCAGGCTGGATCGTTCCGCGGCACTGACGGGGGCTTCAAACAACCTGTAGACCTCGTTCGTAGTTTGAACCCCAAACCAGCTGGGAAGGCCCATGGGTGAACCATAGTAGACGAGGCAGCCCTCCGCCAGGAAGGCGACCTTGTTGAACAGCTCCAGGTTTTGTACATCATGGGTGACGATGATCACGGCCCGACCGGAGTGCGCGATCCCGCGCGCCAGTTTCATGAGCTGGCGCGTATGGTATGGGTCCAGGCTGGTGTCGGGTTCATCCAGAACCAGGAAAAGGGGGTCGGACATCAGTTCGGCACAAATGTTGATGCGCCTCCTCTCACCACCACTGACCCTGCCGACCGGCATCTTGCGACAATGGGTGACACCAGTGCGCGACATGAGTTTCCCGATCAGCTTGCTGGTCGTACCAGAGGATTCTTCCGGGTTGCGGATTTTCCCGGTAGTTTGCAACGCTTCCTCTACGTGAAGGTCCTGCGGCAGAATGTCGTCCTGCTGCAGATATGCGATGAGCCGGCCTGGCGCGTGAGTCCGGCTCACCGGTATGCCCCGCAGTACTACTGTGCCGCGACTGGCCGGCGCTTGTCCTGCAAGCAGGCGGGCGAGAGTTGACTTGCCCGCGCCGCTCGGCCCCAGGATGGCCACCAACTCACCCGCCCGGATATCCAGGGTACAGGGGTGAAGAATGGCATGGTGTGCAATGCCGACTTCGAATCCGATGCCATCTGCCTCAAGTGCCGGAGGTGATTGCGTTTTGCGCAAGCCAGCAGGTTCTGCACTCATGGACATGGTTCCTCTCTGGATCCGAGTATTGCGACGCCCACGTCAGCCCGATAACGATAGCTACCTTGCAGGTTGCCGAGCGCTGGGGCGTACAGGATGCCCAGCTTCCAAATCTCCCGCCATTCGATCTCGTAGACCACTTTCTTGAATTCCGGGGCAGTCATCTCCACAGCGATAGTCCGGACCTCAGACTGACCCTCCTGGACGCCGTACTGGAGGGCCACCCCCGCGGATACGATGCTCCTGTTGATGCCTGCATCTGCGCCCGCCTGGACGACCACGTCATGGCTGAAGGACCTGGAAAGACTCTTGATGATGCGCAGGGCTGCCGGTCCCCCACAGTTGGAGAGCACATGAGATTCCCTTGTCGAAGAGACAATCTCGGTGCCCGTCTCCCTTCCTTCGATCTCCGAATAGCAGGAGACAAGCCCGAGGCACAGGAAAGCGCATGCCAGAGCAGCGGGAATTCTACCTGCACGCCGTACTATTGATGCGGTGTCCATAAGCCCTCCTGTCAGGCTGTCACTGGTCAGATTCAGACAATCACGGCTTTCGCGATCAGAAAGAGCCCCAGTGCTAAGGGCAGCAGCACCACGGTGGCATCCAGGCAGCTCTCAACGATGTCAGGTTTGTTGTAGCGCGCAGACAGGGATGTGATCAGCAGGAGAGTTAGCGCGATGCCCAGGCATATCGCGCCGGCTCCGAAAGAAAGGACTTGAGTGACGTTCATGGTACACTCCCCTCTCTGAAAGTGACTTTCAGGCTGCTGGGTTTCGGTGCTTCCATGGGTCATTCTAGGGGCGGAGTCGATGGCTATGACTTTCCGAATCTTAACACAACGCGCGCGCGCAGATCACGTTGCAGCTTCATGTCTAACAACTGGCAATGCTTGTGATTTCTGAACTTTCAGTTGTCTAACGAAGCGCGAACTCGCTATTTTCCTTTGGGATAGAGCAGATAGCCTTCTCCCCGTCTGGTGAAGAGGAATCTGGGGTTTTCGGGGTCAACTTCGATCTTATTGCGCAAGCGGGTAACGAGCATGTTGAGGCGGCCATGATCTGTTTCATCACCGGCTTTGCCGTACACTGCCTTGATCAGAGCAGACCTGGAGCAGAGCTGACCAGGGTGCTGCCACAAGTAATGAAGGAGCGCGTATTCGGTGGGAGTCAGCGCCACAAAGGCGTCATCGATCTTTACGCTGTGATCGCTCTCATCGATGTGGATGCCCGGCTCAACGATCCTGGTTTCGCGCTGACCGGCAGCCGGTAGATGTTGGCAAATCAGCCCCAGCGACAGACAGGCGTGAAGGAGGGTGGCGAGCTCGCGTCGCGTATGGCGCACCTCTTTTTCGTATCCCAACAGCAACCGGGCTGTGTGAGCAAACAACACTGCGTAGTAGGGGCGAATGTCGTTCCCGCACGCGGTTGCGGCTAATTGCCTGATCCGACGGACGGTAGCGACGGTCTTCTCCAGGGATTGCGGCATCGCACCGGCGTCGATGCGTTCGTTCAGACGAGATACCCCAAATAGTGCCTTTTCCATCTCCAGGCGTTCGTTCCATTCGACAAGGTCCGTGAGACCGTATTTGACCGCGGTTTCAAGTGCAGCATAATCGCCCAGAAGAGGACCGGAATCAAGCTCCGCGAAATCCGTAATCCAGGTCCGGTTCTCGCCGTCAACCAAGATAGTCTCTCCGGTCAGCGCTGTGATCGTCGTCCCGTATTGAACCGCGATGTCATCGATGACAGGGCCGCCCTCATTCAAACAGGCGATGGGGTTGGGATAGACCTCTGGCGATCGTTTGGGGAGGATCGCCCGCATCTCCCTGTCCAGGAGGTCGAATCCGCCCAGCCCTTGCTCAAGCGTCTCCCGGCCCAATGCACGAATTTGTCCCTCCAACTGCTGGACAATATCGGTTGCGCTGGTGGAAAGGCAGTCACAGAGGAGCCGCACCAGACTCACGTTCGACCCAATCACGCGCTGTTGGGCATGCCACGGAGCCAGGGTTGTTTTGACCAAACCTTCGATAATGACCTGGATCTGCCTGGCTCCGTTCTCTCGGTAGAAGGCGCCGAAGGTCGTGCAATCTTCGATCCGGCCACCCACCAGTGCGTAGGCATTCGCTGCGAAATGGGTTGTCTCCGCGCACTGAGGATTGGCCTGGGCCCCTGACCCCACTGCTTGAGGTGACAGTTCCAGGTATCTGGTGGCTTCTTCCTGGATCTGCGCCCGTTGTCCGAGGGTGACAATGTACTGCTGTTCTTTCCCGTTCTTGCCATAAGCGATGATTCCCAATGCCACACGACCGTTGCGGCGCCAGAACCGTCGCTGTAGTGTGATCTGGGTTTGTTCGATAAAGAGGCTTCCCAGGAGATCTCTCATCTCGTCCGCCTGATCCTCCAGACTTGGCAGGGCATTGGTCGTTGAGACCTCTGCGCCATTGACCACCTGGTCGACCAGGTATGGGAGGCTCAGACCGGCGCCGGCATCAGCGTGCAGGCGCAATTCCGGATTGACGCGGACATAGGTGGCGATTGCCGTCTCTACTGCATCAACCATAGCCTCAGGACCTGCTTCCTTCAGAACATAGTTCACGGTGTGGGCAATGCCATCTGGGCCGGGCACAAGGGCGCGCTGTGCCCCTTCGAGGCGCGGATAACCTGTGAGTATGATCTTTGGTATCATCCGGAATTCGGGATTCTCAGCCAGGACCAATCCGGACGTGTCCCTCTGATCGTCATCATCGATCAGCCGAACATCGATCAGCGCCAGGTGAAGATGCGTGTTGCGCAGCAAGGCCTCGGCCTCAGCGGGATTGCTGGCTTTCAACACGTTGTGGCCAGCCGCCTTCAGATACGCCGCCCGTGTGTTCAGGAAATCGGAATCGTTGTCGACGAAAAGTATCTTCATCATTTGCCTCACGGTGTCGTCACTCAAGCGGAAACGCAATAACCATGGTGGTGCCTTGAGGGCCGGTCGCTCCGACGAGTATGCGACCGCCATATGTCTGTGCGATCATTTGGGCTAACACAAGACCCAACCCCAACCCGGTCGATCCCTTGGGTTTCACAATGGGCTGGTCAAATAGCACATCCTGGACCGGTGCTGGAATACCGGGGCCTGTGTCTACGACGGTAATCTCAGCAAAGCGTCCGGCGGAGCGGCTGCCAATCGTCAGGGATGCATGCGGCGTATCAGCCATGGCGGTGATAGCGTTGTCGATCAAAATCTCCAGCACCCGGCGCAGCCACTCGACACTGGCGCGTATTGTAGCATCCTCATGCAGACCGAGGTTCATCACCACCGGACACGATTTATAGGGGTCGCTTGCCCACATCCTGTCCTTTCGTTCGCGTAGGAAGCTATTGACTGCCACGGAACTCACCCCTTCCTCGGCTGTCAGTGGTGGTGTCAGTGGTTTTTCTATGATCTGGCTTGCCCTCCGCCCGATTATCTCCAGCCAGGATCGAATTGTTTCGGGATCAGGGGTGGATGATTCCAGTTGAGCTCTAATGAGATCACTGGCATCTCGGATGATAATGGCGTGTTTGTCAACTGTGTGTCTCCATACGCTTCCGACCATGCCGATCCATGCGACCGACGTGCGGGCAGCCATAAGCTGCTTGGTCTGTTTCAGCTCATCAAACTGCTGGGCATTACGAATGGCCACTGCCGCTTGATTCGCAAACAAATCGATTGTACCGAGCTCTTCCTGGCTGAAGGTGTGCGGTGTGCGGTAGCCGAGGAACAACGTCCCCGCCCTACGGTCGCGCGTTTGCAGTGGCACCCCTATGGATGACACGATCTCCTCACGGAAGATGAATTGGCCCCTGGAAAAGATCGGATCGGTCCATGCGCTTTCTGCCAGATGCGGCGCATCCAATGCCAGGATCTGGTCCACCAACGATTGACGTTCGACCCGGCCGAGTCTCAGCACTGACGCCTCATCACGTACTCCAACCATCGCAGGAGGAAAGACGAACTCATCCCGCTCCGAGTCATAAGCGTAGATCGTTACGGTGTCACATTTAAGCACGTCTCTGACGCCATTGACTATGGCCTGGAGAACACGTGCTTGTTCGTCGAGCGCACTCGTCCTGGCAACGATTGCTGCGGTATCTTTGACTCGGCGCACTTCGGCCATCAACCGGGCTTTTTTCGCTGCCAGAGCAGCTTGCTGCGCAAAGCCGCGCGCGGTTTCCAGCGTCCGTTCCCGAAAGACGCCGGGCGTCTCAAATCCAAGATAGAGAACTCCCAGATTCTCATCTCCCACCCTGAGCGCTTCACCCAGAACACTTCTGACGCCTGCCTTCAAGAGCAGCGAACATTGGTCTCCATCCAGGTAGCTGGCAGCTTCCTGACCATTAACCTTCTCCACAGAGATCCAACCATTCTTCAACAAAACACGAGAAAGCGGCTCAAAGCGTGGGACGTTGCGCAGAAACTCACCCACCAGGTCTTCTGGAATTCCGTGTTGTGCAAACTGTCCCGGTGTGAAGTGACCGTATGTGGAATCATAAGGCCAGACGATGGCGACCTTAGCCTGCATCACATCACGGGCGTTCTGTGCTATTTGATGTAGGATCTCTGACTCGTCTTCTGCTGTAGTCAGTGCAACTGCTGCTTTGCGCATGCGTTCAAGGGTTTGAAGTTCGCGTGCATTTGCGCATGCCAACGCTGCCTGATTCACGTAGAATTGATATGCGTCGATCTCGGAGGACGAGAAGTGATGTGGCTCCCCGTAGTGAAACCACATCACGCCAAGTCGTTCACCTTCGGCCGCAACGGGCAGGCATAGCGCAGCATGAACTTCACGCGTAAACATGATGGGGTTGACGCGTGCGCGTTCAAGATCAGCGTTCTCGATTATTTCATACTGCCCCGTGCGCATGACGGATAGGGACAGTCCGCCAGGACGCACCAGATCTTCGCCCGCTCCTGCCGGCCGATCAGCCCCCGCACAGACTACATCATGCACTTTTCCCGCCGGGTCGATCAACATCATGCTCACGCCTCGTGCCTGAGCTGCCTCGCATGCGCGTTCCACGCTGGCCTGCAACGCGTGTGCAGGAT
>CAYLZG010000170.1:0-447 GCA_964387985.1 uncultured Anaerolineales bacterium | reverse complement strand
CGAACGCAGCCTGGATCGCTCATCCTGGATCTCCTTAAATAGCTGCGCGTTGTGGATCGCAATGGCAGCATTATTGACGAAGGTGAGCAGTGCCTCGATCAAGTCATCGGTGATCGGCGCCCTAGTGAACTTGTTATCTGCAATGAGCACGCCAATCACTTGTCCGCGCGCGCGGAGGGGCGCCACTACCAACGGAGAGGCAGGTTCAAATGCCTTCTTGAGATCGGCGGGCAAGGACCGCAATTGGGCGTCGTCTAAACGCAGACAATCCCCGCGTTGGATAACCGTACCTAACGGCGACTCCGGGTCGAACTGTACAACAAGGCCTCGAACACGTTCGTCGATGGGTGTCTTCTCGAGGGCGTCGTCTTCCAGCAGTTTCATGTAGGTCTGAACGTTTTCGCGTCCTCGTTTGCGATGTTCTTTCCAGTCAGCTTCTGCCTCCCC
>CAYLZG010000169.1:7972-8581 GCA_964387985.1 uncultured Anaerolineales bacterium | reverse complement strand
ACGCCGCTTCCCTGTGGATGTGAAGTAGGGCGAAGGGATGGCTGGGGTTCGATGAGCGTTAAGAATTTGCTCGGATAACGGCGGCGATCTCGCTGCCCCACCATCGCGCGGCTTTCAATCGCCGGGCTTACCTAACAACGCCCGCTGAATGCGGGCGGCCCACTTCCGTGGGCTAAACGGGCCGGTTACCGCATCGTAAGCCCCGTTCACGGGGCGTTGCTTCGTAGCCTGGGCGTTGGCGCCCAGGCGGTGGTTCTGGTGGCGCCATCCTTGGCGAGCCGTTTCGCAAGTCACCCGGTCATTCTTGCATTCAATCATCCAAGCCGCAGGCAACTTGGCGTCTTCATGGCTTCGAATCCAAAACATCGCTCCATCGACATCCTCACGTGGCCGGTCACCGGCAGGTTTCTGAAGTGGCGGCATGCGCGGCTTGCCATGCAGATTCCACTCGGATTGTTCGCCGCATGGATCATCTTCGATGGCCTGGTAGGGCCTCAGCTTGCACCCAAGAACCTGGCCACCGTCAGCGTATGGCTGCACTACCGCGGCTTCGTCGTCCTGGCGCTCCTGTTGGCCGGCAACCTCTTCTGCATGGCCTGCCCGTTCATG
>CAYLZG010000169.1:0-7962 GCA_964387985.1 uncultured Anaerolineales bacterium | reverse complement strand
CGCCGGACGTTGGGTCCGCGAATACCTGCTGCACGGCGGACGTCCGGTCCCGCGCGCCCTGCGCAACAAGTGGCTTGCCGTCGCGCTGGTGGTCCTGTTCTTCTTCGTCTACGAGCGCTACGACCTGTGGGCGACGCCCTGGTGGACCGCCTGGGTCGCGCTCGCGTATTTCGCAACAGCGCTCCTCGTCGACACGGTCTTTCAGGGCGCGGCATTCTGCAAGCATGTGTGCCCGTTGGGCCAGTTCAACTTCTTCGGCTCGCTCGCGTCGCCACTGGAAATCAAGGTCCGGGACGCGCAAACGTGCGCGGGCTGCCGCACGAAGGACTGCATCACCGCCAAACCCGGGCCAGCACGAACGGAGGTATTGCATGCGCCCATACGTGTAGAGACGTTGCATGCAACGTCTCTACAATCGAACAGAGGACGGGATCGCCGCGGCTGCGAGCTTGCCCTCTTCCAGGAGCGCAAGGCCGGCAACATGGACTGCACCTTCTGCCTGGACTGCGTCCACGCCTGCCCCTACGACAACATCGGCCTGATCGCGCGCATCCCTACCGCAGAGCTCTGGAGCGACCCGTGGCGGTCGGGCATCGGCCGCTTCTCGCAGCGAACCGACCTCGCAGCCCTGGTCACCGTGCTGACCTTCGGTGCATATCTCAACGCATTTGCGATGATCCGGCCCGTCTATGCGCTCCAGGAGGGACTGGCCCGGCTGCTCGAGACAGCGTCGCCCACCCCGGGCCTGCTGCTCATCTTCGCCACCGGCCTGCTCCTTCTGCCCGCGATCCTGCTCGGCGGAGCGGCCGCCCTGACCCGCAGGCTCGGCGCTCCGTCCGCACCCCTGGGCGAAATTGCGCGGCGGTACGTCTGGGCGCTCGTTCCGATGGGCTTCGGCATGTGGCTTGCGCACTACGCGTTTCACTTCCTGACCGGCGCGCTTACGATCGTGCCGGTGATGCAGTCGTTCCTGGCCGATGTCGGCCTGTACGGCGGCGAGGTGCGCTGGGACCTGGGGCCGCTCGTCCCGCAAGGCTGGCTGTTCCCCATCGAAGCCGCGCTGCTCTACCTGGGCGCGACCGGGTCCATCATTGCTGCGGTCCGCATCAGCCAGGACCACCTGGCCGGTCTCCGGCGCCGGACCGGGAAGCGCAGCGGACCGAACGCGGCCCTGGCCGCGGCAGCGCCCTGGATGCTTCTCACGCTCTTACTGCTGGGATTCGGCATCTGGATCCTCGTGCAGCCGATGGAGATGCGCGGCACGATGATGATGATCACGGGAGGCTAGCGCCATGATGCTGAAAGGATCGCGCGGATCAGGGGTTCCCTGGCGCTGGATTGTGGCAGGGCTCCTCGTACTGCTCCTGATCGTCCTGGGCGTGCGCGCTGCGGCCGCGGAAAACCTCGGTCCGGGCGGCGGCACGCGCATCATCGTCGGCGACGAGGTGGTCGGCGACTATCGCCTGCTCATCACATCCGCGCCCAACCCCGCGGTCGTTGGCCCGGTCACCTTCGTCGTCCGGGTGAGTGACCTGCAGACCGGTGCGAAGGTCCGCGATGCACAGGTGGAAGTCGCGTTGGCGCTCGCTCAAACCGGGCAATCGGTCAGGCAGACCGCGACGCACGCGGATGCAGGCAATGAAATCGACTATGCCGCGCACATTCCCCTGGAACAGGAAGGGACGTGGGATGGCACCGTGCGAGTGAGCGGCGCAGCCGGATCGAGCGAGGTGACGTTCGTTCAGCGGGTCACGGCCCAGCGAAGTTACACGACTGTGATCCTGGTGGGCATTCCGTTCCTGGCAATCCTGGTGGTGTTCGGGGCCATGTGGTATGCGCGCTCGGGCGAGCACAAGGCGACGCAGGGCTAGTGGGCTGCGCGGCGATCGTACGCCGGCCCAGCTCGAGGACGGCTTTGGGGCAGCAGGCTGCCGAGCCAGACACCGACACTTGTGGCAGCCGGGTTTGACGAAGTGAACGACGGAACGACTCTGAGGGGAATGGCCGTTCCCCATGATCAGTTGTTGCAACTGCTGCAGCAGGTATTCGACGCTCGGGTAGAACTGATTGATTGCCAGATCGGCAATCAGCTCGAGGATTATCTGGTTCTGCTCGTCCACCTTCGTCACCCAACGATGAAAGTGGTCGTCAAACTTGCCGGACCCCAGGCATCGCTGGCTTGCCCTTTCGAACGCGTCGCCATGCTCCATCGTCTCGTTGAGGCACATACGACGATTCCCATGCCTGAGATCCTGGCGGTCGACACATCTTGTCAGGCTTGGCCCTGGCGCTACATCGTCAAGACGCATGTTCCGGGGCTGGAATGGGCAGACGCAAAACAGCTGATGAACCGTGCGGAGCTGTCAGACGCCTATCGCCAGCTTGGCAATGCAGCAGCACAACTGCACACGATTCATTTTCCCCTGTTTGGCGAACTGGCGACTGACGGCAGTATTCAGGGGGCTGAGACATACGTTGAAGCGCTGCAAGAACGCGCCCGATCTTCGATCAGGAACGTCTACCTGCGCGATCTGTTCTTCCCGGTGTTGCAGAAACGGCAATCGCTCTTCCTGGATGTTCGGCGGGCCAGTCTCTGCCATGAGGACCTTCACAAATACAACGTACTTTTCGGGTATCAGCAGGGCCAATGGCGTTTAGCCACGATTCTGGATTTCGAGAAGGCATGGGCGGGCCATCACGAGACGGACCTGGCACGGCTGGAATTGTGGGAAGACGCGCTGTGCAGTGAGTTCTGGGAGGCGTATGAAGCGCTTTGCCCCATAGCGCCGCTGTATGAAGAGCGACGTGCCATCTACCAACTGCTGTGGTGTTTTGAATATGCACGGCCCACCAGGAAGCATCTCGCGGATACTCAACGCCTCTGTGGGGAACTGGGGCTTCCATGTTCCGACGCGGACTTGCGAGATGTCTTCGAAGGAGGCCTGAAGACACCGGCAAAGGCGTCGTGAGTGCCGCGCGCTGGCAGGCTGCGAGCAGCCGCGAACGCCTGGAATCGCAGGACGGCAATGTCGAGCTTCCGCATCTGCAACATCGCCTGCATGACGCGCTGCGACTTCTCAGGGTCCGGGTCGCCCAGCAACGTACCCAGCGCGTTGGGTACGAGCTGCCAAGACAGGCCGTAACGGTCCTTAAGCCAGCCGCACTGCCCCTCCTCGCCGCCATTCGTGAGCTTCGCCCACAGCTCGTCCACTTCCTCCTGCGTCTCGCAGTTGACAAAGAGCGAGATTGCCTCGGTGTAGTTGAAATGCGGGCCGCCGTTGAGCGCGATGAATTCCTGCCCCCCGATCTGGAAGTTGACAGTCATCACCGATCCTGCCGGCCCTGGAGCGCCTTCTCCGAAGCGCGACAGGCTCACGATGCCGGAATCCTTGAACAGCGATACATAGAAATTCGCCGCCTCTTCGGCCTGGCCGTCGAACCACAGGCACGGGGTAATTTTCTGCACGGTCATTCCTCCGCGAGCATCAAGACTGGCGCTCAGCACGCGCCTCAGTCTGGGCGCGCAGGCGGTCCTCCTGCTCGCCTGGCATGATGCCCGCTTCGGACTCCGGATTCGCCGGAACGATGACCAAGAATCGCATGCTGGTTTCTCCTTTCAAGGTTATTGAGATTAATAAATATACAAATACATTACAATAAAAACTGTAAGCATGGTACAAGTTCAGATGATGCGGGAAATGCCTACCTGGGCCGCGGGCGTTTTTGCCTTAGCGTAGCTTAATGTATAATCGGCGTGCGTTTCCTCAACGTTCAAGAGGCTGTCCCGGCTCGACCTGCCAGCTCGAGCACGCCTCATAGCGAAAGGAGAGAGTAGTATCCCATACCCTGCTCCCTTAGCTTTGCTTTGCCTTTGTGAAGTTTTTATAATGCACTGTGTTTGGTCGACACAGACTGGAGCGTGCATATGATCCTATCATTGATACGGCAGCATCCGCGCGTGGCGATTGCCATCGCTGCTGCCCTGGTGCTCCTGGGAGTGGTCGCGGTTGGCGGCGTCTTCTTCCTCTCGAAGGTCTATGCGGCGCCGGAGCAGCCACTGGTTTACCGGCACAGGCAGCACATCGCAGCCGGGGCCACCTGCCTCTACTGCCATGCGGGCGCTGACCGCGGTGCGGTCGCCGGTCTGCCCTCGCTCAACAAATGCATGGGCTGCCATCTGAATGTCGATCCCAAGGATCCGGCCGACCAGAAGGACATCGATCAGCTCGTCAAGTACTGGGACGAGAAGCACCCCATCGAATGGGTGAAGGTGAACGACCAACCCGACTTCGTGCAGTTCAACCACCGCCCCCATGTGGCCGCCCAGGTGGCCTGCGAGACATGCCACGGCAATGTGTCGCAGATGGATTACGCCACGAGCTACAACCACAACATGGGCTGGTGTCTCAGCTGCCACCGGCAACAACCAGCCGAGATCGCTACCAGGCTGGTCGACTGTGCCACGTGCCACTACTAAGGGTAATGCTATGACCAAAGAGATCACCCGCAGACAGTTCATCCAACTCGGCGCGTTGACCGGCACGGCGGTGGCAGTGAGCGGCTGCACGATCAATCTGCAGCGCAGCGAGACGATCGAGCCCTACGTCATTCCGCCGGAGGAGGCGCTGCCCGGCGAGAACATCTGGTATGCGACGACATGTCGCATGTGCTCTGCCGGATGCGGCCTCCTCGCGCGGGTCAGCAACGGTCGCGCGAAGAAGATCGAAGGGAACCCGCTCCATCCCCTCAATGCCGGCAAGACGTGCGCCCGCGGCCAGGCCGGCCTGCAGACCCTGTACAATCCGGACCGGCTACGCAATGCGGTGCGGAACGAGGCGCGCGGCTCGGGGGCCGGTTCCACCGATCCGTTCGGCAAGCGCTATGGGCTCAAGGCGACGGCCATCTACTGGGACGAAGCGATCCGCGAGCTTTCGACCCGCATCAGCTCCGCCAGGCCCGGTGCGGTCGCATTCTATGGCAGTCGCATCGACGATGGATTGGCAGCCATCGTGACACCGTTCCTCCAGGCCCTGGCCGCGCCCCCTCCCGTCTTCTATGACAACGAGGGCGCATATGCCGGCCGCGGCACGCTTGCACGGTTGGTGGGCCAGTATTTCGGCGCCGAGCCGGCGCTGCCCTTCTTCCACCTCTCCACCAGCGATGTGGTCTTCTCGTTCGGCGGCCCCCTGGTGGATGGCGGCCTGTCGATGGTGGCGAGCAGCCGCTCGTTCGGCGAGATGCGCGGAGGCCGCCTCGGCAAGCGTGGTTATCTCGTGCACTTCGAGCCGCGCATGTCCGCTTCGGGCGCAGTGGCCGATGAGTGGATCCCCATCATGCCCGGCACCGAAGGCCAGGTGGCGCTGGCCATCGGACGCATCATGGTCGACGAAGGGCTCGGCCTGGCAGCGGACAGCCCGGCCGCCGGCGTCTTCGCCGGCGCGGATGTGGCAGCCGCAGCATCGCTCAGCGGCGTCTCCGAAGAGCGCCTCGTCAAGCTGGCCAGGACGTTCGGCAGCTTCGACCGTCCCACCGCCATTCCCGGGGGCAGCGTCGCGGCGCAGAGCAACGGCCCGCAGGCGGTGACGGCCATCCTGGCGCTCAACGCGCTGGCCGGGCACCTGGGAGAGGCAGGCAGCGCCTTCACCCTGACCCCGCCTGCCGTGGATCCGCTCCTGGCCGGCACGAACGCATCGGCCTACGCGGATGTCCAGGCCCTGATCGATCGCATGCAAAACGGCGAGGTCGATGTCCTCATGGTGCAAGGCAACCCGCGCTTCGAGCTGCCCCTCAACAGCAACTTCGTCGAGGCGGTCGCAAAGGTGCCGTTCGTGGTTTCCTTCAGCTCAGAGCCCGATGAAACGGCCATCCTGGCCAACCTGGTCCTGCCGGATAACCATTTCCTGGAGAGCTGGGGCTACCAGTTCGTTGCGCCAGCAACCGACCGGCCCATGATCTCAGCCCAGCAGCCCGTTGTGACGCCTCTCTACGACACGCGCGCGACAACAGATGTGATCCTGGCCCTTGCCCAGGCAGTCGGGGGCGCAGCCGCCACCGCCCTGCCCTGGCCCAACACCGTCGAATTCCTCAAGGCCGCAGTCGCGAAACTGGGCGGGCAAGACGCAGCCTTCGACACGGCCAACGGTGACACGATTTGGGCCGGCTGGCGGCAGCTCGGCGGCTGGTGGCCTAATGTCGAGGCCCCGGTCTTCCCGAGCACCACGCCTCTGCTGCCCCCGTCGCTGACCATCGCCCCGGCAACCTACGACGGCAACCCCGAGCAGTACCCGCTGCTGCTGTATCCTTATCCCTCGGTCACGCTGGGCGATGGGCGAGGAGCAGCATCCTCGTGGCTGCAGGAGGCGCCAGATCCCATGACCACCGCCTCGTGGGACACCTGGGTGGAAATCAACCCGGAGACGGCCAAGGGACTGGGAGTCGCCATGGATGACGTGGTTAAGGTGATCTCGCCTCACGGCGAAATCACGGCTGTAGCCTACGTTTATCCCGCCATCCGGCCCGATGTGGTTGCGGTCCCCCTGGGCCAGGGCCACTTCGAATATGGCCGGTTCGCCAAGGATCATGGTGCAAACGTAGCGGCCATTTTGGCCCCGATCACCACGCCAGATGGTGAGCTCGCCTGGGGCGCGACGCGCGTCCGCATCGAGAAGCTCGGCCGCAGCCGCAAGCTGCCGCGGATCGAGAACAATGTGGGCGTCGACGCGGCCAATGAGTACGGCGTATTTCCAGGATAGGAGGAGCAAGCCATGAGCGAGACAAAAACGGGCCACAAGTGGACCATGATCGTCGACCTGGACCGCTGTACGGGATGCCAGGCTTGCGTGGTTGCCTGTCACGCGGAGAACAACGTGCCGACCGTCGGCCCGGAAGAAGTGGGCATGGGCCGGTCGCGACACTGGATCCGCATCGAACGCTACTGGGACGGCGAATACCCGGACATCAGGGCCCGGTTCATCCCCATCATGTGCCAGCAGTGCGGCCATGCGCCGTGTGAGCCGGTCTGCCCGGTGTTCGCCTCGTACCACAGCGACACGGAGAACCTGAACGTCCAGGTCTACAACCGCTGCATCGGCACCCGCTACTGCGCCAACAACTGCCCCTACAGCGTCCGGGTGTACAACTGGTTCGACCCGTATTTCCCGGAGCCGCTCGAGCAGCAGCTCAATCCCGATGTAACGGTCCGCTACCGCGGCATCATGGAGAAATGCACGTTCTGCATCCAGCGCATCAAGCGCGCGGAAGATGCCGCCCAGGCCGAGGGCCGTCTGCTCCATGACGGAGATGTGGTGCCGGCGTGCGTGCAGGCGTGTCCGACGAAAGTCTTCACCTTCGGCGATCGCAACGATGAGCACAGCGAGGTGGCTGAGCTGGCTCGCAGCCGGCGCGGCTTCCACGTGTTGGAGGACCTGGGCACTGACCCATCCGTGGTCTACCTGAAGGGAGGTGAGTCACATGCAGGGTGACCTCTCCAGATTGCGCAATTTCGTCTGGCCACACCAGGATGATCCCAAGGAACGCCTCCTGCTGGATCCGATCCCGCAGGAGGAGATGAACCAGATCATGCTGCGGCCGATGATGAAGGCCGGGCCTGGCTACTGGCTCACAGTGGCCCTGCTGGCGCTGGTTGTTGCAGGCGCACTGTTCGGTTACTGGTTCTACATGATCCGCTGGGGCATGGGCGTGGCGGGCATCCGCCGGCCGGTGGGCTGGGGCGTGTTCATCGCGACGTTCGTCTTCTGGATCGGCATCAGCCACTCCGGCACGTTCGTGTCCGCGATCCTGCGGGTATTCAATGCTGAATACCGGCGGCCCATCACGCGCGCGGCGGAGCTGATGACATCCTTCTCGCTGCTCGCCGGCGCGATCTTCCCGGTCCTCCACCTCGGCCGCCCGTGGACCGTGTACTACATGTTGCCCATTCCCAACCAGCGCCTCCTCTGGGAC
>CAYLZG010000168.1:0-8655 GCA_964387985.1 uncultured Anaerolineales bacterium | reverse complement strand
GGCCCAGCGCGCCACCGCCGAGCAGGTAAAACGAGGCCGAAGAGGTCCAGCGCTCACCGATGCGCTCGAGAAAAGCGAACAGGTTTTCTCGGGTTACTTGCTCTGGCTCCACCGGCGTTCCATCTCCCATCTGCGAAGCAGCTTGCACGCCACGCTTTCGTACGTGCCCGCCCAGTTGGCCGTGATCCCTGTCCGCTCCCGATGGGTTTGCCCCAGGGCCGCTATTCTTGCATGTATGGGCGCGTCACCCCCCAGTAGCTCGAGTTCCGCAGAGAACAAATCCGGGAGCGGGCGTAACCCGCCTCCTGTCGCCGCGCTAAGCGCATCGCGGTGCTCGAGTTGGAGCAGTACTGCGGCAGAATAAAACAGGCGCAGGGTTAGTCCCTGGTTTTCGCTGAGGCGCGCGAGCGCCGCAAGTACGGCGCCGGCATATTCGGGGCGAGTCAAGAACAGCGAGATGAGCGCCTCGCGCACGCGCGCGCTCGGCTGCCGGACAAGGTCGGCGATCAGTTGCGCAGGAGGCCGCACCTTCACAGCCCGGTATAGGGTCTGGCGCGACAAGTAGCGGATGCCGAGCAGTTCAAGCTCGGCAACCAGCGCCTCTTCCTCCGATACGCTGTGGGTGGCTAGCATCCACCGATCCTGTCTGACGGGGTCACGCGCTCTGCCCCGACTCCTTGCTCAATTATACCACAGAACCGCCACCCGCTTGCGGGATTGGGCCGGTACGGAAGGCCTTGCGCTGAGTCAGCGCGCAACTGGCGGCGGCGCGCCGTCCACCCGGGCTGCCGAGCAAGCGGCCGCGGCGCGTATGGTACTCAATTGCCATCGCTTATCCGGGCACATCGCCTCCGTAGCAATTCGGTGACCAGCAGGGCGATCAGCAAGTTGAGCATCAGCGCCAGCGCCAACCACGCAATGCGATCTTCCTGGCGTGCAAACAGAGCCAGGACGGTGTTGGCGGCGACCAAGGACACGGCATAGAACTGAAAACCGAAGCTGCCTGGTTCAACGGTCCGTGTGCGCGGGAAGCCGGAGATCCAAGCGAGCCACTTTGGGATCTGCGTCGCATCTGGCCGCAGTCTCGCCGACCGCTGCCTCGGGTAAGCAGCCAGCCAGATCAGCCCAAAAGCAACAACGCCGGCAATCCAGGACGCAAGTGTTTCGTTCATCCTGCCAATGTCCCCACTGTCACTGCTGCACCACCTCGCTGCCCAATATCCTGACGCTGCCCTCTACGTCGATTGGCAGCACAGCGCAGGCAGCTTCAAATACCTCGTCCTGGACAAAGGCTGCAGCCGTGTCCGCACCTGCACTCCCAAGTTCTACCTCGACTCGAATGACCAGCCCGCCGGCATCATCTTCCCAAAGGATCTCCAGATTTTCGAGGTAGGACCGACCGAGAAGCTCCTCCCTCACGTCTTCGAGCGCCTGCGCATTATCTGACTTCGTCGGCCCCTGCAATAACACGCGCACCACATACCACTGCAACTGCTGGAAGATGTCTATCCCATTCGAATTCTTGCGATTCCGCAGGCGCGGCGCGAAGCGGGCGATGTCCGCGACGAACTCGCTGTGCTCGCGGCCAGTCCCAAACCCACTCACGCTAATCATCCGGTCAAACCCGAACAACCGGCAATACCAAACAATGGGCAAACAGCCCGACGCTGCCGGATGTTTGAGCATGAGGTTCACGATCCCGTACGGGTTCACCTCGATCCGGTCGATCTCGCTCCAGGGCACGGCGACGCGGCAGAGGAGGTCCATCTGTTGGATCCCGGCCGGCGACGTGACCCGTCGCGACACCAACGCCTTGCCGATGCAGAACACCCCGAACAGCACTAGCACCGCTCCGAAGAACGCCTCCAATGGTCCCGACTGTTCCTTCTTCCTGTTCAGGGCCATCGTGACGGGCACAATGAGGAAACCGAGACCTCCAGCGAGCAGAAACAGCCGCAAGCCCACATTGAGTCGATATGTGCGGCGATAGATTGAAGTCACCTGCAAACATTCCTCCGGTTTACGGTTCCTGCCGAACGCCGCGTCTTTCCGGATCGCGCGCGACTTGCGGGGCGTTGGCACCTAACTCGATCGAATGCACTACGGAGACTCTCGAGCTGTGAAAGCCTCAGACACCAACCCCAGGTACCGGCAACCCAAGCCGTAACGATGCCTCCTGCGCGCGCTCGCCAGGCCGGAAAGCGTTCGCTCGCAGACGCAAGTAGCTGACGAGCGTCTTCCGGGTCGGCCAGCGCGACCTTTATCGCAGCAAGGTACAGATGCTGCACCGGCAGACCGAGCGGAGTCTGTGTTTCCGCCGCAAGGAAATCGTGGATCGCCGCAAGGGAGTCGAGTTGGTCAAGGAACGAAAGGCCGTAATTGATCACGCTCTCTGTTACATCGCGGCCGAGCAGGTCGAAATCGCTGGTGGCTTCATAATGCCACCAGTAGTCCCTTCCCTTGCCACGGGGAGTGCGAGCCGCCAACCTACCTTCCGGCATGACCTCACCGAGTCGAATGTCGATGACCGAATCCACACTCCTCATCGCTGCTTTTGGGTTTTCGCCCCACGCAGCCTCGCAGGCGAGGGGAACAAATACGCCAAGGTTGAGCGTGAAGCTTCCCCTGTTCCCGACATTCCACCGGCTTGACTGGATCTCAACGATGTACGAGATCCCGGCGCCGGCTCTGATCCACCGGCGTCCATTTCGTCGGAAGCGCCGCTCTCCCAGCACCAATGATAGGTGCCGGCTAACCGTTGCTAAAGGGTTCTGCACCGCACCTTGGCCATTCCTTGTTACGGGTCCACTGCCCACTGCCGGTCGCCGTCCCGGTTGATTAGCGCCGCGCCCGCTTCCGACAGCCGCTTCAATTCGTTCTTGAGTGCCCAGTACGCGGGCCTGCGTGAAAGCCTGGCAGCGGCTGGCAGATGAGCCAGCAAAGTGCATCTCGCGAGTCGACTTCCGGAAAGACCCAAGTTCGCGCAGCAACTATGACCAGCGTCTCCGCCAGGCACTGCACACGACTGTCCTCGAATGCCAGTTCGAGATAGTCCATGACGAAGCAGACAGACGTTAGGGGCTCGCCGACAAGGTCTGCAATTTCTGCAATTTCGTTCCTGTCATCACTCATAGCGGCGCTTCCTCGCCTCTCGCGACTCCGACAGCCTCGGACCAGGTCGAGCCCTCATGAACGATGCGCCAGCTTCGTACTCTTGCTTGGCGCCTTCCGTCCACAACGGCCCTGAGACCTGCTCTTGCTCAACATCATCAGGCCCGATCAGCATAGTAGTGTAGACGAGCGACTTACGGATGGCCCGTTTCATGGCATTGAAAAGCCGCAGATATGCTTCGTGCTGTCGTACCTCGTTAGTGTCTCGATGATACACTCGGTCCACCAGACCGATGGAAGACGCAGTCTTCGCGAGAGGCCGCGTGCGATGGACCGGCTCCCTTTGCATCCAGCCATGCTGGAGGTTGATCAGACCGTTGTACGAGTACATGGCCGTGAGCCACGCTCCAGGCTGCAGGGGAAGCTCCGGAGTCAGAACAGTGGACAGTAGCCAAAACTGCGTGCGCAATTCGCCAGCAGCCTGCCTACATCGCAGAAACTCGGCGACCTCGCAACTGAAGGGATGCTGGACATAGACCTTGCCCTCCTTAATCGAGTCCTCCCCTACCAGTCGATAGGGTGCATACTCCGCAGACAAGATAGTCAGCAGCCACTCCTGAACCTCATTATCCGTCGCATAAAATTCGAAACTGTGGCCGCGCCCCAGGCGAAACCAGGAGTCTACGTCTTCGATGATCGGCATCTTGAAGCATCCTTCTCGCAGCTCGGTCGGTTCTATTTACGCTGCCAGCCCTTCTCTCCTCAGCATCGCAAGCGTTGCCAGGTCTTGG
Source organism: uncultured Anaerolineales bacterium (assembly GCA_964387985.1). Classification (GTDB taxonomy): domain Bacteria; phylum Chloroflexota; class Anaerolineae; order CG2-30-64-16; family CG2-30-64-16; genus JALOOB01. The sequence goes on along the minus strand of CAYLZG010000168.1, from coordinate 4,753 downwards.
CGAAAGTAACTCGTAGCCCGCGGCGCGACCAACCCGACATCATCATGTGGACCGTCACCCGCGAACCACCGGAGCGCGATTTCCATCCCCGACTCGCCCCAGGGCAGGCCCGCGCCAAGCGCCTGAACCGCCCCAAAGTGCGGCGCGGCCAGCAACCCATACAAGACCGGCGCCTGAACACCAAGCGCGTCTAGCGCCCGCACCGGCAGCGGCAGCAGCACGATCGCCCAGAACGGCAGGGCCAGAAGGACGGCCACAACAATCAGGGGAATGGACGTGCGTTTCATGTGCCCGCTCCTACAGCAGGAGCAGACTCCTGTTCACTGTGGCGCTGCACCACCCACAGGATCCCGGTGAGCAGCGCCAGGGCCAGGAACGCGCCACCGAAAACCGCGTAGTACGGTATTAGAAGATCGGCCATATCGTACCATCTTCCCGCCATCGTGGCGCCCGCATTTCGCAAGCCGTTGATCACTTCCGCGCGGACCGTGGCCAGGGCGATCACCGCGCCCGCCGTCAGGGTCCAGAGAAAAGCGCTGGCGCGGAGCGCCCGCGACGTCCAGGTTTGGGAAGGGGATTTGTTCATATGCGTCCTCACATGAGTGTGCTGAAGGCGCTGCCGTCGCCTTGTGGTGGGTTCAACCACCTGTGAGCCAGATTATTCGGCGTCTTATCGAGCAACGCGTTCACGGTGTCATGACGTTGGCGACACCGCGCAGGATGCGCAGGCTGTGAAGCCTCCCCGTTTCGACAGACGTCTGGCATCGGCGGCCGGTTCCGCGGCCGGCGTTAGGGCGTCTGTGCGAGCGCGGTGAACAGCAGCGTCTCCCCGCGGCGGGTGCGGATCTCCAGCCGGTCGGCGTCGACCCGGAAGCGCTCCGCCCAGCCGAGCAGCGTGGTGAAGTGGCCTTCCTGCGCCAACAGGTCCTCGGAGGCACAGACCTCGCCCAGCATCTCGATCGACAGGACGCTGATGCCCGTCGCGCTGGCCGCATACTGGCCCTGGTAGGTCCGGCAGCCGGCATTGCCGCGCAAGTGGCCTGCCGGGCCCGGCGATTCGAAGACCAATGTTATGGTCGCGCCGGTGCGGGGGGCCGTTCCGTCCATTTCGACCAACTGCCAGGTGGCGCCCCCCAGCGCGGCCACATCCTGCGGCGGCCACGCCGCCTGCCGGACGAAGACCAGCGTCGCCCCGCCCGCCTCATCGCGCAGCTCCAGCCGGTCGCCGGACAAATTAAGGCGGCCGCCGCCGGTGAGCGCCTGCATGTACGCCTGCTCCTGCGCCATGAGGTCCGGCTCCAGGCACGCCATGAGCGTCTGGGCCAGCATGTCGGGGCGAAGCTGATCCGCCTCGATGGTGTACTCCCCGCCGTAGCTGTTGCAGCCCGCGAACCCGGACAGCCGGCCATCGACGAACGCCAGTGTGATGGTCGAGCCTGCTGCAGACGGTTGGCCGCCCAGCGCGGCGAGCTCCCAGGTCGTGCCCGCCAGCGGGGGCGGCGCTGGTGTGGCCGCCCCCTGGCCCGACGCCGGCGCCACGGTGGGAGGGGGCAGCGACGCACACGCGCCGAGCGCCACGATCGCCGCCAATACGAGGCCGGCCAGGCAGACCGCGGTGCGCGGTGATCCCGGTGTGAGCTGGCTCATAATCGACTCCTGTTGCCTGCTGGGCTCGAGCGCGGGCGCCGCCGTAGCGCAAGCCAATACACCCTCAAACGCGACGCTGCGCGTGTGTTGACAGCAACGCGCTGTGCCTCAGCGTGCCATGTCACGCTACAGCACGCCGTGCATTCGTGTATTGCGCTCCGCGAGTCTCTGTTCTGTTCCCTATGCTCTTGCCTCTGACACACGTTTTTTCTCTGTCTTTTGTTGAGATTGCGAAGGCGGTGCGGACCAGTGCCACATTAACCACCTTAGCAAGAGACCCGCGATGATAGGAACTGCCGGCAACAACAGGTAATCTACTCTGAACATCCGCACCATATCCAAATGGGCAAGAATGTTAATGTTCCCGCCCGCCCACTCGGCAATCTCAATGTAAGCGTCGTTATCTGCTCCTAGTCCCAAGTAAAGCGTAAAGGGTAAAAGCAGGAGAGCGACACCAAGACCCAGTAGCATCGCCGAAGCGATGTCGAGAAGAAGTAGGTTGATTTTCTTTTTCACATTTCCGCTCCTTGAGATGGTTCCGTTTCTTCTGACCTGGGACGATACAGCGCAACTGTGATTCAAGCAGCATGGCATGCCAACTGCAGGCCCGGTTATCCGCCGGGCTTCGCCGGCGGCGTGTAAAGCGGTACAACGTTGCCGACACCAAGGACGAGCAAAAGGGACAGCATGGCGAGCACCAGGATCACGACGAGCACCGACAGGCTCACAACGACTGGCCTCGACACCCGTAGTGCGCCTGCCCGCATGCGATCGATGACCACAAAGAGGAGGCCCGAAAGAATGAAGGGGCCGGCAATCAGCAAGCCAAGCGCTGCCAACGGCCCAGAGCCCAGGCTGGCACGCCAATTGATCAGCGCATAAGCAATGCCCGCTGCGATTGCGATTCCTCCACCCATGCGCGGCAGGCGCCACGCAGCCAGCAGGGCCGCACATCCCAGCAGCGTGAGCGCCAGCAAAATCCAACCGTGTGCCGCCATCGGATCTTCTGGTACGATTACTGCGAAGTATGTCATCGCAAGCCAAACCAGCGTGAGAATCACGCTGCAAAGGCGCGCAAACCACTGCATCACAACCTCCTAAGGGTGTTCAATCCCAGAAGCCGCGCAGCAGTACCGCCAACCCGGCGAAACACAGGAAGAGGATCACGAGAACGATGCGCATGCTGTGGACCCTCCTTATTGTTTCGACGGACGTCGAGCCGCGGCGGCCGGTTCCCCGGCCGGCGCAGGGCTGAAAACGGTCAAGGTTCATCGGTTCCTCGCACGCCGGCCGACCTATGGGCCCACCATCCGCGCTGGAGGTCATCTTGTAGGTGCGGGCGGCGTCGCTAGCATCCCACCAGCCGTCGCTCTCATGAGCGTGCCGAGCTTGAAGGATGCCGTGACTTCCTCGAAATCGCGCAGTTCCGCCGCGGTCCCGTAGTAAGCGCCCAGGACGAATGTGCTCTGGCCCAGCCTGACCAGCACGCGGCGGTCCTTCGTGCCGGTGGCGATCCCCCAGGGACGCTCGTTCTCCACCACGATCGCGCTGAAACCGTCCACCTTCACATCGGCGAGCCGGGCGTACGTGTGATATTGCTCGTAGCCAGCCGGCGTGCGGGTGCTGATGAACTGCTCGCCGACGGCGGCGGCGAACGCTGCGGCCAACTCGTCCGGGGCCCACCAGTTGTAGGCCGACGCGTCCTCGTTCATGAAGCCCGGCGGCAGCAGCGTGAAGTAGAACGCCGGCGGCGCGACGGGATTCTCGGTAGGCGGGCCGGCCACGCAGTAGAGGCGGCTGAGCCCGGTCGCCTGGCACTGCTCCCAGTTTGCCGGCCGCGTGAACTGGACGCCGAAGCTCTCGTCCGCGTCGAGCACGAAGCCCTGCGCCAGCGTGGGCGTTGGCGCAGGCGTGGCCAACGGCGTGGGTACGGGCAGCGCGAGACCCGCGGTGAGCGATCCAAAAACCTGAGGATCGACATAGGGCTGCGCGCTGCCCAGCAGGAAGCGCTCGACCGCACGATCCGGGTCGGCCAGGCAGGTCGCCTGTGGATTGGCGCCGGGATAGCCGAACCAGAGCGTACCGCCGTATGCGGTCATCCGGCTCTCGTCAGCCATGCCAAGGCCCACGACGACCCCGCGATAGCCGAGCTGGCCCGGCATGGGCGGGCACTCGACCGCGGGCAGCCCTTCGAGCAGCGCCCCCAGCTGGACCAGGTCGAGTTGGGGGGGCAGCCCTTCGAGCAGCGCCCCCAGCTGGGCCAGGTCGAGCTCGTTGAGGTCCCACCGCGGGTTGTCGGCGCGGCCCGAATAGAGGTCGATGTGCGCGCCCGCGGCGCTGACGTCCGGCCGGGGCGGGATGATTTCCGCCGCGCCCAGCGGCGGCAGCGTGGGCAGGGTCAGCCGGCGCCGCGCATGCTGCTCCAATCGGGACAGCGTCGCCTCAGGCAGGTGGCGGAAGATCTGCTCCTGCACGTCGGCCGGGAACAGCAACCGCACGTCCTCCGGGTAGTACGTTCCGTCGCGCGGGATGCGCGCGGTGACGGTGTGGCCGTCGTCCGCCAGGGCGAGCACCGCGGGCAGGCTGGCCGCCGCGATGTCTGTCTCGGGTTGATTCGCCGCGCACAAGGCCCACACGTAGACTTCCCGCTCGGTGTGGCCCAGGACCCGCCAGTCGCACACGCCGTTCGCCAGCGTGGCGGGCAGGATGGCCCGCACGAGCGCGGTCTCGTAATCGCGCCAGGTGTGCGCCAGCCCGTTGGCCGGCGGCAGGAGGTCGCCGGCGGCTGTCACGTTGACGACGGTGGCCGCCCCGGCCGTGGCCATCGCCTGCGGCTCCGCGGTGGGCGCTGGCGATCCGAAAGGAACGGGCGACACCGCGGCGGCCGCCGCTTGCCACAAGGGCGGCGCGACGTTGCCGGGATCGAGCGGAATCGCACGGGCGCTCTCGACCATCGTCGCGAAGTCGTCCACGATCCCTGCAGCCTCCAGGCGGTCCATCGTGGCGTACGGCCCGGTGGCAAGCAGGACGATGACGAGAGGCTTGCCATCGTCCACCTTGTAAGAAGAAAGCATGAGCATCGGAGCAGGGCCTTCCGGGGCGTCGA
>CAYLZG010000167.1:1626-8769 GCA_964387985.1 uncultured Anaerolineales bacterium | reverse complement strand
GGCGCCGTGCTCAACGCTCCCCGCACCCACTGTGCCAGCGCCTGTACGACGTGCTCCTCCAGCCACCCCTGCGCCGGCGTGCCCAGGGCATAGGTCAGCCAGAAGGTAAGGCCCAGCACCGCGAGCAGCACGCCCAGGCCCGCGACCGGATGGGTCAGCACGCGGTCGAGGCGGTCGGTGAGCGTGAGCTCGCCCGGGTGCGGCCGCCGCACGGCCGCGCGCACCATGCGGCCGATCCACTGGTAACGCCCGCTGGCGATGTCCAGGACCGCATCCTCGTGCTGCCGGAGGAGTGAGTCGACTTCCTCCCAACGTTCCCCGAGGCGTTGCCGCACCGCGGCAGTTATCTCCGCATCTCCCTGCAGCAGGGCAAGTGCAGTCCAGACATGGGGGCAGGACGGCGGCTCTGAGCCGGCAATCACCTGCTGGATCTTCTCCATTACCTCGCGATGGTCGGCGCGGATCTCGGGACGGCGTGGTGCATAAGGTGCACCCCGCGCCAAGGTGATCGCGGCATCCATTAGCTCGTCCAGGCCCTCGCCCTTGCTGGCGATCATCGGCACCACCGGCAGGCCCAGCGCAGCCTCCAGCACGTCCGCATCCACCTCGATGCCCTGCTGCTCCGCCACGTCGAGCATGTTCAACCCCAGGACAACGCGCGCGGGCAGCGCGAGCAGCTCGGTGAGCAGGTAGAGGTTGCGCTCCAGCGCGGAGGCATCTGCGATCATCACGATCACAGAAGGGCACCGTTCCAGGATGTAATCGCGCGTGAGGCGTTCCTCTTCGGAGCAGGAGGTCAGGCTGTATGCGCCCGGCAGGTCCACCACCTGGACGACGAGGTCTCCATTCAGGCGCGGGGATTTGTACAGGCCGGACCGCGGCTCGCTCGTCTTGCCCGGCCAGTTGGCCACGTGCTGCGAGAGCCCGGTCAATGCGCTGAAGACTGCCGACTTGCCGACGTTCGGCTGGCCGACCAGCGCCACCGTGATCGTCTCAAGATGATGCAGCGCTATTCGCTCTTCGAGCACCTCATTCATCACCGTGCTCGGTCCTGACCACCAGCACCTGGTTCGCCTCGCCGGCGCCCAGCGCCACCCGCGTATCGCGCAGCAGCACGATCAGCGGCCCGTGCGACCTGGCCTGCACTACCTTGATCCTGGCGCCCGGCGCAAAACCGAGGCCGGCCAGCCGCGCGCCCAGACGGGAACCCCCGGCAAAGCCCGCAACCACGCCGGCTTCACCCGGCTGCAGAGCGGTGAGGGGCACCGCCTCACCGGCCGCCCCGCCCGGCCGCACCTGGCGGCCTGCGACCCCACTCGCGCCTGGTGAGCTGCTGCGCGGAGCCGTCTCTGCAGCCTCCTGCGCCTCGCGGCATTGGTCGCAGAGGCCCACCAGCTCAATGCGAACCTCCTGCACGTCGTAGCCGTGCTGATCTCCCACGGAGCCCGCCAGCTCGTCTGCCAGAAAAGTCGAAAACTCCGTCACGCGGCCGCATTTGCTGCAGATCAGGTGATGATGCACATCTGCGGACTTCAGCTCGTAGTGGTGGTGATCCTCGCCCAGGTGAACCTCATCCACCAGGCCCAGATCGCGCAGCAGGCTTAAGGTGCGGTAGACCGTCGATAGGCTCAGCCGCGGGTTCTGCTTGCGCGCGAGCTCGTAGATCTGTTCTGCGTCGAGGTGCTCACCGTTCGCGCGGATGATCTCCAGGAGCAGGCGGCGCTGCTCGGTGACGCGGCGGCGGGTCGCGTGCAGGGTCGTTTCCAGGTGCTGGTGAGGAGACATGGCAGCCTTGTTTTATTGAGAATTAATTGCAGTTACAATCCTACTCCGCCCGGCGAGCGTTGTCAACATCGCCGGCATGTGTTCCACCGTTCACATGCCTCGCCGCGTGTTGCTCATTCTGCCGGGCGGTGATACCATTTCCCGTGCCCCAAAAAGGAGACCACGATGCCGAAACACACCATTCCACTCCTGCTGGTCGTGCTGATATCGATAATGGCCGTCTTCCCGGCGCCCGCGCGGGCAGACGACAACATGCCTCCCTACTTCAGCGTCAGGACCGTCGAGCTCGAGGACGGCGCCCTGGTGGAAGAGATGATCATTGCGGGCCCGCCCAACCCGCCCCCGGGTTACGAGCGCGCCTCGGTCACGCCGCCTGCTCCGCAGGCGGCGCCTGGTTTCGACGCAGCCGCGGAAAGCAATGTGCTGCCTGTCCCCGCATATCGCTGGACCTTCGGTTGTTCGGCGACGTCTGCCGCGATGATCGCCGCATACTACGACAGGACCGGATTCCCGAACATCTACACCGGCCCCACGGACGGCGGGGTGATGCCGCCGGACAGCAGTGTATGGGGAACCTGGCCGGACAAAAGCGGCGACCAATACGCTCAGTGCCCGTTGGCCGCGTCCCGCCTGGGACTGGATGGGAGGGACGCGAGCGGCTCCATCGACGACTATTGGTTCGCCTATGGGAGCACTGTGGCGGACCCCTACATCACCGGCGGCTGGACAGAGCACAACTGGGGCGATGCGATCGGCGACTACATGAAGACCAGCCAATCCGCCTACGACAATTCAGACGGCTCGACCGTCTTCTGGACCAGGGCTACTTCCGGGCCACTGACCTGCGACGACATGACAAGCAATGCAGAAGTCGTACGACGTGACGGAACCTACGGGCAGAAACTCTTCTATGAGGCCAGGGGGTATACGGTAGCGGAATGCTACAGTCAGCAGACGGATAACGTCATTGCCGGAGGCTTCACATTCGCCCAGTACAAGGCGGAGATCGATGCCGGCCATCCTGTCATGCTGAACCTGGAAGGGCATACTGTCGTGGGCGCCGGTTATGACGATGCTTCCAACACGGTCTATCTCTACGACACCTGGGACTACGCGCTCCACACGATGACCTGGGGCGGTAGTTATGCGGGGGAGCCGCCGATGCCGATGCACAGCGTCAGCATCGTTCATCCGGTGCGCATCGTCCTGCCCGCCGTGGATGACCTGGCCGCCGGCTTCACGGATGAAGGCCGGCTGGAGCTGGCATGGTCCGAGATTCCGGGCGCGTCCGGCTACGAGGTCTGGCACGCGGTGGACGACCCGTATTTCGCCCCGGGCGATGATTGCGACCATCCCGGCATCCTCGGATGCACGGAGGTCGACATCCCGGGGCTCACGCTCGACTTACCGGCCGCCAGCACAACCTACGCGGTGCGCGCGGTGAACAGCGTCGCGGCCCCGTCCCTCTCGACCGGCCGAGTGGGTGTGTTCGTGTATGGCCTGGCGCCGGGCGGCTGATCGCGCATCTGCCGCTGCACTCCCGGCCGGGTCAGTCCGCGCTGATGCGAAACACCGCAGTCGGCGACGCGACGAACAGTTCACCGCTCGCGTCCTGGCCGAAGGTGCGCGGGTTGTTGAGCGCTGCGCCCGTCACGATCATCTCTGTCACTGCGGGCGCGCCTCCTGTAAGGCGCAAGGTCCACAGCTCTCCGCTGCAGTAGTCGGCAAAGAAATACAGCCCGTACAGCCGCGGCTGGCCCAGCCCGCGGTGCACATACCCTCCCGTGATCGAACATCTGCCGCCGGAATGGTCGTACTCGTGGACGGGCGCGGCGGTGGGCGGGTTAGCCGCGCATGCGGGCGACCGGCCGGTCGGGTTCTGCACCGTGCCTTCCCAGCAGTCCCAGCCGTAGTTCTGCCCGCCCAAACTGCCTGCGGGTTGGAAATCGATCTCCTCCCGGCTGGCCTGCCCGACATCCGCGATCCACAGATCCCCGGCCAAACGGTCGAAGCTGAAGCGCCAGGGATTGCGCAGCCCATATGCCCAGATCTCATCGCACGCACCGCCCGCGCCATCCGCCAGGGGGTTGCCCGGGGGAATGCCGTAGCTGCGGCCGGGCGCGATGCCGCAATCTGCGCCCCCAACCTCGTCCACGTCGATCCGCAGGATCTTGCCGAGCAAATTGCCAGTGTCCTGGCTGTTGTCCTCCGGATCGTACGACCCACCGCCATCTCCCGTCGCGATATACAGGTAGCCGTCGGGACCAAAGTGCAGCGCGCCGCCGTTGTGATTATCGAAAGGCTGGCCGAACTCGATGATCGCCAATTCGCTGCCCGCATTCGCCACGTCGGGATCGCCGCTGACCGTAAAACGCGCCACGCGCGACCGCAGCCCGCCGTCCATAGCGAGATAGGTGTAGTTGACGTAGAAATACCCGTTGGCAGCGTAGTCCGGATGGAAGGCCAGCCCCAGCAGGCCGCGCTCGCCGCCCGGCGCGACCCGCGTGCTGATGTCGAGGAAGGGGGCTGTCAGGAGCGCACCGTCCTTGAGGATGCGGATCTGACCGCCCTGCTGCACGATGAAAAGGCGGCCATCCTGTGGATCGCCACCCTGCGGATCACCATCGCCCGCGTGGGTTACATCCGTGATGCCGGTCAGCCCCGACGCGACCGGCGTGAGGCGAACCTGGCTGACCGGAGGCGCGCCACCTGCGGCAAGCGGCAGATAGAGGACTCCCGGACCGGCTGCCCGCCCCAGGGACGGGACCATCATCACGACCAGCAGCGCGATCGACAGCGCTCTCCGGCCTGCGCTTCGGTAAACAGACATGCGAATCTCTCCGAACGCCGCCCTATTCGCGGCTCATTTGTACACAATATGCACTGTTCCCAAGTCCGCCGCAGTTGCCCAGCTTCCGATGCAGGGCCGCGCTTGACTCTGTCACCACTTGTGGCACAATCACTGATCGTCCCGATCGAGCGGCACTTAAATCAGCGACTCGCCTGCGAGACAACGGGGCATGGCAGAGGAGCAAGCCGATGACAGGCATACTCAGTCCTGAGGCATTGATTGCACTCGTCACCCTGACGGTCCTGGAGATCGTCCTGGGCATCGACAACATCATCTTCATCTCAATCATGGCTGGCAAACTGCCGGCCAACCAGCAGGGCAAAGCGCGCACCCTGGGCCTTGGTTTCGCCCTGATCACGCGCGTCCTGCTGCTGCTGTCACTCTCGTGGGTCATCCGCCTGACCGCTCCCATCTTCACCGTCCTCAACCAGGACATCTCTGGCCGCGATCTGATCCTCATCATCGGCGGACTTTTCCTGCTGGCGAAGAGCACGCACGAAATCCACGAACGCCTGGAAGGGGTCGAAGAAGGCCAGCCGGTGCGCAAGATGGCTGCCTCGCTGGCAGGAGTGGTCGTCCAGATAGGCCTGCTCGACATCATCTTCTCGCTCGACTCCGTGATCACGGCGGTAGGCATGGCGCGCCAGCTCTGGGTCATGATCACCGCGGTCATCATCGCCATCGGCATCATGATGCTGGCTGCGGGCAGCATCAGCACCTTCGTGGAGCAGCACCCGACCATCAAGATGCTGGCGCTTAGCTTCCTGCTGCTCATCGGCATGTCGTTGATCGCCGAGGGCCTGGAAGTCCACATCCCGAAGGGCTACATCTACTTTGCGATGGCCTTCTCGGTGTTCGTGGAGATGCTCAACCTGCGCAGCGGCGGCCATGAGCCGGTGCAGCTTCGCCAGCCCTACACCGCTGCGGAAGAGAAGCAGACGCCCGCAAAGGCATGAGCGCGCTGCGCCACCGGCTTTGGGGAGACGGTGGCAGCGCTACGTTGAGCGTTAACACCACTGGCCAAGATCGAAGTCTGGCCTAAACGGGTTCACGAAGTGCACGCCCTCCAGGATCTGCAGGTTGGGATCGTGGCTGAAGTCCTCGCTGAAGACCACGGGAACCTGGCTAAGCCGCGCGGACGCCCATATCTGCGCGTCGTAGCAGGACAACTGGTGGTCGCGCACCCCACGTAGTGCTTCCAAAATGATCATCGGGGTCAGGTCGTAGACCGGGCAGAGGCACTGCAACCGCTCAGCCGTCCGCAGGAGCGAAAGCAGAGGTGAGAGATGTCCAAGATCGTCATCCTGGGTGGATACGGATACGCGGGCAGGCTGCTGGCCTCCCGACTCCTGGAGCGCACTTCCGCAGAGATCCTGTTGGCCGGCCGCCACCTGGACAAAGCCCAGGCCTATACCGGGGAACTGAATGCGAAGTTCGGGCGAAGTGGTCCGGACCAGAAGAGGCCCGTGGACGCGGCCCCGCGGGTCTCGGCGGTCCGCGCGGATGCGACATCGATGCAGGACCTGCGCCTGGCATTGGCCGGCGCGGATCTGCTCGTTGTGGCCGCGCCTGTCGCGCAGCCCGCGGACACCGTCATCCGCGCCGCGCTGGACGCGCGCGTCGACTACCTGGACATCCAGCTCAGCGCGCAGAAGCTCGCGCTGCTGAGATCCCTGGCGCCTGAGATCGAACGCAGCGGGCGCTGCTTCATCACCGAGGCGGGCTTTCACCCGGGGCTGCCGGCCGCCATGGTGCGCGCCGCGGCCGCACAGCTCGACCGGCTGGATGCGGCCATCGTCGGCGGGTATCTGAACATCGGGCGCCAGACGCCGTACAGCGAGGCCGTGGATGAGCTGATGGAGATTTTCCTCGACTACCAGTCGCAGGTCTTCAAGGACGGCAGCTGGACCGAACCGGGGTCGTGGACGACGAGGCGGATCGATTTCGGCCGCAAGATCGGGGAGCGGAGATGCTACCCGATGTTCTTCGAAGAGCTCCGCGACTTGCCCGAAATGATCCCGTCGCTGCGGGAAACCGGCTTCTACATGTCAGAAACCCATTGGCTGGTGGACTGGATCATCACGCCCATCGTCTTTGCGGGCCTCAAGATCGCGCCGCGGCGCGGCCAGCGCCCCCTCGGCAAGCTGATGTGGTGGGGCATGCAGAACCTGCCAAAACCGCCCCACCTGGCGCTCCTCAAGGTTGAGGCGAGCGGCGAGAAGGATGGCCGCGCGGCCAGGTTCGAGATGGCGGTCTCTCACGAGGATGCCTACGATCTGACCGCCATTCCCGTCGTCGCGTGCCTGGAGCAGGTCCTCGATGGCTCCGCGCGGCGCCCCGGCCTGTGGATGATGGGCCACCTGGTCGACCCGCTGCGCCTTTTCAGGGACATGGAGGCGATGGGGGTCCAGGTCTCCAGTCGCGTGCAGGCGTAATGGGGCGCCGAGTCCGTCGAGGCATAGGGGCGACCGCAAGGGGCGCCCGCGGTCGCGGGGCGGGTCTTAGTA
>CAYLZG010000167.1:0-1616 GCA_964387985.1 uncultured Anaerolineales bacterium | reverse complement strand
GACCCTTGCGGTCGCCCTCGGTTGCGGACGAGTCTTAGTAGTCGCTTTGCTCCTCGCGCACAAAGAGCGGCTTGAGGGTGCGCTGCACCGCGTATTCTCCTTCGGCCTCCGCAGGCACGATTGTGACATCCAGGTTGGCGCCCAGCGCCTCGACATATTTGCGCACCATGCTGAGGCTGTGGCCGGTATAGGCGGGGTCTTCGAGCCGGGCTATCGCTTGCTGCTTCGTGCCCAGCAATTCCGCGACCTGCTTCTGGGTCAGCCCGCGCGCCTGTCGCAGCGCCACTAGCTGCAGCGCGATGTCCCAGGCCCGGTCTGCCGCCTCGATCCGGGCGCGAAAGCCTGGGTCCTGCAGCTTGCGATCCAGATAGCGATCGAAATTAGTCTTCTTGTCTTCCATCGTGACATCCCTACCCATCAACGTGCCAGGTACTCGGCCATGCGCTTATAGGCCAGTTCCAGTTCCATCCTCGGCGTCTTCCGCGACTTTTTCACAAAACAGCGCACCACGATGATGCGCTGACCTGCGTGAAAGAACCAGGCGGCCCTGGCAGTGTCCTTGCGTCCCACTCGCAACTCAAACAGCCCGCCCCCAAGTGGCTCGCATAACGGTGGCCGGTGATAGTCGCGGCGCCGCAGCTTGTTCAACCCGGCCACCAGCAGGTCGTACAATACGGGCGTATCGCCTTCGATGGCTTCCAATTCCGCTTCTACCACCCGCCCACCATCAGGCGTCTCATACAGTTCGACAGTGAACTCCATGCGCTCTCCCGCAGACTAACTAAAGCGTACAACAATATTGTGATACCGTCAAGCAGACACCGTCCCAGGGGACGACGATCGCAGATCGCCCAGGTCGAACTCCCACCGTAATGGGTTTTCACAGATGTATCGACGGATAGCCTCTAACTCGGCCTCGCTCTATCCGAGGACGTGCTGGCTGATGGCCTTGTTGAGCGCCACGATGGCGAACGCGACCCGGCGATAAGCCCCCCTGAAGCTCGCCTCCAGGGCCTTCCGAAACAGGGGGGCGATCTCGGAGCTACGATTTCCGAACGCCCCGCACCCCCACGCGCCCAACACGATGCTGTCATGCCCGTGGTGCACGCCGGCAGCGAGCACCTTGAGGATCCGTGACCACATCGCGGGCAGGATCTCTGCGTACCGGTCGCGCGGCAGCGCCGTCCTGGATGATCTGCACCACCTCCTCGCCATATTGCGCGGCAAGCTCGCGCGAAATCCAGGTTCTATGCGTATTCATGGCTAACGCTCCTTTGCCCCTGAAAACATGGGGAAAAGTGCACGATATCCCCCCGGAGCCGGCGTAGGCGTGGGCACGCCCCCTGCTGTGAAGCACCAGCCGGTTCCCCGGGTTTCGCTCCCGCGTCGCCACAGCCCGTCTGACAGATCGAGCGTCCAGTCTTCAACCCGAAATGGCGCAGTGGCTGGAAAGCCCCAGTGTACATGGAACCAGCCTGGGGATTGGGTAGCCCACCCGCACCGGGCGTTGAATGAGTTGGGTCTCAACTGTCCGATCTCTGCGCCCTGGGCAAACGTCTTACCGGTATAAAGGTTGGCGTTGTTCAGCAGGTGTGCATAGAGAAGGTCGCCGACGC
>CAYLZG010000166.1:0-8927 GCA_964387985.1 uncultured Anaerolineales bacterium | reverse complement strand
AACCCCGGCGCGCTCTGCGGCCGCGACCACGCTCCGCACCATCTCGGGCGAATTCTTCACGGTGCCGTTCGTCTCTGACGTGAGGATGCCGATCTCCGGATAGGCAACCATCTCGGCATTGAGCAGCCGCGCGTCCAGCCGCCTGAGCTCGTCTTGATGGCGCTCGACATAACGTCGAGAACCCCGGCAGCCGGCCTCTTCGCTGCCGAAGGAGATGAACCGGATCTCCGTGTGAGGGGTGATGTAGGAAGGGTTCTGCACGAGGAACCGGGCCATCGCCACCGCGAGGCTACTGGCCGAGAGATTGTCCATCGCACCCGGCACAGTGCCTCCGTTCTTCCTGTCCCGGTTGATGAACAGGGCAAAGAGGATGGAGGGGAGGATCGGGAAGGCCAGCAGAACCCAGCCCAAGGTCCCGGTGCGGACAACCGCGGCATTGCCCGCGATTACGCCTGCCAGTTGGATGATGCTCAGGACCAGCATGAGGGCCGACCCGGCGAGATAGGTGATCGAGAGAAAGTAGAAGCCGTAACCCGTGAGGCGCAGCCAGGTGCTCTCGGGCGCGCTGTCATGGTGGCCGCTGATGATCAGCAGTCGCTTCACGTCTGCGGTTCCGGGTCCGCGCAGCGTGCCGATCACATTCATCGACCGGACCTTGGGAAAGAGCGGATCGGCCCACTCCAGGCCGAAGACGAATTGGCAGATGAACAGCAGGGGTGCGAGGACGGCGCACACGAGCGCGAGAGCGGCGAGGACGACGGTGAGCCATGGGGGGATCCCCGCCAGGCGGCCCACGACAAGGTTGAGCGCAGTCGCTGCGAACATCAGGAACGCGCCGGGATACGGGCTCAGGAAGGCGCCCGGCGCGACGGTGAATTCTTCGATGGTGACGTTTGCGGCGCCCAGGTGCGATTCCAACTCCCGCGCGAGGATCGCGGCGCGCTGCCCCTCCTGGGGACTGCCCGGCACGCCGGGGCCAACCTCGGTGCAGATCCGCCTGACGAGATCGAGGGCATAGCGGGCATCACTGTCAGAAATGTGCTCAGGCATTGGCCGGTCCTCCTGCTTCGAAAGTGGTTAGCCCCGGCGCTTCTCGCCGTGTGGGTCATCAGCGACTGGTCGAGAATGGCCCACAAGCCCGGCGCGTTGCGGTGGGCGCAAGGCCAATCCGGCAGCCAGAACGAGCAGGGCCATGCAGATGGCCATGGCCGCCAGGATGCCGCGAGATCTGTGGGTGTCATCCGTCATCATTGCATCCTCGCCGCGCACTAAAATCGCATGAACAGCGCCGCGACCGCCTGCGGGAGGCCGTGCATGAGAGATCCCGGTATGACACTGCCGGTGCGTTCGCGCAACCAGGCGAACACGAAGCCGGCGACCGTCGCCCCGGCAGCCCAGGCCCAGTCCAGCCGATATTGGCCCGTCGCAGGATTGAAGCCGTTGAAGGCATGCATCAGCCCGAACAGCAACGTTGCGATGACCAGCCCCCAGCCCCAATTGGCTCCAAGCAGGCGGTAGGGCCGCCCGAAGACGGCGTTCAGCCGCGACTGCATGTAGCCGCGATACAGGATCTCTTCCCCGGGGCCCAGGAACAAGAGGTAGAAGACAAAGCCGGTCAGCCGTTCGCCGAGCGTCATGGCGGAGAAGACGCCCGCCTGGACCAGGATGAGCGCGGGTAAGGCCGCTCCCATGCGTGCATCTTTACGCGCCGGCCCGGTGGGTCCTATCCTGCGGCTCAGTAGCCGGCTGAGCCACCACAGCAGCGCGATCCAAACCAGCATGCTGAGCAAGCGGCGCGGCCAGAACCAGCCCGGATCCGGCAGATACCTCGGCAGGAAGCCGGGTAGCAAGAAGTCCGCCACGAAGAAGGTGAGGGCGAACGGCAGCCAGAGTGACAGCCCTGTCTTGCACTGCGGGATGAAGTCGCCCAAGTTCAGGCCGTATGCCTCGAGACTTGGGCGGTGCACCAGTACCATCAGGAGCGCTACTGCGATCCAGAGCGCATATACCAGGAAACGTGTCCCCCACTCTTTGCCGTCAAGGCCGAGCGCAGGGATCAACCAGAGGACGATGACGAGGCGCGTCACGATGAATACGGCTATGACTTCGACCACCGCCAGCAACCGAGACCAGAACGTGGACATTCTTACCTCCACAATCGTCTGATGGTCACGATTTTCGGTCGCGGCGCGACTGTAGCAGCAACCCTGTGCGCAGGACGGCCCAGGCGCCCGCAAAGACGCCGCTCACCCTCAGGATCCACGCGAGATCGGGCATGAAAAGGCGCAGGAAGGCGAGCATCCCGCTGGACTTCAGATACGCCAGGCCCCCCGCGAGCGACAGGTTCGGGATCAGGGGCAGCAGGATGTGCCGCGCCCATGACCGCGCCCCAGCCGGGCGGAGTGCCCCATCCCGGCTCCAACGGCGCAGGGTCCCCACCGTGGCGATGGCGGTGACGACCTGGAGGAGCGGGAGCAGCGGCAGAAGGCGAAAGACCGAGGGCACAAAGCCCAGCTTTGGGGGAGGAGGCTGGAGGCCCGCGAGCACGGCTGCTGCGCCCGTGCCGACCTCTTCGGTCAAGGGCGGCAGTCCATAGGCGCCTGAGTTGAAGAGCAGGACCAGGCCCCTCTTCTGCTCCGGAACGATCGCCATGAACGCGACGAAATCCGGGACGTTGCCCGCGTGGGAGAAGATCTTCGTGTGGTCTATGTCGCACTCGACCCAGCCCATGCCGTACCGGCCCATCGAGGCGTCCCCCACGAGCCAGTCGACCGCGCCGCGGTGCATCTCGTCGATGCCCGCGCCCGACAGGATCCGTGCATCCCCGTACCGCCCTCCGTTGAGATGCGCGATCAGGTAGTGCGCCATATCTTCTGCGCAGGAGATGAGCTGGCCGGAAGGCAGCGAGCCGCCCGGGATGGGCAGATCGGGCGCAGGGACAGGGTTGCTGAACCATTGGCGGTGGCCCAGCGCCAGGCCGTCCCCCTGCGCTACCGCCTTGGAGGTGTAAGTGTGGCTCATCCCGAGCGGTTCGAGGATGTAGTGCTTGACATAATCCGCGTACGATTCGCCGGTGGTGACCTCGACGATCAGTCCCAGGATGTTGTAGTTCAGGTTGCAGTATTGGAACGTCGAGCCGGGCGGACGGGTCACCTTGAGGGTCGCCAGGCCGCGCACCCCGCGTTCGAGCGCGTCCGGGCTGTCATCTTCCGCCAGGATGAGCTCGCCCGCCATCGTGGGCAGGCCGCTGGTCTGGTTCAGGAGGTGGTGCACCGTCATCGCGGCGGAGGCCTCGGGATCCGCCACCCGGAACCAGGGCAGGTAGCGCTGCACCGGCGCGTCCAGCTCGACCAGGCCTCGCTCGACCAACTGCATCACGGCCAGTGCCGTGAACGACTTGGTGAGCGAGCCGATGAAGAAGGGTGTCTGCGGGCCCGAGGTTTCGCCGCCAGGGCGTGCAAGGCCGTACCCTCGGTGATAGGTGATCGTGTCGCCCTCGACCACCGCGAGAGATGCGCCGGGAATATTCAGGTGCTGCATCTGGCCATCGACGTAGGCGTCGAGCGCATCGTTGGGGGTGTTGTGTGTTGTTGGGTTCATCGGGTGACTCTCCTGGCGGCCGGTGGTGGCGCCTCTCGCCGTTAGGTGCCGGGCACCTCCGAGGGCCCGGCACCTGGATCATCCCGCCGCGTCGCTCGTCTTTAGGTGCCCGGCACTTGCCAAGTGCCGGGCACCTGGATCAAGTTGCCTGCCAGGAACTCCCTGATGGCCCGCATGGTTTCCGCGGGTCGCTCCATCTGCGGGTTGTGACCCGCGCGCTCGATCAGCTCCAGCTTCGCGTTCGGCAGCCGGTCTGCGAGGATCGCCTGGTGCTCCGGCGGGAACAAGAAGCAATAGCGCCCGGCCAGTACGAGTGTGGGCGTATGGATCTCGCCGAGCCGGTCCATCACGTTCCACCCGTCGAGCAACTGGCCGTAGCCCTGGATGAGGGCCTCGGGCCGGTACACGGTGTGCGGTCCTTTGAGCATACCAAGAGCCATCGTTAGCGGGTTGATGTGGTAGAAATACCCTGTCATGAATTTCATCACGGTGCGCTGGTAGGTCTCGGGCGTGACCTGGCCGCTGTAGAAACGGCGCGCCGCTTCCACCGCGGGGGCGCTGAAGCCTCGCTTCGCCAGGATCTCGGGCGCATTCTCCCGCACCCACTTCTGGTCGCCACCGGTGTTCATCAGGACCAGGTGCGAGAGGTTCTGCCCGTAGCGCAGCGCATACTCCAACGCGACATTCCCGCCGAAGGAGTGGCCCAGCACGGCCCACTTGTCGAAGCCCAACGCCTGGCGCAGCGCGTCCGCATCCCCGGTCAGGTTCTCCCAGGTCATGGAGCTGACCTCCGCGCCATCCGAGCGGCCGTTGCACCGGTGGTCATAGAAGATCAGGGTGAATTGATCCGCCAGGGGCTCCAGGGGCAGCAGGGAGGTGTGATCCAGGCTGGGGCCGCCGTGCATGAGCAGCAGCGGATAGCCGTGGCCGATGGTTTTGACGTACAGGGAGGCTCCCCGGATGGACATAGTTGTCATAATCGTGTCTCCTGGCCATCCTCATCGATCCCATACGCGCTCTCGATCAGCTCCACCAGGCGCTTGATGAAGCGGGCCGCGGGAGCACCATCGACGACATCGTGGTCGAGCAGTACGGTCAGGTGGAGGATCTCGCGGGGCTCGATGCGGCCCTCGACGACGGCGGGCTTGGTGGCTGTGCTTCCGACGACCAGGGAGAGCGAGACCGGTGTGGTGGCAATCCCCCAGCCGCTGTGCCCCTTGCCGAACATGCCGACCGCGGTAATTGCCACCGTGCCCGACGCAGACACCCGGATCGCCGGGTCGTTGCGGGTTGCGAAGGCCATGACTGCCTTCACCACCCCGGATAGCGGCCAGGGCAGGAGCATGGCGGAACGGAACCAGTCGGGCATGCCCCGGTTCGCGGGCGCCGGCGCAGCCTGCGCGGCTCGGATCTCCTCGTGGATCTCCCGGTAGCTCTTGCGGTTGGCAGCCCGGACCTGGTGGCCCATCAGCGCGCGCTTTCCGCCGGTCTCGTGCTCGATCATGATACCGACATTGACATCGTCGAACATGACGAGCTGTCCATGGCCTTTCAGGTAGGCCTGCACCTCTTTGTTTTCGTCTACCGCGCGGGCCAGGCAGTGGACCAGGAAGCCGGTGAAAGAGAGCGTCTCCCCGGAGGCGGCTTTGTGCGCCGCGATGCGCTGCCGGGGGACTGTGACGTCCACCTCCAGCAGGGCGGTCATCCACTGCGTCGGCCCGGACAGGTGGAGCGCGTTGATCCACAAGCGGCGCCCCGGGCTGAGGTCGACGACGCGATACGGTCCGGTCTCACAGTTCGGTTGTGGTGGAGTCGTGGCTGGGTCGTGGGTGCTGTGACCGGTGGCACGTGTGCCCGATGTGGAGCGGGTGAACGAGCGGAGGGTCAGTGCCAGCCCCGCGCCGCCGAGCAGCGCGGGGAGGAGAACGGCAGGGAATCTGGTACGCATCGTCTGTACCTCCTCTTGCAACTTTATACGTCGCAGGGGCCTGCCGGTTGCGAGGAGGTGCGTTGTGGATGCGCGCCAATGGCGGTCGCGCGACACGGCGAGTGTCGCGCGACCGCGTGAGCGTGGGCGAGTGCACCGAAGACATGCGCACCACGACCTGGGGGCGCGCATTCGCGGGGGTCACGGGTCTGGCGCACTCGCCCCTACACGATCGTTGTCCTTCCCTTGCAGATCGGCCGCCAACCGTTCTTCTACGAAGGTTTCCAGGGTCGGCCAATCACGAAAGTACCTTGCCTCGCCGCTGTTGGCGTGTTGGACGCTGCCCCGCCATGCGATCTGCCCGCCGCCAAGGTCCTCCGGCCACATGCGCAGCGTGAACAGTTGAGAGCTCGGCGCGAGCTGGTCAGCGGCGCTATTGCCGGTCATGACATGCCCCTTCCTCACGCGCCTGGCGCGCCGAGCATCCCACGGATCGTGGAAGCGAGGGGGGTCATCTGCACGCCAAAGGTGCGGGCCGTCTCGGCCATGGGAACGGGCGAATCATAGGTCTCCATGCCGGCCAGGAGGGGTGGCGCGATGTCCGGCAGTCCGGGAATCGGCTCGCCCGGCGCGACGAACCGCACCGGCAGCTCCTGGCCCAGGACCTGGCCGAAGGCTTCGACGATGCCGCGCCAGGTCACAGGCTCGGGTCCACCCAGCGCCAGCCGCTGGGTGATCGCGGCGGGATGGCCTGCTGCTGCGACTGCGAAGGCAGCCACGTCGCGCACCGAGATGAGCGAGTGCTGTCGTTGGCCCTCTCCCACCAGCGTGACCGGCTGGCGGTCCTGGAGCGGCATGCCGACCACCATGCCTACCCAGCTCTCTACCATGAAGTTGGGGGCCAGGATGGTATAGGGCATCCCGCTCTCACGGAGCGCGGCTTCCGTCTCGGCCTTGGCCTGGAAGAGTGGCACCGGGCTGTCGGAGCTCGCGCCCAGGAATGAGGTGAAGATGAACTGTTTCACCCCCGCGGCCCTGGCCGCCTCGATCAGGTTGCAGTTGCCCTGCCGGTCGACCGTGTCGACCGTATCGTCGCCGCCCCGCATCGCCGAGTTGGCGGTGGTGATGACGGTCTCGATCCCTTCACAGGCCCTGGCGAGCGAGGCCCGATCTGTCAGGTCGCCATAGACCGGCAGTGCGCCCGCCTCGATCAGGGACCGGGGCGACGTAGCCATCCCCTGCCCGGCCATAGCCTCTGCCGGGGAGTTGTGGCGCACCAGGATGCGCACGTCCTTGCCCTCGTCCAGCAGACGCCGGGTGATCAGGCCGCCCAAGACTCCTGTCGCTCCGACTACGAGAATCATCGGCTTCCTCCTTCTTTACCTTTCCCATCGCCGCTCGACTCCATCACGCGAGCCGGGCGGCCCGACCGCGGTTCCAGGGCATATGCTTAAGCATCAGTGCGATGCTGCAGCGACCGAAAAGCACGACCATCAGGGTGCCCAGGAGAAGCAAGATATAGCAGGCCAGGCGGCCGGCCGCCCACAGCCCTGTCAGCGTCCAGGCGAAGTAGACGATCCGGATCTGAGTCGGGAAGGCCATCGCGCTCCGTTCGCGCACGAGGAACACGAGAACCTGAATGGCGCTGATGGCCATGACGATGTAGTAGCCGGGCGTCCACCCGGCGACCGCAGCCACGATGAAGACGAGGGTAACGGCCCAGAACCACCAGAAGGGGTTCTTGAAATCGAGATTCAACTTCATGAATCGACTCCTTCAGGCTGCTGTCTCAGTCAAAGTGCGCCTTGCCCGTATAGGTAGCCCAGAGGGTGAAATCGCCAAGGTCCAGCTCCGCGTAGGCGTCGCCCACGCCATGCAACTTCTCGTAGGCGCCCGTCCCTGAGACGATGACCCACTTCCCCGCAGCGGTACCGGTTGTCGGAGTCCACGTGAGGAGCGCCTGGTAGCCGATGATGATGGTCCCCGCCGAGCCCACCAGCGTCTTGACGCCATGGGTCGTATCGTCTGCCATGAAGAATACTTCAGAGCAGGTTCCAGTGTCGCTGATCAAGCCGGTCATCGAGAAGGTTCCTGCTGCGGAATTCTCGCCGGTCATCCACATGTCCACATCGATCGTCAGTGGCTCGGGGGGCGTCGCCAGCGCAGGCGCAGGCAGCGCCAGGAGAATGCAGAGGAGTACCAATGCCATCGACTTTGACGCCCTTGTCTTCATTTTGCCCCTTCCTTCCTGAGTGCACCGGGCAGATTTGGGACCACGTCCCGTCCCGTTGCATGGAGCATAGCAAGGGCCGCGTTTGCAGAGCGTTTGGTGGGCGTTCCCCAATTGTATTCTGCGTCCCTTACAAATAACTAACATTATTAGTATATACGAACAGGATTAGAAATTTGGAGGAGCGTCCAGCATGAAGTCCCGGCGAAAGCAGCGCAACCGCGAACTGATGGTCCAGGAGATCCTGGACACGGCGCGCACCATCATGAGGGAGGAAGGGGCGGCTGCCTTGTCGTTGCACGAGCTGGCGCGGCGCCTGGATCTGCGGACCCCGTCGCTCTACAACTACTTTGCCAGCAAGGGCGACCTTTACGATGCCCTGTTCCGGCTCGGCTTCGGCATGTACGATGCCTACATGCAGGAGAGAGTAGCCGGCACGGACAGCTGGCAGGAAGAGATACGTCGCTACCTGTCCGGCTACATGGCGTTTGCACTGGAGAACCCCGAGCTCTATCAGTTGTGCTTCGAGCGTCCCGTGCCTGGCTTTGTGCCCTCGCCGGAGAGCCTCAAACTGAGCCAGCAGATCCTGCAGCGCGGCTATGATGGCGTGGGGCGGTGGCGGGAACACATGAACTCGACGCTGTCCAATCGGCAGATAGCAGACCTGGTGATCGCCATGATGCACGGCCTGACCGCGCTGCACATGGCAAACGAACCGGGGCTGCCCGTGGGCGAAGGGCGGTTCGGAGGACTGATCGCTGCCGCAGTCGCTCTGTTCGATGCAGCCTGGTCCACGCCCGTGACTTCACAAGGAGAAAAGCCGTGACAATTTCCGCCACATTCGACGATGCCGCCCTGATTCCGGATGTCACCTCAGACGAGGCTGAGCGGCTTGGGCGGGAGGAACTTCGCCGTCTTCTGGACCTGGTAGAATCTTTGGGCGAGCAGGATTGGCACCGGCCAACCGCGTGCACGCTATGGAACGTCCGCGATATGCTGGCACACCAGGCCGGCGCCTATGCCAGCGGCACGGGCTATGCCGAGCTGCTACACCAGTACATGGCGGCCATACCGATGCTTGGGGGGATGTCTGAAGACGCGGTGAACAGGCGCCAGCTGGCCGACCGGGCGGACAGATCGCCTGCAGAGTTGATTGCCGAGCTCAGGGAG
>CAYLZG010000165.1:0-9026 GCA_964387985.1 uncultured Anaerolineales bacterium | reverse complement strand
GTTTCAGCGTCGGAGGCCGGTAAGACACGGGGCTGTCCGATACTATCCGGACAGCCCCGTTCACGCGATCGGCGGACTGCCGGCTCCTACCGGGGCTGGATGACCGGCCTGATCTGCGTCGTCGCCTCCCTGGAGACTGACTGTCCCGCGGAGTTGTACGCCTCCAGCCGGTAGGTGATCGTTCCCGGGTTCGGCGTGTCGCAGTCGCCGTTCGCATTGCCCGAGAAGGCCGCGATGTTCGAGGCGATCTGGGCGTTATCCGCGTACAGCGCACCATTCTTCAACAGCCGCGCGTACACCACGTTGGCGCCGTACTCCCACGACACCCACACACAAGCGCCTGCGTTGGTCTCCTCGGTCGCCGAGAACCGCCTGATCTCCGGCTGGCCGACCGGCGGGGGCGGCGGAGGCGGTGGAGGCGCTCCCGGAATCACGTTGATCGATCGCTGGGCCGCCACGAAGCCTCCGGGTCCCCACACCTGCAGCTCGTAGAGCACCTGGCCCGGGCCGGGCGGGCAGTCCTGGCGCGAGGCGCTGACCGGCGCGTAGTCCCACAGGGGCGCGCCATTGAGCAGCAAAGCGATCCGGCTCACCTGGCCTTGCACCTGCCACCAGAGCTGCACGCACTGGCCGGTGAGGACCTCCCATTCGGGGCTGGAGTTGAACTGGGTGATCACCGGCGCGCCGCTGATGGGGTTGACATAGATCACGATCGACCGCGTCACCACCTCGCCGTTGCGCTTGTCGACACGCAGCTCGTAGGTGGTGGTGGCCTGCGGGCACTCTTGCTTTCCCGCCTCCCCCGCAACGCCGAATGGTTCAAAAGGTTGGCCCTGGGGGTAGAAGTAGACCGCGCGTACATTGGTCACCTGCCACGTGAAGTTCACGCACTCGCCCTGGTTGATGCTGGTGCGATCCACTCCGAACCGGATGTCTGCATCGGGCGGCGGTGGGGGCGGCGGAGTCGGAGTCGGCGGTCCCGGCACGCGAATCCCCACCCAGACGCGCTCGCCAAACGGGACCGCATCCGAGTTTATCATGTACCAGAAGCCCTGGTAGGTTCCGGGCGCCTGCGGAACTGTCAGATCCACGAGCACATCCACCGTCTGCCCCGGGGCCACCGTTCTGCCGATTACCTGGTCCTGGCCGCCCATGCGTGCGGCCGGCGTGTTGCCGTTGGTATAAGAAAAGGCGTAATTTGCGCCCCAGTCGCAGTTGCCTGAGTTCCGGATCCGCCAGCCCTTCTGGAACGTTTGTCCGGGCTGCATGGCCGGTGGCGCGGTCATGTTTCTGTCGTCGTAGTTCAGATCCGCCACATAGGCCATGCCGTCGATGCACGGTTCGGGCGTCGGCGTCCACGCGACGAAGGGAGTTTCGGTGGACGCAGGGGGCAGGGTCGGAACCGGCGTGGCCGGCGGAACCACGGTCGCGATCTCTTCGACCAGCTCGGCCGGAATCTGCAGGTATTGCTCGACCAGGTTTGCCAGCGTGCCATCAGCCTGCATCTCTGCAAGCACGCGGTTCAGCTCGGGCAGCAGCGTGGAGCCTTTGCGAACCGCGATGGCAAAGGGCTGAGGGCCCTGGCTGTAACCCACGACCTTCGCGCGACCCTGCTTCTCCAGGTCGAGGGCAGGCGCCCGGTCCATCAGCACCAGGTCCACGCGTTCGTCTCCGAGATCGCGCACTGCGTCGTCCAGCCGCGCGTACCTGAAGAGGTCTTCTCTGGGCATCAAGCCCGTCTCGACATACGTCCTGCTCACGAAGGTCTCGTAGACCGAGCCGCTCTGGACGCCGATCTTCTTGCCGATCGCTTCGGCGAAATCGTCGATCGCCGCGATGTCCGACTGGCTGGCCGCGACGATGGCATCGGAGCCGGTCCAGTAGGGGGTGGTGAAGTCGACGACGCCGAGCCGCTCTTCCGTCACGGTGATCGCCGCGATGGAGGCATCGACCTGCCTGAGCCGGAGCGCTCCCAGCAGACCCTCGAACGCGAAATCGCTTAACTCCACGTCCAGGCCCAACCGCCGCGCCAGCTCCTTGATCAAGGCCATGTCGAACCCATCGGGCTGGAAGGCCGCGTCGTATTGGTCGTAGGGCGGGTTGTCCAGCGAGGTGCCCACCAGTAGCGTCCCCGCGTCCCGGACGCGCGCCCAGTCGCCTTCTGCCGCGGGCTCCACGACGGGCGGTGCGATCGTCGGGATCAGGAAGGGGGTGGCGATGGGCACGGGCGTCAGTGTCGGCCGCGATCGGGTTGGGGTGGGTGTCGGGCTGGGAGCAGCGATGGAACAGGCAGAGAGGGCAAGCGCCATGAGACCGAGCAAAAGGCCGGTCAGGAAGGTTCTCCTGCGCATCCTACAACTCCTTGAGATGTGAACCCTGTCGGATACCCTGGTGGACGTCAGCGGATCTGTTGTGCACGGTGGCGGGACGAGAGGGTCCTCATCCCGCCACCCATCATGCCGGCCCCGGTCAGTTCGGGAACCAGCCGGCCAGGGTCTTGGAGCAGCGATAGTCCTTCTGGGGGACTTCGAGGCTGACGTAGAAAGTGCTCACCTGGTCGGCCGGCTCGCACTTCGCCCAAGCCTCGATTGGCCGCTCCATCTGGATCGAGCCCAGGTTGGGAGAGTCCCACGCACCGTCGGATACGAAGCAGTTGGCCTGGTGGATGCCCTGCTGCAGGCATGCCGTGTAGTCGCCGAACTTGGTCTGCACGCTATCGGACGAAGGCAGGGGTGGATAGTTTTGGACCGGGGGCCGGATGCTTCCTCCGCCGCCGTACGTCCAGTTCACGAAGAGATAGGCTGTCACCGACCACTCGCGATACAGCACCTCGACATGGTGCTGGCCCTGTGCCATCGGGATGGTGATGTTGTGCGGCTTGCCCGACTGGCCCTGGCCGCGCGAGTCCAGGTGTGTCACGCCGTCGATCATCAGGGCGAATTCATCGTCCGCGATCACCGAGAAGGTGTAGTTGCCCGCATAGAAGAAAGCATCGGTCGTGAACCGGGCCGTGAAGTTGTCTGCGGGCACGTAGGGGCTGGGCGAGCCGTAGCCCCAGTCGAAGGACGCGAAGCTCACGAATTCTGTCGTGACGGGCGCGCCCGCCCACTCCGGGTTGCCGAAATAGTCCGCGCGCCAGGTGTTGCCGCTCTGGGCGGCCGCCGGTGCAAGGCTGCTCACGACGCCCAGGCCGGTGGCCAGCACTGCTATGAGGATGAAAAATCGTTTCATCTGTTATTCCTCCGCCACAGTCAGAGTGCCGTTGACAGCCTTGTTCGGGTCGATGCGTCCTACGAAGACCAGGTACGTGTCTTCGGCCGGGTCCGGAATATCGATCGCCGGGTTGAGGTTGTTTGCCGCAGCATCGTCGTTGCACAGCACAAGCCGGCTGTTTTGTCCGACGACCATCAGGGTGGCATCCGCGTCGCCCTCGAAGGCAATCCGCAGGTTAGCGGTCTTGCCGCTCCACGTGAACGAATAGCTCGGCGTGCTGGCGACCAGGCCCGCGCAGCCCTTGCCTGCAGCCTCGGGCATGCGGAACAGCGGCGCCTCGCCCTCGGCCGTGACGGCAAGCGGCTGCCTGTCGCCGGGTTTCAGAGCCGGAACGGCCTTCAGGAGCCGCGCGGCTGGCGCTTGCGGGGCCGCTGCCATGTCCGCCGCGGGTCTGGCAACCTGCTGGGGGATGGATGGGCGCTTGATCAGCTTGCCCAGCTCAAACGTGCCCAGGTCGACCGAGGGCTTCGTGGTCAGGACCAGGACGCCCGGGATCAGCTGGTTCCTTGCCGCGCTGCCCACCCAGATGCGGTACATGCCCTGGACGGGCTTCTCGATCTCGATGAACGGATCGAGCAGGCCATCGTGTGCGTTGTCGTTGCACAGCAGCTTGCCGTCCGGGGTCAGCACCACCAGCGTAGGATCGCCGTCGCTGTAGAAGAAGGCGCGCACCCTGTCGGCCTCGCCCGTCCAGTTGACGTTGACGACCGGCTGGCGGTGGATATTGCCGGTGCATCCGTGGCCGAGCAGCCGCGCATCGACTTCGCCGCCCCCATTGACGCTGACAAAGGTCGGGTCCAGGGGGAAACCGGCCGCCAGGTCCAGCGTGACCATGGCAGACCGGACCTTGCGCGCGACATCTGCGGCCAGGTTTAACTTGAGGCCGCTCTCGCCCCACATCGACTTGTCATAATCCACGAGCGTCAGATAGGTATCTTCGCGCTGGAACTTCATGACCTGTGGCGCCTCGTATGCCTTGTCCTTTCGCCCGGTCAGCGTGACAGTGAGCGTGCCGTCGCCGTGGTCCTCCCAACTGCCGGTCTCGACGATGGGTTCCTTCTCGCTGAAGTGGGTGAGGAATTCGGCTGAACCGTCCGCTTTCAGATGCAGCGCCAGGCTCCTGAACGAAGCGTCGGCGGCCGGGAGGATCGTCAGGTACAACGTCTCATCCTGCGCCGGTACGGGTGCGCTGCGACTGGTGGAAGGTGCGGACGCGGCCGGCGCAACCGCGGGTTTTTGGACGAATGCGGCCATCGCCGCACCGCCTGCGTCGCGCAGCACCAGCCTGGTGCGCTCCATCCTGAATGTCGCGGCCTTTTCGAGCGCCTTCAGATAGGCGGTCTCCTGCGCCATGACAGGCTGCTCGCACATCATCCGCGTGGTGCGGGCCGGACCGATGTCGATCGAGTTGCCGTCGACCGTGTAGGCGGCGGAGTAGGTGTTGCATCCGCTGTTTCCGGACAGCGTGCCATCCTCGCGGAAGATCGCGGTCACCTCGACACCGGCCAGCGCGGATTGAAAGCCTCCCCTGCCGTTGTTGTAGCTGGTCATCAGCCAGGTTGCGCCGGTCAGCACAGGGGGCTTTACGGCCTGGAAGACCAGGAGCGTCTTGCCCTGCGCGTCCGCGATCGCCAGCTGCTCGCCGTCGAGCTTGTAGCTTGCAGCAGCCTGCAGGTTCTTCAGGAAAGTGCGCTCCTGAGCCATGATGGACGGCTCGCATGCCATCATGGTCGAGATGGCCCTGCCGGTCGTGAGCTTGCCATCACCCGCATCGAAGGACGCGGCGTAGGTATTGCAGCCCGCGGACCCGGAGACCCTGCCAGCCGCAAATTCCGCGGTGGGCTCGCGGTCGGGCAGCGCTGAGACGGTCTCTCCGGCCGCGTCTACGTAGGATGCCAGGATCCAGCGGCTGCCGTCGAGGGCGGGCGCGGCCTGCGCGCTGGGCTGCCCGGGCGAGGCCAGGACCGTTGAGCCCAGTAGGACGATAAGGAGCGCGAGCGCTCCGCCGCGAAAGATGAGGTTCTTTGTCATCAGGTGGTCTCCTTCTGGCGGGGTAACGCAGTGATCAATCTTTGTACAACTAAATGGCGCTACAAAGATTGTGCACAATTTGTATTGAATCAGATTACCCAACCCTGGTTCTGTAGCAAGCCTTACCAAGTCGGCCCAGGCGGGGGCGGCGCCAGGATGCAGTGCGCCCGGATGTCAGTGCGCCCGCGGTTCGAAACCGCGGACTGGCACTTTCAATCCCGCCACAGGCGGGTTTGACTTGCTCAAAGCGCGTTGCAGTTCATCGCTATAGCGCCGGTTTCCAACCGGCGACGGTAAGGCGGACGGTTACTCATGCGCGGCAAAGAAGGCTCCGACGTCCTTCGCACGCGCCTCCACGAAGTCCACCAACACCTGCACGGCAGCGTCGTACTCCTCCGGGCTCATGTCCCGCGTCGCAACGGGCGCGATCAACTCGGCGTGGCTGCGTATCTTCGCGATCAGCGCGTCCGGCGCGAGCACGGTGGCGAAGTTCTTTGCCATGAGCTCGACATAGCGATCCCAATAGACCGGGTCGTCCAGCAGGTAGCGGATGAGCGGCCAGGCGCCGGTGACGTTGGCCTTGTCGAGCGTGAGTTGGACCACAAAGCCCTCGCTGAACGTCAGGTTGTGATCCCACGAGAACCAGGTGAGCTTGCCGGTCGCGGGGTTGTTGCAGAGGTAGAAGTTGTGATAGGCAGCGCCGTAGGCATCCGCGTGGCCGACGCCCGCGGCAATGCCGAGCCATTCGAGGAAGCCGTCGACGTCGAAGACCGCCTCGAGGCCGGCGCGCCACGCCTCGGGATCGCTCGTGCGTTTCTCCGAGTTGAGGGCGTCGTAGAGGGCCCAGATGTCGCTCCAATCCTCCTTGTCCTCGTTGTTCTTCTTCTCGAAGCTGTCCTCCAGCAGATGCGAATCCTGGGTAGCCAGCGATACGCCCCGCCCTTCGCCTTCGTAGATGTTGCCGTCGTCGTCGCCGAAGTAGCTCGGTACACCGGTGTCGTCCACGACCTCGACCATGGTGTAGAGGCCCAGGCGCACCGGTCCCTCGCCGTAGTCCAGGGCGATCTCGTAGGGCGCGGTGCGCAGCGACGGCAGCCCGGCCGCCGCAAGAACCTCATAAACCACGGTGTCG
Organism: uncultured Anaerolineales bacterium; assembly: GCA_964387985.1. GTDB lineage: Bacteria > Chloroflexota > Anaerolineae > CG2-30-64-16 > CG2-30-64-16 > JALOOB01. The sequence goes on along the minus strand of CAYLZG010000165.1, from coordinate 2,590 downwards.
CGCATGCCGGCAGGGTCTTCGTAGTTGTTGGCGAGCGAGAGTTCCTCGAAGCCGAAGAAGCGCTGGTTGTCGATCTCGGGGTAGTCATCCTCGAACTTGTCGAAGTCGAACTTGAAGGGCAGGCGCATGTCGCCCATGATATATGGGCTGAGCGAGCTCGCGCCCTTGTAGCGCACGCCGACATGTTTCCACTCCCGGCCCTGGAAGGTGATGGTCGCCGGCACCCACATAGGCGACCGGTTAGTGACAAACTGTTTCCGGCCGGCCTCGACAGCCACGGTTCCGGTAAGCTCCTCTGTGGCCGTGACCGGCGCAGGATCAGCAGTCCGCTCCTTGGCCTTTTGCGCGAACAACTCCACAAGGAGCTTTTCGCGCTCTTCCTTGGACAGATCGGGGCTTGCTTCCAGCATCGCCTTGCGAATATAGAGCGATGGAGCGTAAATGTCCTCCATGTCCGCCTGCATGGCTGCCCAGTCGCCCGGCGCGATGGTGATCGTCAGTGTGTTGACGGCGTCGACGGGAAAGACGACGTCGTAGTTGGGGTCGACCTTGTTGCCGTGAGTCTCATCCGTCCAGCTCATCGGGTGCTCCTCGTCTTGCTGTGGCGCAGCGGCTGTTTCACCGGGGATTGCGATGGCTGCGCTCGGCGCGCGCGCCGTATCCGTGGGCGGTACGGCGACGCAGGCGGCCAGACTGGACGCCAGGCCGATCAGACTTAGTGCGATCGCCGTAGTTCGTAAGAGAGTGTTGGGCATCTGTCGTCTCCTCTTGGGTGAATCTTGAACTATCCATGTTTGCGGGCGCCGATTCTGTCCCTACGGACCGGGCGCCAGCAGACCGGCCTGGCGCAACAGTGCCTGGATCGTGAGTCCGGCGCCGGCGATCAGGTTGCCCAGCACAATGAGACTGACGGTCACCACCAGCAGTTGCGCTACGGGCAGCAGCAGACCGCGCCAGCCGCGCAGCTCCTGGGCCTCGACGCCAGCGATCCAGTGGGCCATAAAGCTGAGGATCGAGCTAGTGAGCTGCACCAGGGACGATAAGGGCGGAATGAGGGCGAATACCTCCAGCAGCCGCACCACCTGGGCAAAACCCAGCGCCCGTAGCGTCGCCGTGTAGGTGCCACGGCCGCCCAGGAGCCTGCCCGCAGCGAAGACAACGAGCGCGCCGAGCAACCATCCCACCAGGCGGATGCTGGTCCCGATAAGGGTTTGCGTCGGATTCGGGTTGGCCACAAATGACTGCACCACGCTGGCGGCAAAGGCGATGACCAGCGCCGGGCCGGTCAAAAGGGGGTCAGCAGCCACTTCGCGGTAGGCAGAACGGCTCAGCGTCAGGGCGCGCAGGGCCCGGTCGAGCCACACCCGGGCGCTTACCAGCCCTTGCCAGAGCGTGGCCGGCGCCCAGGATCGCATCTCCTCAGCCGCATCGATTGCTTTGGGCGTCGCTTCATCTGCTGGCAGCCCGCGACGGGCGTCCAGGATGGCAAACAACTCGGCCGAGTTAGCTGTCTCCGGGACCGCCATGTTGCCGGGATGGAGAAGGAAGGCGTCGGTCTGCTCGCCCCCCAGGCCGCCGTGGTTGCCGATCAGTTCCTCCATAGCCGCTACCGTGCCGTCAGGGTAGAGGGTGCTGTTCACGATCAAGTCCCCGGCATGGGGAAAATCCGCGATGCGGCGGACCTGGCGGGCGCGCAGCGCAACGTCGCCGTATGGCGCCAGGGGGTCTTCGCCTGTCACCTGTCCGCTGTGGAGGTCTCGCGCTCCCCGTTTGCCGAACACCACCGGCGTGCCGCCGCCGGCATAAGCCACGACGAACCCGACGCCCTCATGCGACACCAGCGCGTCGACCAACCCCGGATAGTCCGCGTTCAACTCGTCGAGCGTGATTTTGCGTGGGTGGAGGTCGAAATAGACCTGGGCCAGGTTGCCGCTGCCGCACACAGTCACTTTGGCCTCGGGATCGGCCTCGGCCGGCGCCCTGCGTTTGGCGCCCTGCTGCAGCAGCCGCTGCGTTCGCCCCACTACGGCTCGCCCCACGCGGCTGCTCATCTGCTGGTCCTGCACGTTCTGCAGCTCGCCGGCCATGGCCGCCACAGCGATGGCGCCATCATCGCCCCCCAGGCTCTGCGCCACATGGGCGCCGCCGGGCAGATGTCCTTCGATAAATCCTTTCAGATCGTAGCCATAGCGCTGCTTGAAGGTCGCCCCGAACGACTGGCCATGGTCGGAGAGCAGGATCAGCTCGTAGGGTCGCGGCGCCTTGCGGGCCATGATATCCCGGATGCGGGCGATGGCTTGATCGTAGCTCCTGAGCACGCCGAAGGTGTCGCTCGACCACGGCCCGGAGTGATGCGCCACTTCGTCATATCCCGGCCAGGTGACGTACAGGGCTGGCGTACCGCGGATGATGTCCAGGCTGGTCAGATAGGTGGCGATATCGCGCATCACCACCGTTGTCGCTGCCCGCAGCATGGGATAGCCCCCGTGCAGACGGTTCTGCCGGGGTCGCTCATCCCGTAGCCGCTGCCTGAGGCCCTGCCACAGCTCGAGCAGCGCATCGCCGAGGAACAGGACCAGGGTTCGCAAGA
>CAYLZG010000164.1:0-9033 GCA_964387985.1 uncultured Anaerolineales bacterium | reverse complement strand
CCCCTTATTGATGCCCCATCGGGTTGACGAAGACATGTTCGCACAGGGCCGCGTCATCAGGCTCCGGGCTTTCCTCGGCGAACTTCACGATCTCGACCAGCTCTTCCTCTACCGATTTTGCGATCTTCTCCGCGTCCTTCTCCGTGAATATGCCCATCTCGGTCATCTTGCCGGCCAGCCGCAGGATAGGATCGCGGCTGCGCCACTCCTCGATCTCGGCCTTGCTGCGGTAGCGTTCGGGATCGCCCATCGAATGGCCGACGAAACGATAGGTCATGGCTTCGAGAAGCACCGGGCCTTCTTCCCGCGCCAGGTCCAGCGCCTCGCCGATGATCTTGTACGTGTCGAAGACATCCTGGCCGTCGATCTGGCGGTGTGCGATGTCGTAGGCGCAGCCCTTGGTGTAGATCTCGGAGACCGCGGACGCCTTGTCGACAACGGTGCCCATGCCGTACTGGTTGTTCTCGACCAGGAAGACCACGGGCAGCTTCCACACGGCCGCCAGGTTGATGGACTCGTGGAAGTAGCCGATGTTGGTGGTGCCTTCGCCCAACACGCACAGCACTGCATCCGGCTTCTCGTTGTAGCGGATCTCGATGCCGACGCCCGCTGCCAGGGGCAGGTGGCCGCCGATGATGGCGTGGCCGCCCCAGTAGCGATGGTCCGCGCTGGCCAGGTGCATGGAGCCGCCCTTGCCGCCGCTGACGCCGGTTGCCTTGCCCAGCAGCTCGGCCATCACGGCCTTGGGGTCCAGCCCGCGCGCGATGGCCCAGCCGTGATCGCGATAAGCGGTGAACATGTGGTCAGTTGGGCGCATTGCCTTGCAGCCGCCCACGGCGATGGCTTCTTCGCCGATGTACAGGTGTAGGAAACCGCCGATCTTACCCTCGGCGTACAGTTCCGCTGACTTCTCCTCAAACCGCCTGATCAATACCATCTGGCGGTAGAGCTCGAGAAGTTCATCGCGTGATAACTCTTTGGCCACCGATGACCCTCCTTGCCTGGAACGATGATTGTACGAATTAGCGCTCACTTATGCCGGAATCTTGGGGCACAGAGTGCATTTGAACTACAGTCACACCATGATAGGCGCAGTTCAACGTCCTGGCTGTTGGCAGCCATACGATGAGGCCCGATCCTCTGACCCGAGGGCCGGACCACGCGATCGGGACCGTTGGTGCTACAACAGATCGGCCATCAACTGCATCGGCACGACGGCCGCGCCGACGACGCCTGGCCCCGTATGGACGCCGAGCACGGGCGAGACGCGCAGAGTCTCCAACCGGGCCACGTTGAGCCGTTCGCGGATCTCGCGCGCCAATGCCTCGGCCTGGTTGGGGATCTGGCCGTGCATGATGGTCACCCAGAGCGGCGTGTCCGCGTAAACGTGGTGCAGCTGATGGGCGATGTTGTGGAGTGCGCGCGGCAGCGAGCGGCTGCGGCCGATGTTGTTGTATTTGCCGTCCTGATGGTCCACGCAGATGACCGGCTTCAGATGGAGCAGCGTGCCGGCCAGCGCCTGGACGCGGCCGATACGACCGCCCTTGGCGAGGTATTCGAGCGTTTCGAGGGTGAAGATCACCTCCGTCTGAGCGCGGAGTTCCTTGAGTCGTTCCTGGATCGCTTCCATCGTCCATCCGGCCCGGTGTGCCAGTGCCGCGGCCAGCACCTGGTACCGTTCGCCGCCGGACAGGGTCAACGTATCCCAGAGCATGACGTTGGCTTGTTCCTTTACATAACTCATCGCGTTGCGCGCAGCCTCGATGGTGCCGCTCAGCCCTGTGGAGATATGGATCGAGAAGATGTCCTTGTCCGCCGCGGCCAGTTTTCGATAGATGTCGGCAAAGATGCCCGGGGAGGGCTGGGCCGTAGTGGGGATCGCGGGGTACATAGCATTCAGCCGGTCGTAGAATTCATCAGGCGAGAGGTCGATCGAGCTCACCTCTCCTTCCGGGAACTGGATAAACAGTGGCGCCTGGGTGATGCCCAGGCTCTCGAGCTCGGCGACCGGCATGTCGGCCGCGCAATCCGTTACAATCTTCATGACCTTCTTCCCTTCGTTCGCGAGTCTGCTTTCATTCACTAATAGTATTTTATCATATTCGCAATTGCACAGCGACTTGAATCACGCGCACTACGGGTGTATGATCTGGTCATGTCTTTTCGAACCTCACGCGATGGGAGGGCGAAGATGCAGAGTTCCTCTGCGCCGAAGGTGCTCAACTGGAAGATCGTGGTTCGGATGCTGGTGCTTGTCGCCTTGCTGTGCATCGTCCTCTTTGCGGCGGCCGGCACGCTTGCCTGGCCCATGGGGTGGGTCTACGTCGTCATTACGGTGGTCATGACGGCCGGCAGCCGGCTGTTACTGCTGCGCCGCAGCCCCGACCTGGTGGCGGAGCGCGCCGCGTCGGCCGACAGGCGGGACGCCAAACCCTGGGACCGGGTGCTGATGCCGTTCGTGGCGATCTATGGGCCGCTGCTCACTCTGATCATCGCAGGGCTGGACCGGCGCTTCGGATGGCCGCCGGAACTGCCCCTGTGGGTCCAGATCGCAGGCGTGATCCTGCTCGTGTCAGCGACTGCGTTTAGCACTTGGGCGCTGCTGGTAAACCGGTTCTTCTCGGGCGTGGTGCGCATCCAGCGTGATCGCGGGCACACCGTGGTCTCGGATGGCCCGTACCGCTGGATCCGCCATCCGGGCTATGCCGGGGGTGTGGTGGGCGACGTGGCGATCCCGTTGATGCTGGGCTCGGCCTGGGCGCTCGTTCCGGGCCTGCTGACCGCGGGCGTGGTCGTGTTACGCACCGCGCTGGAGGATCGCACGCTGCAGGCGGAACTCCCCGGCTATGCCGAGTACGCGCGGCAGACGCGCTACCGGCTTCTGCCGGGCGTGTGGTGAGCGTATGGCACGACACCCGCGCGATGACCAGGGTGTAGTGCTGGTTTCCGGTGTGCGTGGAGGAAGGGGCCGCGTTTCTCCAGAGCCGGGTTATGTCACCGTCGTCGGGGGCGCCAACCTGGACATCTCCGGCGCGCCATTTGCCGCGCTGATCGACGGGGATTCCAATCCCGGCCTGGTGACTGCTGCTCCAGGCGGTGTGGGGCGGAACATCGCCGAAAACCTGGCGCGGCTCGGCGTTCCGGTCAAGCTTCTCACGGCGGTGGGAGATGATGCAAATGGAACGAGCCTACTTGAGGAGACCGCCAGGGCCGGTGTGGACATCGGGCATGTGAGACGGGTCAGCGATGCGCCGACGGGGGTGTACCTGTCTGTGCTGGATGAAAACAGAGACATGGCCGTGGCCGTGTCTTCGATGGAAGTCTTGAAATGGCTGGATGCAGGTTATCTTAGGGAGAACGACGAAATCCTCCGGGGGGGACGCCTTACAGTTTTCGATGCAAACCTGACCTTTGAGGCGCTGGAGGCCGCGACCGGGCTGATCGCGGGCCACAAAATAGTCCTGGATCCAGTTTCGGTGACCAAGGCCATCAAGGCGAAGGACCTTTTGGGACGTTTCTACTGCATCAAGCCGAACCGGAAGGAAGCCGAGGCGCTCACCGGTTTGAGCGCCGGCTCGCCTCTTGGACTCAGGCGAAATGCCGACGCTTTCCACGACATGGGGGTGTCCAGGGTCTTCATCAGCCTCGGCAGCGAGGGCGTCTACTTCAGCGATGGAACCGAACGCGGCATCGCAAAGGCGCTCAGCGCCGAAATCAGAAGCGCCACGGGCGCCGGGGACGCATTCCTTGCGGGCGTCGTGTACTCGGAATTGGCGGACCTCAGCATCGCGGAGGCAGCTGCGTTTGGGACAGGAGCAGCTCTCCTGGCACTGGCATCGGGAGACGCCACCAGCAAAAACATCAGCCCCGAATCCATCAAGAGCATCATGGAGAAGAACTGTGAAATCCTACCAGAATCTTGAGAAGCACCTCGACATCGCCGCCGAGGTCAGAGAAGCCCTCGAGCAGGGGCTGCCTGTGGTGGCGTTGGAGTCGACCATCATCTCTCATGGCATGCCCTATCCGAAAAACGTCGAGACCGCGCTCCTCGTCGAGGAGACCGTCAGGCAGCATGGGGCAGTCCCCGCCACGATTGCGATCCTCGGAGGAAGGCTGAAGGTGGGCCTGACCGGGGAGGATCTCCAGCGTCTCGGCAGCGCTGCCGGCGTAGTCAAGACCTCCAGGCGGGACCTCCCCTTCGTCGTAGCCCGCGGGCTGGATGGCGGCACGACGGTGGCGGCCACGATGATCCTTGCAGACCTTGCCGGCATCAGGGTCTTCGCGACCGGCGGCATCGGTGGCGTGCATCGGGGCGCAACGACATCTATGGATATCTCGGCGGACCTTGAAGAGCTGGCAGCGACCGGCGTTGCGGTGGTCTGCGCCGGCGCCAAGTCTATCCTGGACCTGGGCCTGACCCTGGAGTACCTGGAGACAAAGGGGGTGCCGGTCATCGGATACGGCACGGAGGAGCTTCCTGCGTTCTACACCAGGGAAAGCGGCTTTAAGGTGAACTACAGGCTGGACAGTCCGGAGGAGATCGCTGCCGTGCTCAGGGTGAAGTGGGACCTGGGTTTGGGAGGCGGAGCGGTCATCGCCAACCCGATCCCGGTGGAGTACGCCATGGACAGGGCGGTCATCGATGCAGCCATCGATCAGGCAGTGAAGGAAGCTGCGGAAGCTGGCATCAAGGGGAAGGACGTGTCCCCATTCCTCCTCGGCAGGGTGCTGGCGCTCACCGGGGGCGAATCGCTCGAGTCGAATATCAAGCTGGTCCTCAACAATGCTGCGCTTGCCGCGAGGATCGCGGTGAGCCTGTCGCGGATTTAGTTTTCTGGCGCGTCAGGTCTTGAGCCTCCATACAGCGCCATGATCTGCTCGGCATAGTCCTGGATGCTCCGGCGCAGCGCGGCTGGCGCCAGCACCTCGACTCCCCGGCCGAAGCCCAGGATGCGCGCCCGCGCCGCGTCCAGCGACTCGAACGGCAGCTGCAGCGTGACCCAACCGTCGCCATCCGGCGGCCCGGCCTGGGCGATTCGATCGCGGCCGAGGTCGCCGAAATGGACCGGCAGCTCGGCCAGGAAACCTGGCGCGACCCGCAGGGTGACCAGGTATTGGGCCCGGCTGACCGAACGCGCCGCGCACCACTCCTTCCAAAACTGAGCCAGGTCGAAGCCGGCGGGGCGCTCGAAGGACTCGCCGGCGAGCTGTGCGTCGAGCAGCGCAGAGACAGGCAGCACGCGCAGCGCCGGCCCGGTCCGGGTACCTGTCTCGGAACCAGCGCCGCGAACGGCATAGACCAGGTGCCAGACGCCTGCCTTCGCCACCAACCCGTACGGGTCCACCGTCTGCTCCACGTGGACAGCCAGGCCGTGAATGCGATACGCAAGGTGGAGCCTGCGGTCCTGCCAGACGGCTTGGTGCACGGCCGGCAGTTGCGGTGCAGAGGCCTCGACCTGGTCCCAGCCCACCGCGTCCAGATGGAAGCGCTGGCGCACGCGACGTTCGTCTTCCCGGCGCTCGCCAGGCAGCGCCGCGGCCAGCTTGCGCAGCGCGGCCCCGAGCTCGCGGCTGACCCCCAGGTCGGCGAGGGGTTGGGGCACCCCCAGCATGAAAAGAGCGCGCACCTCGCCTTCGGTCAGCCCAGTCAGGTCGGTGCGGTATCTGTCGAGCAGTGCATAGCCGCCCTGGGGGCCGGGGTCGCCGTAGACTGGCACACCCGCGGTGCTGAGCGCGTCGATGTCGCGATACACTGTTCGATCCGAAACCTCTAACTCCTGGGCAAGCTGCCGTGCAGTCATCCTGCCGCGGGTCTGCAGGAGCATCAGAAGGGAGAGCAAGCGGTCTGCGCGCATGATGACTCCTCACGTTCGATGCTCCGATTCTACCACGAAACCCTGACAGGAGATGGCAGGAATAGGTGATAGAATAAGCGAGAGCGTGTCAGAAACAGTTTAGCAGCTGGAAGGAGGCATTACCATGGACGAACTGGCAGTTCGGATCGTCAGGCTGGAACCGATGCGCGTCGCCAGCTTTCAAGGGTTTGGGCCGGCCCCGGAATACCTGGCCATTCAGAAGCTCGCGGAATGGGCCGCGCCGCGCGGCTATCTGGAGGATCGCAAGAAGCATCGTATCTTCGGCTTCAACAACCCGAATCCCTCGCATGGCAGCCCGAACTACGGCTACGAGCTGTGGCTGGTCGTCGGGCCGGAAGTCGAGCCGGAGGCCGAGGTTCCTATCACGGAATTTGCCGGTGGGTTGTATGCGGTCGCACGGTGCAAGGGAGTTGAGAATATCACCCCGACCTGGCAGCAACTCGTGGGGTGGCTGGCCAACAGCCGGTACGGCCATGCCGACCATCAATGGCTGGAGGAACACCTCAACGACGCGTTTCCTGTGCCGGACGAAGAGCTGATCCTCGACCTGTACGCGCCGATCGCGGAGTGAGGAAAGTCGGTGTCCAGAAGGTGCCCGGCACTTTCAAAAGTGCCGGGCACCTTAAGGATTCCTCCAGCCCTCTACTCCACCACCTTCGTGGTCAGATCCGCACCTGCGCGCAGCTCCTTTTCGTAGAAGCTGAACTGGCGCTCCATGTGCATGCCTGCCTTCTCGTACAGCCTGGTCGCACCGGTCAGGCTCTCGGCATCCACACCTAACTTGGCGCCGTTCTTGCCCCGTTCATATAGCGCAACGAAGGTGTGCTGAAGCAGCGCCAGCGCCACTCCGCGGCGCCGCCACGAACGCCGCACGCCCAAGGAATGGATCCAGCCTGCACCGGGATCTTCCACCCAGTTCGGGTTGCAGATCGATGTGCCCACGATCTCGTCCCCGGCCATCGCCACGAAGGTCAGGGCGGGGTCGAAGTTGGGGTCGGTGTGCATGTAGTGCAGCCATCCCTGGTAGTCTTCGTCCCACGGCTGCTCTACGTAGCCCCAGTGATCGCGGAAGGCGTCGCGAATCGCTCGCAGCAGGGAGGCCTCTTCCTCGCCGCGGATGAAGGGACGGATCGTCACGCCGTCAGACAGAGATGGTCGGGGCGGAGGGCCGGCAAAGTCGATGGTCATGCGCAGGTTGTGCCGCGTCAGCGCGTAGCCCCGATCCTGCAGAAATCGCTCGGCAGGGGCATCCGTGCTCATGATGAATTGCTGCAGGATGACCCGGCTGTCTTCGGGCGCGGACGGCAGCAGCTCCCGCCCGCGCGCCTCTGCCCAGGCGGCCAGGGCAGCACCGATGCCCCGGCCCTGGTGGGCAGGGTGCACCTCACCGAAGACGAAGTGGGTGACGTGCGGGTCGGTGTTCCATAGCTCCGCCTCGCCAACCATGGCTGCGCCGTCCGGGGCGAACACGGCCAGCGTGTCGGTCGCCGGGTGCATGGTGGGCTGCTGCCAGTAGCTGCGGATCTCGCCGGAGGCGATGCACGGGCGGCCGGTCAGCGCGATATTGTAGGCGTTGAGGAGATCGGCGGCCGCTTCCGCGTCGTCCAGTGTGACCGGCCGGGCCGTGTAGCCTGCTGGGAGCGCGACGTTCAGTGGCGTCATGTGGGTCACCTTTCAGGTCGTCCCATCGCCTGGGACACAGAGATAGTCGATCTACGGTCAATACGCCAGTGGCATGGGTCAGGTTGCAGAGGTATTATGCGATTGCAATTCCCGGCCGCGATGAGAGCTTCCACCGCGACACAAAAAGGTATTGACAAACGTTCGGCCGCGTGATATGGTGTCGCTGTAACATTTGTCTATTGACTGAGCAAATGCTCACTTTCCCGAAAACGGAATGGCCCATGAACGACCTGCGGCTGTTGACCAAGATCGCGACTCTTTACTACTCCAACGACCTGACGCAAGAGGAGATTGCGGACCGGCTGGGACTCTCGCGCCAGAAGATCGGTCGCCTCCTCACCCAGGCCAAGCGCGAGGGGGTCGTGCAGATCTCCATCCACTCGCCCCTGCTCTTCTCCGCCGAGCTGGAGTACCAGCTGGAGCAACGCTTCGGATTGGCCGAGGCCCTCGTGGTGGAGCCCCGCGCGGACACCGAGAGCGCGATCAAGGAGGCGATCGGTGAGGCGGCGGCCGGCTTCCTCCCGCGGCGCATCGTGAACGGCGATATCATCGGGATCTCGTGGAGCAGCGTGCTGTTGGAGTGCGCGCTGCGGCTCGAACGCACGGAGCGCAAGAAGATTACGGTCGTCCAGATGAACGGCAGCCTCGACCGCAGCAGCTATTCGACCCGCGCCGAATACATCATCCATCGCATCTCACAGGCTTTCGGAGGTGAGGCGCAAAGCCTGGTGGCGCCGATGCTCGTCGACCGGCCCGAGATCAAGGACAGCCTGCTGACCGATTCGCGCATCGCGGCCACGCTGGACCTGGCCAGCCGGACAACCGTGGCGCTCTTCGGCGTCGGCAACGTGTCGGAGCAGTCCTCTCTGTACAAGGCCGGCTACGTGGATGACGCGATGCTGGCCCACCTGCTGGCCGCGGGCGCGGTGGGCGACATCTGCGGCCGCTTTTTCGATGCGGAGGGCGTCCCCTGTGCGCCGGACATCGCGGAGCGCACGCTTGCGGTGGACCTCGACGTCCTGCGACGCACGCGGCTCTCGGTGGCCGTCGCAGGCACCCTCGCGAAGATCGATGCGATCCTGGCCATGCTGGCCGGGCGCTACTGCAACGTGCTGATCACCGACGTGGCAACCGCGCAGACACTGCTGGAGAAGACGTGAGCGCGGATCCCGCCCGCCTGGCGACCGGCCTTCCGCACGGATCGCCGCCCGCGGCTGGTCGCGCCGTATCGCTGCGGTCACGCTGCCGCGATCTGCCGGCGGCCGTCGCGTACCTGGCGCCCTCGCTGGTGGTCTTCTCGGTCTTCGTCTTCTTCCCCCTCCTCTTCACGGCCTACCTCAGCCTGACCAAGTGGAACATGATCTCGCCCAACCGGGCGTTCGTCGGCCTGAAGAACTACTCGCAGATCCTGTTCCGTGATCCGCTCTTCTGGAAGGTTCTGCGCAACACCGCAGTCTTCTCGGTCACGGTGGTT
>CAYLZG010000163.1:0-9429 GCA_964387985.1 uncultured Anaerolineales bacterium | reverse complement strand
ACTCGTTCCGCTGGTTCCAAGCGGAGGGTCTGCAGGAGCTGTTCGAGGAAGTCTCACCGATCGTCAGCTTCAACAAGAATCTGGAATTGCATTTTGGTTCGACCCCTGGGCCTGAGGGCTTCTGGTTCGGCGAGCCTAAGTACTCCGAGCCCGAGTGCCGGGATCGGGACATGACCTATGCTGCGCCGCTGTGGGTTCGCGCCCGCCTGGTCAACCGCGAGACCGGCGAGGTGACGGCTCAGAACGTCTTCATGGGTGACTTCCCCCTGATGACCGACAACGGCACCTTCATTATTAATGGCGCGGAACGCGTTGTTGTCAGCCAGTTGATCCGGTCGCCGGGCGTCTACTTTACGGTTGAAGAAGATCGGGCAACCGACCGTCGTCTTTGCTATGCCAAGCTGATTCCCAACCGGGGTGCATGGCTGGAGTTTGAAACCTCCAAACGCGATATCGTTTCTGTTAAGGTTGACCGAAAGCGCAAGCTGCCGGTGACCGTGCTGCTGCGCGCGATCGGTTATGGCTCTGACGATGAAATCATGGAGCTCTTCTCGGAGGTTGACAACAACCCCGATCACGCCTACATCGCCACCACACTCGAGCGGGACCCAACCCGCACGCCAAACGCCGCTGATTCAGCCAAGGGCGTCGATGGGGCGTTGTTGGAGTTCTACAAGAAGCTGAGGCCGGGCGACCCGCCGACCCTGGATAACGCAAAGAGCTTCATGCAGAACCTGGTCTTTGCCCCGCGTCGCTACGACCTGGGCAAGGTCGGTCGCTACAAGCTGAACCGTCGCCTCGATCTCGATGTGCCGCTGAGCCACCGCACCCTGACGAACAACGATCTGGCGGCTGTGTTGCGCCGCATGATTCAGATCAACAATGGCATCGAAGGCGAAGACGACATCGATCATCTGGGCAACCGCCGGGTCAAGACCGTCGGCGAATTGATTCAGAACCAGCTGCGCGTCGGCCTGCTGCGCATGGAGCGCGTCGTGCGCGAGCGGATGTCGATCCGCGACTCCGAGCAGACGACGCCGCTGTCCTTGATCAACATCCGGCCTGTCGTAGCCGCCATTCGTGAATTCTTCGGTGGATCGCAGCTGAGCCAGTTCATGGACCAGACCAATCCCCTGGCCGAGTTGACTCACAAGCGCCGCTTGAGCGCTCTCGGTCCCGGCGGTCTGCGCCGCGAGCGAGCGGGTTTCGATGTTCGGGACGTTCACAATAGCCATTATGGTCGCATCTGTCCGATCGAGACCCCTGAAGGTCCCAATATCGGCTTGATCGGTTCGTTGGCAACCTACGGCCGCATCAACGAATTCGGCTTCATCGAGACACCGTATCGAAAAGTCATCAATCGTCTTTCCAACCGCGCAGAACTCCTGGTGGGCCAGGTCTTGCGCGAGCGCATAGCCCTGCCGGACGGAACCGTGCTTGCGACTGCGGGCACGCCGATCGACGCCAAACTGGCGGAGCAAATCGCCGCTCTGGGCGACGCGTATCCGGAAGTCCGGGTGGTGCCCGAAATCAGTGATGACATTATCTATCTTTCGGCTGACGAAGAGGACCGCTACGCCATCGCCCAGGCAAATGCACCGACCGATGAGAATGGCCACTTCGTTGAGTCGCGCGTCTCGGTCCGCCGGCAGCAAAGGTTCCTGTTCGAGGTGCCCGATAACATCGAGTTCATGGACGTGTCGCCGAAGCAGATCGTCTCGGTTTCGGCCGCCCTCATTCCGTTCCTGGAGCATGACGACGCGAACCGCGCGCTCATGGGCTCAAACATGCAGCGCCAGGCTGTACCGCTGTTGCGGCCGGAGTCGCCCATCGTGGGCACCGGCATCGAGCGACAAGCCGCGGTCGATTCGGGCCAGGTGGCCGTTGCAGCAAACCCCGGCGAGGTCGTGAAGGCCTCAAGCGATGAGGTCGTCGTCCTGGAGGATGATGGCACCCGTCGTCTTTACAGGTTGCGCAAGTATCAGCGTTCGAATCAGAGCACCTGCATCGATCAGCGACCGGTGGTTCAGAAGGGCGATCGGGTGGAGAAGAGCCAGGTGTTGGCCGACTCATCTTCCACCGAGATGGGCGAAATGGCCTTGGGCCAGAACGTGCTTGTTGCATTCCTCAGCTGGGAGGGTGGCAACTACGAAGATGCCATTCTGATCAGCGAGCGGATGGTCCAGGAAGACAAGTTCACCTCGATCCATATCGAAAAGCACGAGGTCGAGGCGCGTGACACCAAGCTCGGACCTGAGGAAATCACACGGGATATTCCGAACGTCGGCGAGGACGCGTTGAAGGACTTGGACGAGTACGGTATCGTACGGGTGGGTGCGGTGGTCGCACCTGGTGACATCCTGGTCGGCAAAATCACGCCCAAGGGCGAGACCGAGCTAAGCCCCGAGGAAAAGCTGTTGCGGGCCATCTTTGGCGAGAAGGCGCGTGAGGTCAAGGATTCGAGCCTGCGCCTTCCGCACGGCGAATACGGCAAGGTGGTGGACATCAAGGAATTCAGCCGGGATGCTCATCGCGATCTGCCGGCCGGCGTCGAGCGCATGGTGCGCGTCAGCGTGGCGCAGCGTCGCAAGATCATGGAAGGCGACAAGATGGCCGGCCGTCACGGCAACAAGGGCGTCATTTCCCGCATCGTGCCGGTCGAGGATATGCCCTTCCTTCCGGATGGCACTCCAGTTGACATCATCCTGAACCCGCTGGGCGTGCCTGCCCGTATGAACATCGGCCAGATTCTGGAGACCCATCTCGGATGGGCTGCCGATCGGTTGGGATTCCGCGCAGAGACACCGGTGTTCGATGGCGCTACTGAAGGCGAGATCGAAGCCGAGTTGGCGCGCGCCTGGCTGGCAGACCGGGCTTGGGAGAAGTCCTCCAGGCGGGCCTGGGATTGGGCGCTTGCACAGGGCTACAGCGAAAGCGAAATCCAGGACGACGATGAGGTGCGCGGCCTTTACCTGGCCGACTGGCTGGGAGAGCGCGGCTACGATCCTGAGAAGGTGTATCGCGATTACGGGTACGCCCGGCGCGCGATGCTGCGTGAGTGGCTGCGCGAGGAGCCGCAGAGCTATGATCCTGACACCCTGCTGCTGTTTGCGGATGACGAGCGCGCTCTGCCGGAGCGCGAAGCGGCTGACTCGCTTGCGCGGGTAGTGTGCCTCCGCGAGTGGCTGAAGTGGGTCGAGCGCGAGCGCATGCGTGCGATGTACCTGGAAGCCAAGACGAGCGATGACGGCGTGATCGAATATGCAGAGCTGCCCGAGTCGCCCGAAGAACGCGCGGCCGTCTACGCTGAAATGGACCGGATATCGGCCCTTTCCGATGAAGAGGTCGTCGCTCAGGCGCTCCTGGTCAGCCGGGAAACCGGCCAGCCGCTGCCGACCTGGGGCAAGACCGTCTTGTTGAACGGCAAGACTGGTGAGCCGTTTGACTCCTCGGTGACGGTGGGCATCATCCATATGATGAAGCTGCATCACCTCGTGGAAGATAAGGTTCATGCCCGGTCGACAGGTCCGTACAGCCTCGTTACCCAGCAACCACTGGGCGGTAAGGCCCAGTTCGGCGGCCAGCGTTTCGGCGAGATGGAAGTCTGGGCGCTGGAGGCCTATGGCGCTGCGCACAGCCTGCAAGAGATGCTGACCGTGAAGTCGGACGATGTGACCGGTCGTGTGAAGACCTATGAGGCGATCGTCAAGGGCGAGAGCATCGAATCTCCGGGTGTGCCCGAGAGTTTCCGGGTCCTGGTGAAGGAACTCCAGTCGCTTGGCCTCTCTGTAGAGGTGGTCGACGAGAAGGAAGAAGTGATCCAGTTCGGCCGGGAAGATTCTGAAGAGAAGCTGCCGAATCTTGGCTTTAGCCTGAGCTTGCCGGGCCCCATGACCAAGGGGATGGATTGAGGAAAGGGGTAACCCGTGGAAGTTAACGAATTTGATGCCATTCGTATCTCGCTGGCTTCTCCCGAGCAAATCATGGAGTGGTCACACGGTGAGGTGACCAAGCCCGAGACGATCAATTATCGCACGCTGCGGCCCGAGCGCGACGGCCTGTTTTGCGAACGCATTTTTGGCCCCCAGAAGGACTGGGAGTGCGCCTGTGGCAAGTACAAGCGCACTCGCTACAAGGGCATCATCTGCGACAAGTGCGGTGTCGAGGTGGCTCACAGCCGCGTCCGTCGCGAACGCATGGGACACATCAAGTTGGCCAGCCCGGTCAGCCACATCTGGTATGTCAAGGGCGTGCCGAGCCGGCTCGGCCTGCTGCTCAACATCAGCCCGCGCAATCTGGAGCGCATCCTGTATTTTGCGCAGTATGTGATCACGAATGTCGATGAGGACGCGCGGAATCGCACGATCACCAAGTCAGAGCGCGATCTCAACCTACGTGCTGCACGACTTGAAGGCGAAATCCAGGCCAAGATCGACCAGCTTGAAGCCGATCGCACTGCACGATTGGCTGAGCTGGACAGCCAGCAGGAGGCGCAGGCGGCTGCTCTGACCGAACGGCTGGCCGCAGAAACCGGAGAGGTCATCGCGCTGGGCAAACGAATGCAGGAGGCGATGGAGAAAACCCAGGGCAATCCTGCAACTGAAGTATTTGCGCTGCCATGGTTCGCCGAGGATCAACCGTTGGTGGCGGCCGGCGCCGTTGTGACGCGCGATCATCTGAATGCACTCAATGAGGCGGTTCAGCATCGGCTCAGCGATATCGAAGACACCATCAACCGCGAGTTGGAAAACACCAGGGACTTGACCGGCGCCAAGCGCGATCTGCTTCGGCGTGAGGTGGAACAGGCCATCGACGGGCTGCGCCAGGAAGTCGAAACCCAGAAAACTCAGCTCCGCTCGCAGATGAACCAGTCATTGGAAGAACTGAAAGATCTGCGCGAGCGCGACCTGTTGACCGAGAACGAATACCGGGAAAGGCTGGACAAGTGGGGCAACGTGTTCCGGGCGGGCATGGGCGCTGAGGCGATCCGAGAGCTTGTAGCGAAGATCGACCTTGACGGCATGGTCAAGGAACTCCGCCAGGAAATCCAGATCACGCAATCGAAGCAGCGCAAAAAGAAAGCTGCAAAGCGTCTGCGTGTGGCTGAGTCGTTCCGCAAGAGCGGCAACCGGCCCGAGTGGATGATCCTGACGCTGCTGCCGGTGTTGCCTCCTGAGTTGCGCCCCATGGTGCAGCTGGATGGTGGACGCTTCGCCACGTCAGATCTCAACGATCTTTATCGCCGTGTCATTAATCGCAACAATCGCCTCAAGCGGCTGCTGGAGCTGGGCGCGCCGGATGTAATCGTGCGCAACGAGAAGCGCATGTTGCAGGAAGCCGTCGACAGCCTGATCGACAATGGCCGGCGGGGGCGTGCGGTGAGTCGAAGCGGCAAGCGCAAGCTGAAGAGCCTTTCTGATCTTCTTAAAGGAAAGCAAGGCCGGTTCCGCCGCAACCTGCTGGGCAAGCGCGTCGACTACTCGGGCCGTTCGGTCATCGTTATCGGTCCGGAGCTCAAGCTGCATCAGTGCGGCCTGCCGAAAAAGATGGCGCTGGAGCTGTTCAAGCCCTTCGTCATGCGACGGCTTGTGGAATACAACTACGCGCACAACATTAAGAGCGCCAAGCGCCTGGTGGACCGCGAGAGCCCCGAGGTTTGGGACGTTCTCGAAGAAGTGACGCGCGAACGGCCTGTGCTGCTCAACCGCGCGCCGACGCTCCACCGCCTGGGCATCCAGGCGTTCGAGGTGGTCTTGATCGACGGTAGTGCGATCCAGATTCACCCGCTCGTTTGCGCGGCGTTCAACGCTGACTTCGATGGCGATCAGATGGCTGTCCACGTGCCCCTGTCCGATCAGGCGGTGAAGGAAGCCAAGGATCTCATGCTCAGTTCCGTCAACCTGCTCAAACCGTCTTCGGGCGAGCCGATCGTTGGGCCCTCCAAAGACATGGTTTTGGGTTGTTACTACCTGACGGTCATCGATGCGAACTCAAAGGGCGCAGGCAAAGTGTTTGGCGATCCGGATGAGCTGCGCCTGGCGTATGAGCTCGGGGTCGTAGGCTTGCGAGCACCCGTGAAGGTGCGGTTTGTCGACTGGGCCGACGAGGTCACTCTTGATGATCTGGACCTGGATGAAGAGCTGGCACAACAGCTTTCTCAGCGGAAAGTGCGGACTGCAGGCGATATCGTGCGGGCTCTGATCCAGGAGCGTTCGGTGTTCCTGGATGAGATCGCCCTGAGTTCCCGTGGTCTGGAGGATCTGCGCGCCAGCCTGTTGGCGAAGCATGTCAGGCCCGATAAGCTGCCGCAGACCGGGATGGTTGAGACTTCGGTCGGACGTGTGCTGTTCAATATGTCCTTGCCGCGACCGCTTCAGTTCGTCAACGAAGTGATGGACAAGAAGCGCCTCAACGATTTTGTCGGCATCTGCTACGAATTGATGGGTCCAACGGTCACCGCTGAGGTTGTGGATGAGATCAAGCGCATGGGCTTCACCTATGCGACCATATCCGGCATGACCATCGCAGTGAGCGACATTGTCGTCCCTGATCAGAAGCAGACTGTCCTGGATGAGACTGCAGCGCGCGTAGAGGAGACGGAACGCCAGTACCGCCGGGGTCTGATCACCGAGGAAGAGCAGTACAACAAGGTGGTCGAGCTTTGGACGCGCGCGACTGACGAGATCACGCAGGCCGTGAAGGGGCTGCTGAATCCGCTCACCGGATTGGGCGCGATGGCTACCTCAGGCGCGACCAAGGGTGGTATTCAACCGATCCGCCAGCTGGCCGGCATGCGCGGCTTGATGGCCGATCCGTCCGGGCGCATCATCGCGCTGCCGATTCGGTCCAACTTCCGCGAGGGCCTCACTGCGCTCGAGTACTTCCTGAGTACGCATGGCGCACGCAAGGGCCTGGCCGACACCGCCTTGCGGACGGCAGATGCTGGCTACCTGACACGCCGTCTGGTGGACGTGGCCCAGGATGTCATTATCACCTCTGATGACTGTGAGACTGAGGCGGGCATCTGGTTCACGGAGGCAGGTGCGAAGGAAACCGGCGAGAGGCTTGAGGAGCGCATCGTGGGCCGCATGACGGCAGCCCCGATCGCCGATCCAAGGACCGGCGAGATCCTGTTGGGCCGAAACCAACTGCTTGATGAGATGGCCATAGGTGTGATCAAGCGAGCCGGCGTGGACAAGGTGTACGTGCGCTCGGCGCTCACCTGCGAGAATCGCTTCGGCCTCTGCAAGCTGTGCTATGGCAGCGATCTGGCTCGCGGTGGACCGGTCCAGATGGGTGAGGCTGTCGGCATTATTGCCGCACAGTCCATCGGCGAGCCGGGCACGCAGCTCACCTTGCGCACCTTCCATACCGGAGGCGTTGCGGGCGCAGAGGACATCACCCAGGGTCTGCCGCGCGTCGAGGAACTCTTCGAGGCGCGCACGCCCAAGGGCGAAGCGGTCATCGCGGAAATCGGTGGCGTGGTCAACGTCTACTGGGATGATGACGTGCGCAAGCTGAAAGTGACCAACAGCCGCCTGCGCCGCAAGACCCACATCATTGCACCCGGCTATGACATGTTGGTGGGCAATGATGACCGCGTACAGGCGACTACGCCGATTGCGCGGGCATTGCGACCCGAACTCGAACCTCAGGAGATTCTGGCCGCATTCGATGGCAACATCTACATCGACGCCGACGACGAGGGCGGCTACAAAGCTGTGATCCGTCGCGAGGACGTTGAGGAGTGGGTGACCGACATTCCGGCTTCTGCCCGCCTGAAGGTAGACAAAGGTGATCGCGTAGAGGTAGGCACGCAGCTCACCGAAGGCTCGAAGAACCCCCGTGAGGTGTTGCGCATCCAGGGTCGCGAAGCGGCGCAGATGTACCTGTTGGACGAAGTCCAGAAGGTGTACCGCTCGCAGGGTGTAAGCATCCACGACAAACATATCGAAGTGATCGTCCGGCAGCTGGTGCGCCGGGTGCGCGTGCTGCGCAGCGGCGACACCGATATGCTGATCGGCGAGCTGATCGATCGGTTTGAATTCGATGAGGCGAACGCGGCCGTCGTTGCGGCCGGCGGTGAGCCAGCGCGCGGCGAGCCGGTGCTGCTCGGCGTTACCAAAGCGTCGCTCAATACGGACAGTTTCCTTGCGGCAGCCTCCTTCCAGGAGACCACACGCGTGCTGACGGATGCAGCCGTGCGGGGCGCTAAGGACACGCTTCGCGGCCTGAAGGAGAACGTGATCATCGGCAAGCTGATTCCGGTGGGCACGGGCTTCGAGACCCGGCGCCAGGCGGCTGAAGCAGTGCTCTCAGCCCAAGCGCGGGTGGCGTTCGATGAAGACGTATTGCTGGATGAATCCGAGGAAGAGCCATTGCTCGATGAACCGCTCCTGGTGGACTTCATCGACGAGGACTTTTCCGACGATCTGGCCGACGAGGCTGCGTAGAAGGCCGGAGAGCGGGGAAGAATAAGGTTCAATTTGACCCGAAATGCCCCTTATGATAAACTAATTTTTCGTGGGCCAGATTGCCTCTGGCCCGCGTTTATTCGTCACAGCCGGGCCCTGGCCCTGGTGTTTTCGATCCGCATAAGTCTTAGTGGAGGGCATCTTGCCGACTATCAATCAGCTCGTACGTAAGGGCCGGAAGCCGCTTGCGAAAAAAGAAAAGGCTCCCGCGCTGCAATTCACGAATAACACCATCCACGGGCGCCTGCGCCGGATGACAAAGGGCAACCCGTTCAAGCGCGGTGTGTGCACTCAGGTGCGCACCATGACCCCTAAGAAACCGAACTCGGCGCTGCGCAAGATCGCTCGTGTGCGCCTGAGCAACGGTCTTGAGGTGACCGCCTATATCCCCGGTGAAGGTCACAGCTTGCAAGAGCACTCTGTGGTGCTGGTGCGCGGCGGCCGCGTGAAGGATCTGCCTGGCGTGCGCTATCACATCGTGCGCGGCGCTTTTGATACGAGTGGCGTGGATGCCCGGCGACGCGCCCGCTCTAAGTACGGTGCAAAGGTTCCGAAGGCCACGGCTGCGGCAGGTAAAGGCGCAAAGGGCGCTCCTGCCAAGGGCAAGAAGTAAGGAGCGCAGAGTAACTCATGTCCCGACGTAATCGTCCCGAACCACGTGTGGTCCTGCCGGATCCGCGTTACAATAACATGTTGGTCTCGCACCTGATCAACAAGATCATGCTGAGCGGCAAGAAGTCGACCGCCGAAAGCATCGTCTATGGCGCCATCGCTGTCTTGGAACAACGGACCAAGAAGCCGGGCATCGAGGCACTTGAGCAGGCCATTCGCAACGCCACGCCGATGATCGAGGTGCGACCCCGCCGTGTTGGTGGCGCCACCTACCAGGTCCCCATGGAAATCCGTGAGGATCGGCGACTGGCTTTGGCGCTTCGTTGGTTGATCCAGAGCTCTC
>CAYLZG010000162.1:0-9440 GCA_964387985.1 uncultured Anaerolineales bacterium | reverse complement strand
GGGCTGGCGGCGAAACTGGATTCTGGGTCGAGGCCACAATGATCTGGGATATGCGTTCGAGTTACTGGGTCACTATCGCCTGGCGCTACACGAATATCGCGCGGCGCTGCCTTACTTCCGCGCGTCGGACCTGCTCGAAGAGACCGCCAACACCAGCAACAACATGGGCAGGGTCTACGCTGCACTCTACCGGCGCAGCAACGCCGAGTCTCTGATCGATGACAGCCTGGAGCTGCGCCAGCAGCTCGGCCGGGAGTATCGCATCGCACTCAGCCTGATGACGCGTGCCCATGCCCACCTGGCGTTCGGAGAGCCGCACCGGGCGCGTTCGTTGGCGGAGAGGGCGCTGGGCATTTGCGAAGGCCTGCAGACCCAACGAGGCATCGCACAGGCATCCCTGGTGCTGGGCCGTTCCCTGCGCCACATAGGTGCATTGTGGGCATCCGGCGTCTATGAGCCGGCCGCGTCCAGGAAGCTGTTCGGGGAAGCCAAGCGCAACCTTGAACGGGCCATCGCGATCTACAAGGACCAGGTTGCCAGGCCCGTCCGCCTGATCGAGGCGCACAACGAGATGGGCTGCACCTACCGGGAATGGTCTGCACTGGATCGCAGTGCGAGCCCTGAATCCACGACGGCGCGAGGCCTTGCCTCGCGCGCGATCCAGGCTCTCGCCGCCAGCATTGAGCTTGCGAAAAAGCATCAAGAGACCGTCCTTCTCGGCGACGCGTGCGAGGATATGGCGCAGATCTATTTCCAGCGCGGAGATCATGAGAGCACAGATGAGTGGCTCAATCACTCGGAAGAGGTAGTGGAGACCCGGTACAAGATCGAAGCCGGCGCCGGCCTCAAGGCTGTACCCCCGGAAGAGTGCGTCGAAGAGTTCTGGCAATTAATGGGAAAGATCGAGTTGCTGCGCGGCCACCTGGCCCATGAGCGCGGCCTGCTGGAGGGCCAGGGCAAAGTGCCGCGATCCGCGGTAGAGCAGATGACACAGCACTACGCATTCGCTGCTGCCTACTTCGAGCAGTACGCCGAGCGCGCCATCCGGCTGGAAAACACCTTCAAGCAGGTGTACAGCCGCTTCAAGCACTGCAAGATCGAAGACCTCCATTATGTCCAGACTGAGCTCCTGCCAGCGCTCCGGAGCAAGTACCACCTGGATCCAGCAGCGCTCACCGAGTTCTTTGCGGACACCCTGGGGCTGGTCGCTCCCGGCTAAGTGGAAGACCAGGCGGCCGGTTGAGTCCCGGCAACTACGCGAGAAACGCAGGCTGGTTGGCCTGCGTTTTTTGCTGGTTCTTGTCATGTGGGTGTCGTGCCTCTGGTAAGTTTGTGATATACACCTCTCAAGCACACCTGTTCAACTGCCGGTATACTCCCCTTTGAGATAACAGGACACTTGCCACCGGAGACCAGAGATCGGACACCCGAAATACAACGGGGCGCAATCCAGAACCTGGCCCGGTAAGAGGCAAAGGAAGGTGATCATCATGCTCGCCTATGATTCAGGGATGATCGGTGAAATCTGGAAGTCGATGCAATACCGCAATGAACCTGATCGGATCAGGCGCCGTGGTCGGGGATGGACACTCCAAGGCAACCATCGCGAACACTACCTGACCTGCGAAGCCGGTTCCTGGCAGTGTGATTGCGATTCCTTCGCCAGTCGCAAGGTCTGCAGCCACACGATGACGATGGAAAAGCTGGACCCGGCAACGTCGATGACTCTCGTTGTAGCCGCAGCGGTCTGACGCATACAGCGCTGTCCACGGGGTAAGCCAAACGGCACCTTAACGGCGAGCGTAGAGAACCATTCGCTGGGAGGTGAGCATGGATAGGGACGGGTCTGGAGACAGCGGAATCACTTTACGGTCCACGTTGGATGGAGGCAAAGGAGGCAGTATGTTACGGGGACTCACACCTCTCGCAGTGCTTGTCGCCATTCTCGCGCTCTTGCTCGGCGTGTTTGCAACTCAGTCTGAGGTCTTCAACCCTCAGAAAGCTGGAGCTGAGGCAAGTCGTCTTGAGGCCGAGACGAGAGCCATGGCTGACAAAAACAACTTCGAGAGACAGATGCATGAGATCGAGATAGAAAAGAATCGAGCGCTGGCCCAGATTGAGATCGAGCAGAGAGTCCAACGCGAGCAGATCCTGAGTGAGGCACTGGCTTGGGCCGCGTTGATGATCTCCCTTGGAGTATTCTGTGTTCTGTTAGCCGGCGCCGTCTACATCATATGCCGGGCGATCAAGGGACTTCGCCGGCCACCACCTATCCGCCAGGCCGTGCGCGGAGATGCAGCACGCGTCGTGTCATTCCCGGCCAATCGAGTGCCAACCCGCAAGAAGCCAGAAGATGTCTCGGCGTAACGCGGTCTTCAAGCAAATCGAACCAAGCGAGGCCGGTGGTCGATTCCTATGTCGGCCGCCGGCCTTTGGAATTCCATGGCAGTTGACACCTACACACAACGCATTGGAGTTTCGAGACACTCGAAATCCGCCCGACCGTCGAAGCCGGCTTCATCGATTGCTATCGCCCCCCAGCCCAGCCGGCCAGCGCGTCATAGGCACGATGGTGGGCCAGGTGAAACGCAGGCCACTGCCGCTGGGTCGCGTCACTCTCCATATCAAGCAACTTGCCGCGCAGGTAGTTGGCGACCTCCCTCTTCGGCTCACCTGCTAACCGGTCGACGTTCTGCACCAGGGCTGGAATGGCATCCTCAGAAAGTCCGGTCAGGTAGGTGGGGTCGATCCTCGAGTCGTATGGGTCGTAGACGTCGCGAAGGGCAAACGCTGTCGACCCAAGCTGCCCGTACCGCTCCACATTGCGCCGGACAATGAAAGCATCCACATCCATCACATTCAACGTCGCCACGAAACCCAGGCACGCGATGATCACGCCGATCGCAAATCGCCCGGGCCGGAGCCACAGCGTCACAAGAAACCAACCGAGAAGCAGGGCAAGCCAGATCATGAACACGTGCGGATAGATGCGCATCTCCGTGAACCCGTAGGCCATCTCGTAGAGCAGCAGCCTCTTGAACGCGGACACGAGCATGACCACGGTCAATCCGACGGTGACCGTGCTCGACAGGTTGAATAAGCGCGTTTGCCTGCCCGCACTCCGCCGCGTGAGGACGCCCAACAGCAGAAGCAGCCCCAGCACCAACACCGAGACCAGAACCAGCTCGCCGAACCCGCGCCGCGCATACTCGGCATAGGTGGTCCGGCCCAGATCGATGTTCAGCTGCCCGCCGAACAGGTAGGGAATCTGGATGACCACGAATGCAGCAAAGAGCAGGTTGACTGCATTGAGCGCCACTACGGACTCAGTCAGTCCCAGCAACGGTGAGACCGGGGGCAGAGCGCCGGGGAGCCTTCCCTCAATCGACTGGTCGTCGCGCCACACGGTGTAGGCCAGCCCGCCCATGAGGATGAAACCTACGCACAGGGTAATGCTCCCGTGTACGGCCGCGCGCCGGGCGAAATCAAGGAAATCTTCAGGCACGAGGCGCCGGAGCAGTTCGGCGAACATGAGGTCCGCGGAAGAAAGCAGCAGCGCAAACACTGCGACGATCGGAAGGGCAAGGAGAAGCCCTCGCAGCACCGGGGTCCACGTCTGCCGGCGAGGACCTTGCCAGAGACCTGCACCGCGAACGGCAGCCTGCCGCGCCACCTGTGCACCGCGCACGACCGACATGGTGGGAGCCAGCAGGGGAAACAATGCATAGCCAGGCAGGTCCACCGCGGTCAGCGCAGCCCGCACCAGGTAGACTGCGATCAACCCCAGCAGCAGGATCACTGCGGAGACATTGAGGAAGGTCACGAAGGCATTTGCGCGAACAGCCACCATCACGGCAAAGAACAACAGCGGGATGAACACCCACAGGTTGGCCCGCAACGGGCGCACGCTCTCCCACCGCATCGTCAGGCTCAGCGCCAGGAGGACCAGGACGATGAACAGGGGGAATGACACGCCCAGCGGACGGCCGGTCAAGAGGCGGTCGAAGACCAAACCCAGAGCCAGGCCTGCGATGAGGATTCGAATCGGTTGCCGAATCGGCATGAGACACCTCTCATGGTTTTGCTCAAGGATCGCGCATGCCGGCCATGTGGGGCAACGGCGCACGCGGCCCAGCCCGGCTGTCCGTGTGCCCGCATCCGCGCACCCGGGTGCTTGACGGGCTTCGCGAGGGCCGGCATAATGATGCGCTGGAGATGCCGTGAGCCAAACCCCGATCACGCTGTTCGTAGTTGAAGACAACGCCCGATTGCGGCCCGCACTCGTAGAGGGCTTCAACGCCCTGCAGGAGGTGCGCGTGATCGCGGCATGCGACAGCGGCGAGGATGCGCTGGAGGCATGCCTGCAGAACGCACCTCAGGCAATCCTCATGGACGTTCAACTCGCAGGCCAGATGAACGGCATCGAGACGGCAGTGGCGATCCGCCGGGAATTCCCCCGCATGCCTGTCGTCTTCTACTCCATCCAGGACGACGACGCTTACTACCGCGACTTTCTTCGCTCGGGCATCCTGACCCACTTCGCGTACGTGCCCAAGTCGAACTACCTGCTGCCCGCGATGCTCGTGCCCTTGATTCGCGACGCCATAGGCGGGCGCAGCTTCATCGATCCGCACATCGCCAGCCGGGTGCAGGAGGTGCGTCGTCGCGACCGCCACGACCCGATGGCTCTGCTGGAGCACAACGAGCAGGCCGTGGCGCGGTTGCTCAGCCAGGGGCTGACGAACGAGCAGATCGCTGCAAGGCTGGGCTTTCGCGATAAGCGTACGATCAGCCGGGTGGCCGGGCAGATTTATGCCGCGTGGGATCTGAATGGCAGCACGACGGATGAAAAGGTCGCACGCACCCGTGCATCGATCATCGCTCTCAGCGGCCGGCTGATGCGTTGGGACGATGATGGCGTGGCCCATGTGCTCGACGAATGGGACGAGTGGACGCCATGGAGCTCATAGCAGGCGCCACGCTTCGCAGTTGGGCGCTTGTCGCCGTCTCGCTGTTCAACACGATCCTGCTGCTGTGGCTTGGCCTGAGCCTGTGGCTGCACGCTGACCGCCGGGACCCGGGCGTGGTGCTCTCGACAGGAGGCTTCCTCCTGGGCGGCCTCTTCTTCATCAGCCACTCGGCCTTGCTGCTCAGCAGGACGTGGGAGTTCACGCGCAGCAACACACTCTGGCTCGCCACGGCCATGATTCCGGTGCTGCTCCTGCCTTACGTGTGGTATGTGGTGCTGCTGCGCAATGCGGGATTCTGGGATCCCGGCGAGTCTCTCATCCGGCCGCGACATCGGCCCGGGCTTCTCGTGACCACGGTGGCTCTGGTGATCGGATTCGGATGCCTCGTGCTGCTGGGCATTCCGTTCATTCCGGCACTCAACAGCCTGACCCCCTTCATCTGGCCCCTGCGACAGTTCATCAAAGTCCCGGTCCTGGGCATCCCTCTCGTCGCAATTGCTTACCCGCTTTACGTTGTGCTGTGTGTGGTCCTCTCCATCGATACGCTGCACGATCTGAGCGAGCAGGGTCGTTCTTCACATGAGCTGCGCAAGGGGGATGCCTCGAACGCGGGGAAGAACACCGGCCGGACCAGCATCTCATTTCGTCGCTCCAGGACGCACCTGTTTGCGGCCACGCTGGTCCTGCTGCTGATCGGTATTCTCGTTGCCATTGCCGTCGTCTGGACCATCTCCAACACCCGCGAGAGCGGCTACTATGTGTTGCGCCCTGACGATATCAATACGATCGCCGTGTTCGACCTTGTCATCGCGCTGCTGATTGCCCTCGTGGCCTTTCTGTTGGGTCAGGCGATGACGCGATACGAGCTCTTTATGGGAAAGGACCTGCCGCGTCGCGAGCTGGCACGCCACTGGAAACGCGCCATCGCGCTGGCTGCGGGTTACGGGGTGTTGCTGGGCGGCGCGCTGGTGTGGGGGCTGGAGCCGGTCTATGCGGTCCTGTTGACCGCAGTGCTGATGACGGCCTTCTTCGTGCTGCTCGGTTGGCGCGCGTCGGTCGAGTGGCGGCAGGCCATGCGCCAGCTGCGGCCGATGGTGACGAGCGAGGGCTGGTACGGCCAGCTTACAGCCAACGCAGCTCACACGGAGGATCGGGGCCCAGCCACTCAGGCGACGGCGCCACTGCATGGGAGCTCTGAAAACGGGACGCGAGACACCGGCTCCTTCGACTGCGGGCCGCAGACTGCGGTAGCCCTCCGCTCAGGATGCGCCGGTGATTCCGATTCCGTACGGTGGTCGAAGGGCCATGACAACTCCGCACAGGATGAAGGGGGCGCCTTCGATGCCCTCTGCCGGGATGTGCTCGCTGCACCCCTGGCCTACCTGGTCCCCGCGGGTCCGCTGGCATCGTTTGTCGAGCCGCTCACGTATCCCCCAGGGACTGCCGTGCCTTCCACGATTTGGATGCCGGAGCCAGGAATGTCACCCGAACAACTTGCCTCGATGATCCCTCCCGAGGAATACAGCGGCGCAGCCTGGGGCATCCCGCTTTGGGGCGAACATGGACTGGCAGGTGTGCTGCTGCTCGGATCACGGAGGGACGGCAGCCTGTACAGCGAGGAGGATCTGGAGATCGGCCGCGCAGCCGGCGAACGGCTCATCGACGCGGCCGCCAGCCTGTCCCTTTCGCAGAGGCTGATGCAGCTGCAGCGGGAGCAGATGACGGCTGCGCAGCTCCTCGACCAGCGCACGCGGCGTGTGCTGCACGACGAGGTGCTGCCACTGATCCATACCGCCATGTTATCGCTCCCGGCTGATGCCGCGGGACAGACCGCATCCATGCGTCTGTCAGAGGCGCACGGCCAGATCTCCGCGCTGCTGCGCGATCTGCCCATGGCCACAACCCCGGACGTCACGCGACTCGGAGCGTTTGCTGCGCTGCGCAAAGCTATCGCGGATGAATTTGGCCCGGCATTCGAGTCGGTGACGTGGGCATGTGACGAGGCTGCGGAGCGCGCGGCGAAACAATTGCCTGCAATCAAGGCGGAGACGCTGTACTACGCCGCGCGCGAATTGGTACGCAACGCCGCGCGGCACGCACAACCGTCAGCGGGGGGGCTCCACCTGGCGATCAACGCGACGTACAAGGCCGGTCAGCTCGTCGTTGCCGTGGAAGACAATGGCGAGGATGCGGGAATCTCTGCGGCGCCGGGTCACGGCCTGGCATTGCACACCGCGCTGATGGCAATTGCCGGTGGATCGCTAACCGTTCAGACCCTGCCCGGCAAGGGCGCGAGAGGCGAGATCTTGCTGAGGAACCTATGATCGACACAACACGACAAGTCGAAATCCGCCCGGCCGGCGAAGCCGACTTCGAGCGCATCTGGGAGATCTTCCATGCCGTGGTCCTGCCCGGTGACAGCTACGTCTTTCCTCCCGATGCCACGGCCGCGGATGCGCGCGACTACTTCGTCTCGGACACTTTCAAGACATTCGTCATCACCGTCAATGGGGTCGTGGCAGGCATGTACAAGCTGCGGCCCAACAACGTTGGCCTTGGCGGCCACGTGAGCAATGCCTCGTTCATGGTCGACCCTGCCTATCGCGGCCTGAGCCTGGGAGAGCGGATGGGGCGTCACTGCCTGGAGGAGGCGCGGCGGATGGGTTACCTGGCCATGCAGTTCAACTTCGTGGTCAGCACGAACACCCCTGCGGTCACGCTGTGGCGCAAACTGGGATTCGAGGTAGTCGGCGTGCTGCCAAAGGCGTTCCGGCACGCCACGCTGGGGCTGGTCGACGCGCTGGTCATGTACCGGTTCCTGGACGACTAGCGCTCTGGGTCCTCAGAACATCCGATCCGCGGTCACGACGGCTTCCGCCACCTCCGCGAGCTTGCGATTGGTGTCCTGGCTTTGCTTCTGCAGACGCCTGAAGGCTTCGTCCTCGGTCAGGCCAAGCCGCCGCATGAGGATGCCCTTGGCCTTCTCCACCACCTTGCGAGCGTCCAGCG
This sequence comes from uncultured Anaerolineales bacterium, assembly GCA_964387985.1. GTDB lineage: Bacteria > Chloroflexota > Anaerolineae > CG2-30-64-16 > CG2-30-64-16 > JALOOB01. The sequence continues at coordinate 1,461 of CAYLZG010000162.1, read as the reverse complement.
CATCGCGCAGGTCGGCTACCTCGCGGCGCAGTGACTCGAATTCCCTGAACCGCGCCAACGCCAGCGTGATCGCAGGCAGCAGGTCGTCTTCGGCCACCGGCTTCATCAGATAAGCAGAGATGTTGGCCCGCGCAGCTCGCTCGACCAGCTGCGCCTCGCTGTAGGCGGTCACCAGGATGATGGGAATTGGCTGCGACTGGGTGATCCGCTCTGCTGCCTCGATCCCATCCATCACGGGCATCTTGATGTCGAGAATGGCCAGATCGGGCCGGTGCTCGATCGCGAGCCGCACCGCCTCGTCCCCTTGCGTTGCCTCGGCCACCACCCGGTGGCCCAGGGCAGCCAGCTGTGAGGCCAGGCTCAACAGGCGGATGCTCTCATCGTCGGCGATCAGAACGCGCAGGGATTTCATTGCGTCGCACCCTACTTGTAGAAGGTGACCGTGGCCGTGGTCCCGCCGGCGTCCCGGCCATCCAGCCGCAGCGTGCCGGACAGATCCTTTTCGGCCAGCGTGCGAGCGATGCGCAGGCCCAGGCCGCGATCGGTCGAAAGATCGAAGCCGGGTGGCAATCCGCGACCGCTGTCCCTGATGGCCAGTGTGACCTCCGGCCCTTCCTGGGCCAGCTCGATCTGGAGGTGACACGGATGGTGGCCGATGGGGAAGGCGTGTTCGAGCGCATTCGAAACGAGCTCATTGACGATCAAAGCAAGCGCGGTCGCCTGCTTGGAGGGCAGGTAGATCGGCGGACCGGTGATCTCCGCCACGATCCGCCGGTCAGGACGCACGAAGTACTTGAGGGAGATATCGCACACCTGCCGAGCCAGCGCGGTGATGTCGGTCAGGCGCAGCTGCTCCAGTGACAACAGCTCGTGCACCGCGGCAATGCTCTTGATGCGTCCGATACTGTCGCGCAGGCTCTTGCGTGCGACGGGCGAGGGGCTGGCAGACATCTCCAGGCTCAACAGATCGGCCACCGTCTGGAGGTTATTCTTGATGCGGTGGTGCATCTCCTGTAGCAGCGCGGCCAGCGCGTCCGCGCGACGCGCCTCATCGCGCAGCCTCAGGTTCTCCAGTGCGAAGCCTAGCTGCATGCCGACGGAGCGGAGGAGGGCCAGTTCCGGCTCGCCCAACGCGTCGCGGTCCCGGCTCCCTACGTGAAGCACGCCGAGCGTTCTATCGCGTGAGACCAGCGGAACCGCGGCGCATGCACTGAGCTTGCTCCGTCCGTGGCACCCCGCATGGATCACGGCTGGGGCGAGGGTGATCGTCTCCCCACCGGCCGGCGACGGTGTCCAGCTGGCAAAACCGCACATGCATTCGCCGGGCGCCATGTTGCTTTGGTCGGGGTCGAGAAGATGGGGATCACCCTCTGACGCAGCAAGGGTATACTCGCTGTTCACCTGGTCGCTGAGATAGATGCGCCCGCTGTCGAGACAGAGCACATGCAGCACCTGGCGCAG
>CAYLZG010000161.1:2086-9460 GCA_964387985.1 uncultured Anaerolineales bacterium | reverse complement strand
TCGCAGACCCATGGCATACTAGTCCAAATGGCTTATAAGCCATTTGGATTAAGTGAAGACATGAAGGTGATCCAGGTGACCGGCATCTATGCTACACCCCCCTACTTTACCAATCGCGTTAGCGAGCTGACCACCCTGGCGCTGGTCGCTGACGACCTGCTTGCCGGTCGGCCGCGTCACGTGGCTCTGTTCGGCCTGCGCCGCATCGGCAAGACCCTGATCTGTCAGGAGCAGATGCGTCGGTTGCGCGCAGGCGGCAAGGTGATCCCCGTCTACCTCGACCTTCAGGATCTCGCCAGCTCGCCGGAGCTTTTTGCGCAGCGATACGTCGGACTCTCTTGCTTCTGGGTAGTGGACCATGGGCAGGGGCCGGCAGATCCTTACCTGAATGCCACCGACTTGCTGCAAACCAATGCGGCGGGGCTGCCGGTCGTTACGCGTACTGCGGCCGCGCTGATCAACGAGATGGGCAAGCAGAAGACCGACTATGCCACCCTGCTCAACATCGCGTTCGACTTTCCCCAACGCCTGGCTGAAGCGCTGGGCCTGCCGTTCATGATTTTCCTGGACGAATTCCCTGAGTTGCTCACCCTGGGCAACTTTCCCGGCGTCGGCGACCCACTCAAGCACTTCCGCGCGGCGCTGCAGCGCCAGACCAGGGTCGCTTACGTGATCACCGGTTCAGCCGTCAGCGCGACCGAGCGTATCGTGCAGGATCACCAATCGCCCCTGTTCCTCCAGTTCCGTGCGCTGGAACTGCACCCCTTCACGCCGGAAGATACGCAGGTTCTCACCGAGAAGTTGGTTGGTCGACTATCACCTGCAGCGCAAGCAGCGGTCCACACCTACACCTTCGGCCATCCCTTCCATATCACTGCCCTGGCTGAACGTGTGCGCGAGCTGGTTGCAGGGGATGCAGCGGCTGGGGCCGAGGCGGTTACGTCCGAGCTGGTCAAACAGGCCTTCGTGTTGGAAGTGCTGGAGAATCGCGGCCAGATCTACGGTTACTGTCGCTACCTGTACGATGTCTCGCTCCAGAAGGCGCGCGGCTATGGCGTGCTGAAGGCGCTGCTTCAGATCCTGGCGACCGAAGATGGCCTGGCCCTATCGGAGATTGCCAGCCGCCTGCGACGCCAGGCGTCGGCCGCGCGTGAATACCTCCGGCGGCTGATGGAGGTAGACCTGTTGGTAGAGCGCGCAGGGCGCTATTTCTATGCCGATCCGGTGTTCCGCTACTGGGTGGCGCAGACCACGAAGGGCGTGGCTCTCGAGGGGTTCCCGCGGCACGAGGAACTGAAAACGCTGGTGGCCGATCTGAGCGAGCGGTTCGCTCGCGCCTCAACCCAACTGGGCCGCGCCAAAGAAAGCGAAGTGCGGGAGTTGCTGCGCAAGCTGGCCGGACGAACGGTCCCGGGCGCCTGCCTGGGTCAAACTGATTCGATTCCCGTGCCGGCCTTCTTGCGCATCGAGCCGTACCGTTCACCGGATGGCCAGACGGAGATCGACGCGCTGGCCGAGAACGGCGAGCGATGGGCGGTCGAGGTCAAGTGGCGGCAGAAACGAGTCGGCCGCGGTGAGCTGGAGCAACTGCTGTCGGCCGCGACCGGCCTGAGCGCGCGCGCATGGTGTATCTCGCAAGCTGGTTTCGCTCCTGACGCTTTGACCTTCGCCGCTGAAAAGGCGATTTTGACCAGCGGCGAGGCAGACCTTGCAGTACTGGCAAAACTGGCGCGTTGATTTGAGCTTGAGATAGCCACACCAAGCATACTCCGACCTCGCTATCGCTTATAAAGCGCTGTTTTGCGCTTACTCCCTACCTACCCGATAATGTAACCCGTGCGCGGAGCCTACACAAAGGAGTGTGTTGTTGTGCCAGAGTTGAAAAACTTCGACGTTGCGGCTGCGTTTGTGCGTGAAAACGCCATACGCATGATCGACCTCAAGTTCAGCGATCTGTGGGGCCGGTGGCACCATGTGACGCTCTCGGCCAGCGAGTTCACGCCGAACCTGATGATCGCTGGCATCGGCTTCGACGGCTCGAGCGTCGGGCTGCGCAGCGTCAAGTCCGGCGATATGGTGCTCATCCCCGATCTCCACACCGGCATCCTCGATCCTTTCTGGGAAGTGCCGACCCTGAGCTTTATCTGCAGTGTCGTCGAGGCGGATACGAAGGTGCTCTATTTTCGTGATCCGCGCGTCATTGCCCAGCGTGCCGAGGCCTATCTGAAACAGACAGGTATCGCGGACGAAAGCCGCTGGGGACCCGAGTTCGAGTTCTACGTCTTCGACAGCGTTGCCTACGAAAACAGCGTCAATGTGGCTTCGTATCGGGTCGATTCCTCGGAAGCGGACTGGCACAGCCCGGAAGGCGGGCACGGGCACTACGTACCCCTGCACGGGGGGTATCACGCCATTCCGCCGCGCGATCAGCTCTCCACGTTGCGGACCCGGATCGTCACCACCCTCGAAGGCATGCAGGTCCCGGTCAAGTACCACCACCATGAGGTCGGCGGGCCGGGCCAGTGCGAGATCGAAACGCCGTTGATGGGCATGATGACCGCCGCGGACGCGGTGCAGACGATCAAGTATGTGTGCAAGATGGTCGCGCGGCAGGCAGGCCAGGCCGTGACCTTCATGCCCAAGCCCCTGTTCGGCGAAGCGGGCAATGGCATGCATTTTCACCAGCATATCTTCAAGCGCGGAGCCAACCAGTTCTATGACCCGAAGGGCTACAGCCTGCTCAGCGAGACCGCACTCCACTATATTGGCGGGCAGCTGCTGCACGCGCCCGCGCTGCTGGCGCTGACCAATCCGTCCACGAACTCATACCGGCGGCTGGTGCCGGGCTATGAAGCGCCTGTGAACTGCTTCTTCTCGACCGGCAATCGCTCCGCCGCGATCCGGGTGCCCAAATACGCCACCCAGCCCGACGCGGTCCGCATGGAGTTCCGCCCGCCCGACGCCACCTGCAATCCCTACCTGGCCATGGCCGCAATGCTCATGGCGGGCATCGATGGCATCAGGCAGAAGATCGATCCGACCGAGCACGGCTTCGGCCCCATCGACGAGAACATCTTCAGGTGGCCGCCCGAGCGCCGCGCGGAGATCAAGGCGCTGCCGACGTCGCTGGGACAGGCATGCGAAGCACTGCAGGCCGACCACGACTTCCTGCTGGCGGGCGATGTGTTCGATGATGAGACGATCCAGGATTGGATCAAGGCGAAGCTGACAGAGCATTATGCGGTGCTTGAGCGCCCGCATCCCTACGAAATGCAAATGTACTTCGATCTATAGAACTTATGGAGGATACCACATGGCCCGGCTGATTCGCGCCCCGCGCGGGACAAAGCTTACCTGCAAGAACTGGCTGATCGAAGCCGCCTACCGCATGATCCAGAACAACCTGGACCCGGAGGTGGCGGCGTTTCCGGATGACCTGATCGTCTATGGCGGACGCGGGCGGGCCGCACGCAACTGGGACTGCTTCGACGCGATCCTCGAGAGCCTGCGCAACCTCGAACCGGACGAGACGCTGCTGGTCCAGTCCGGGAAGCCGGTGGCCATCTTCCGCACGCATGAAGATGCGCCCCGCGTGCTGATCGCCAATTCGAATATCGTGCCGCACTGGGCCACACAGGAAAACTTCGACCGCTGGGAAGCCCAAGGCCTGATCATGTTCGGCCAGATGACCGCGGGGAGCTGGATCTACATCGGCACCCAGGGCATCCTACAGGGCACGTATGAGACCTTCGGGAGCCTCGCGCGGCAGCAGGGTTGGGGCTCGCTCAAGGGCAAGTTCGTCCTGACCGCGGGGTTAGGCGAGATGGGCGGCGCACAGCCGTTGGCAGTGACGATGAACGAAGGCGTGGCCCTCGTGGTCGAGGTGGACCAGTGGCGGATCGACCGGCGGCTGCAACACCGGTACCTGGACGTCGCAACGGACAACATCGAGGAGGCCATGACCTGGGTCGAGGAGGCCGTGGCGAAGGGCGAGGCCAAGTCGATCGGCCTGCTCGGCAACGCGGCCGAAATCCTCCCCGAGCTGGTGGCGCGCGGGGTCACGCCCGATGTCGTGACTGACCAGACCAGCGCGCACGATCCCCTGCTGGGCTACATCCCCGCGGGGATGACCCTTGAAGAAGCTGCGGTCCAGCGCAAGGAGGACCCGGCGGGGTACCAGGCCCGTGCAATGGCAAGCATGGCTGCACATGTGCGTGCCATGCTCGCTCTCCAGCGGGCAGGGAGCATCGTGTTCGACTACGGCAACAACCTGCGGCAGCGCGCATTTGATGCGGGCGTAGCGGACGCCTTCGATTATCCGGGCTTTGTGCCGGCGTTCATCCGGCCGCTCTTCTGCGAGGGTTCCGGGCCCTTCCGGTGGGTTGCCCTGAGCGGGGATCCTCGCGACATCTACGAGACCGACCGGATCATCCTCGATCTGTTCCCTGAGAACGAGCATCTGCGGCGGTGGATCACGATGGCCCAGGAGCGCATTGCCTGGCAGGGGCTGCCGGCGCGCATCTGCTGGCTGAAGTACGGCGAGCGCGCACGGGCCGGGCTGGCGTTTAACCAGGCAGTGGCGGACGGGCGGGTGTCAGCGCCGATCGTCATCGGCCGGGATCACCTGGACGCGGGCAGCGTGGCGAGCCCGAACCGGGAGACGGAAGGCATGATCGATGGATCGGATGCCATCTCGGATTGGCCGATCCTGAATGCATTGGTCAATGCCGTGGGCGGCGCGACCTGGGTGAGCTTCCATCATGGCGGCGGCGTCGGCATCGGCTTCAGCCAGCATGCCGGGCAGGTGATCGTGGCCGACGGGACGCGCGAAGCGGCTCAGCGTCTGCAGCGCGTGCTGACGACCGATCCCGGCATGGGAATCGCCCGGCATGTCGACGCGGGTTACCCGGAAGCGATGGCCGCCGCGCAGAGCATGGGCGTCAAAATTCCGATGCTCAGCAGAGTTGACAATAACCAACCTTAACGAAAAAACACCCGCAAGTTATTTAAGGTTTGGAAATTTCGGGGTCGCGCGTGACGCTAAGTGGTGGTCGCGTGCGGCCCCACCCCTATAAGTCGCGTAGCACGTGCGTGCGGCCCAAGAGGGTTATACATAAGAATTAGCAATTTCCTCAGTAAGCCTCAAAGTGGCCCTTGCGGGGGTAACTTGTCGGTGCTAGAATCCGACCCACAACTGAGCCGGCGCGATCACACAGGCCAGCAGCATCGCCCTTCATCCGCTCGCGTTGGCATGCAGACCTCTTTCTGCCACAGGCGGCCGTGGTGGCCGTCACAATCGTTTTTTGGTGTGCGCGGTTCTCTTGCGCGGTGATCGCTTGCTCCAACTGCAAGCGTGCGGATGCGTCTGCCCTTTGGGCGTGAGTTGCAGCGCTGATTGTCTGTTGTGACTTTCGTGTGGTTTGATTTGTTGTGGTGGAGTAAGCGTATGTACGCGCCTGACGTCCCTAATGGCCGGTCTCCTCGCGAGATATGGGAGATCGCTCGAAGCCATCTGCGTTTACAGTTACCTCAGAGCACCTACGATACCTGGGTGCGGGATACCGTGTGTGTCGCGCACGAGGACGGAGCCTTCGTCATCGGGGTGAGCAATGCCTATGCCCGTGATTGGCTTCATCTGCGGCTGCGCCGCATGATCAAGGAGACGTTGACCAGCATCGTAGGTCACTCAGTCGTTGTCACCTTTGTCGTACAGACGACGCCGGTGCAAGATGGGCCGGAGCGCACTCCGGCGCCGCTGTTGGAGATGGAGCCGGCTGTCGTTCCCGCGCCTGCCGAACCATCCTCCGGCGGGAGCGCCAACTTGCGCTCGCAGTACAGTTTTGAGACCTTCGTCGTGGGCCCGTCCAACCGGATGGCGCATGCCTCGGCCATGGCCGTCGCAGAACGGCCAGGAGTCGCCTACAACCCGTTGTTCATCTACGGGGGCAGCGGCCTGGGCAAGACCCATCTGCTACAGGCCATCGGCAAGGCCGTGCAGGCAAACGGGCACCGCGTGCTCTACGTGACGTCGGAGATCTTCACCAACGACCTGATCGAGGCCATACGCAGCGGCTCCACGGATCATTTCAGGGCCAAGTATCGAAGCGCCGATGTCCTGCTTCTGGATGACGTGCATTTCATCGCCGGCAAGGAGCAGACGCAGGAGGAGTTCTTCCACACATTCAATGCCCTGCATTCTGCAAACCGGCAGATCGTGCTCACCAGCGATCGCGCGCCGCAGGCAATCCCCACCCTGGAAGACCGCCTGCGCTCTCGCTTCGCATGGGGCATGATCACAGACATCCAGCCGCCCAATCTGGAGACGCGGGTCGCGATCCTTCAGACCAAGGCGGCGTCACTGGGCAAGCGTGTGCCTGATGACGTTCTCCTGGCCATCGCGCAGCGCGCGCACCGGAACATCCGCGACCTGGAAGGCGCCTTGACGAAGGTGATTGCCCATGCTGAGTTGTTCCAGCGGCCGGTCAGCGTTGCAGTCGTAGAAGATGCGCTGGCTTACCTGGCTCCTGCACAGGGCAAACTGACGCTGGAGACAGTGCTCAGGTCCGCCGCAGATTTCTTCGGTGTGCCGCTCGCCGAACTGATAGGCCGGAATCGCAGCGCGAAGATTGCACTTCCACGCCACGTAGTCATGTACGTGATGCGCGAGGAGGTGGGCGCTTCGCTCCAACAGATCGGGCAGGTCCTGGGACGCGATCATACGACCGTGATGCACGGGATCGAGCGGATCGCGAGCGAGATGAATCGGAACCCGGATCTGGTGCAGAGCGTGAGCGCATTGCGCAACAGGCTTTACGAGCCGGTGCGGGTGCGATAACCGGTCACACCGTCAAACAATTGATACACGCCAACACGCCGTCAAAAATGGCGTGTTGGCGTTGCTTTTGTGGATAAACTGGCCCTTTGCGGTGTATAACTGGCTCGCGTTGTGGATAAAAGGACCTTTGCAGGCACTATTACCCCTCGTGGCTGTTCCCGCCCCTATATCTAGTACTTAATTCGCGGACGCGTCTGTGGATAGTACTGCCGGCCGGTGTGCAGGTGGCGCGGGCGAGCGCTACCTGCGGGGGATTTCGGCCAGGATGGGCAGGCCGAGCTTCTCTATGTCCGACCGGTCCCGAACGGATCGATCCAGGTAATCCAACAGGAATGCCAGCCCAAGGCCCGCCGCGAGAGCGAGCAGGACGCGCAGAGGGATGTCCAGCTGCTCGCTGGCGGGGCGGCCGGCAATGCCAACGACCGGTGGATCGATCAGGCGGATGTCCGCCTCGTCAGCGCTGAATTGGCCGAAGAAGTCAGCGCTGCTGCCGGTCAGGGTTTCCATAGAGGTGTCCACCAGCTCGGCGGCGTATTTAT
>CAYLZG010000161.1:0-2076 GCA_964387985.1 uncultured Anaerolineales bacterium | reverse complement strand
GGTCAGGGTTTCCACGACGGCATTGGCAATGGATCGTAACTGGTTCTCGTCGGGCCAGCTGATGTTGACGGTCAGGATGCGGTGGAGCTTGCCAGGCTGCGTGCTGGCGCCGATCGCGCCGGCCGGCACGGTAATCCCCTGGCTGGCCAGCCGCTGGCTGACCGCTCCTGCAAATGCCTGGCTGCGCACGATTTCACCCAGGTCATCCACAAGGTACTCCGAGGTGAGCATCGTGTAGTAGCGGTCATAGGTGTAGACGCCCGGGATACGCTCCGGCTGCACGCCCACGTTGAAGCGCATGCTCGCGTTATAGCTGACCGGCCGGGGCTGCCACGGCCGCTGTACGACCAGCGCAAGGACTGCGACCAGCAGTGCCAGCCCGACCGGCAGCCACCACCGCCGCATGATAATCGCCCAGTAAGCTCGTAATTCCATGGCTGATTCCTACGCGTTCTTATCGATGAAAGAGCTCAACTCTTCGATGAACCGTGCTTCTCCGAATCGCTCGGCGTTGCGACGGCATGCCTCAGGATCATAGGTCGCCGGATCGAACGCGGCCAGTACGCCCCCGAGTGATTCCACCGTGGGCTCAGTAAAGAACTCGCCCGTTTCTCCGGGCACGATCGTGTCCAGGACGCCCCCTCCGGCATATGCGATCACCGGCCGGCCTGCTGCCTGCGCTTCCAGGGGCGCGATGCCGAAATCCTCGAGCCCGGGGAAGATGAAGGCACGCGCACCCGCATACAGCCGGCTCAACTCATCCCAGGGCACGCGGCCCAGGAAAGTCACTGTGGGCCCGGCCATGCTCTCCAGCGCGGCCCGGTCGCGGCCGTCTCCGAAGACGACCAGCCTCAGACCCAACTCCGAGCAAGCCCGCACCGCAAGATCGGTGCGCTTGTACGGGATGAGCCGGCCGCCCGCAAGAAAGTAGTCGCCCGGTGGTTCGGCGCTGGGCGCGAATCTTTCCAGGTTGACAGGCGGATAGATGATCGTGCTATCGCGGCCGTAGAAGCGGCGAATCCGCTCCTGGATCTCACGAGAGATGGCGATGAAATGGTGCACGCGCTGTGCCGCCGCGTGGTCCCACCGGCGCAACGGAGCCAGCAGCGGGCGCAGCGCCAGGTCAACGCCCTTGCCCAGGGCCTCGCGGGACCGGTAGGCTTCATACTGCCACAGGAAACGCGTCGGCGTCAGGCAATAGCAAATATGTACGGCGCCGGCTGGCGTCTTCACGCCGTGACAAAAGCCGCTCTTGTTGCTGAGAATCAGGTCGTATCCGGACAAGTCCACGCCGCTGAATGCAAGCGGATAGACCGGCATGTACATCTGGTGCTTCCGCGTGACTCCTGGCAAGTGCTGCATGAAAGTGGTGCGAATATCCCACTTACGATACGCGGCAGGCATCCGGTCGCTGGCATACATGCTGGTGTAAACGGGTGCACCCCCGAACATGCGCACCAGGATTTCGAGCACGTTCTCTGCCCCGCCCACCTGGTTGAGCCAGTCGTGCACCAGCGCCATCCGGCGGCTGTGCGGCGTCGATAGGTGCGTCATGCGGCCGGGTCTGCTGGCTCCTCGGGCGCGGCCGGAGGTGCGCTGAAGCGCAAGGCCTGGTGGATGCGGTCCGCGGCGACTTTGCTGTTTTTCCCACAGTGGGGACAGAGGACCAGGGCGAACTTCTTCCCCTCAGCCTGGTCGAGAAAAACCCGCAGCTCCTCATCGGTCACCGTGAAGCGGCGCCGGCATTTGTCACAGGCAATCGCCAACATAACAGCCTCCAGACCTCAGTGGGTCACTCGTTCGGCGAAGCGCTCGCATAAGGCCACGAAGGCTTCGGTCTCGCCCAGGATGCGCCAGTCGAGGACGCTTGTCAGGCTTGTGTCCAGCACCCCTTGTGTCGTGCGGATCCAGCTCATGGTATAGCCGGTCAGCGCCGCGGTCCGCTCGCCCAGCAGCAGAATCAGCAAGTCGGCTTCTGTCGAGTGGAACAGCTTGACGACCCAGACCACGTCTACCTGCTCGTGCGGAGGCAGCTTGCAGAGCGCCTCGTAGCCCTCGGTGTCCCTGCCCGGCTGG
>CAYLZG010000160.1:8319-9661 GCA_964387985.1 uncultured Anaerolineales bacterium | reverse complement strand
GTAGGCTGTCGCTCTAATCATTCGCGATGCGGCGATCCGGTTTCAATACAACCACCGCCAACGGGGGCAATGTCATCGTCACAGAGTATGGCTGCGACTGCCAGTTGAGTCGCTCAGCCTCCAGCGCGCCTGCGTTGCCTACATTGCTGCCGAAGTAATATGCCGAGTCGCTGTTGAGGATCTCGCGATAGGTGGTCAGGCTTGGCACCCCGACTTTGTAACCCTGGCGCACCACCGGTGTGAAGTTGCAGACGACCACCAGGTGGTCCTCCGGATTGACTGCGCGACGGATGTATGACAGGGCACTGTTCTCCCAGTCATTTGCATCGATCCACTCGAATCCCTGCCAATTGTAATCCTGTTCGTACAGGCTCGGCTCATTGCCGTAAACCCGGTTCAGGTCTGCCACCCATCTCAATAGCTTGGCGTGGGGTTCGAACTCGGTCAGATGCCAGTCGAGGCTTTTGTTCTCGTTCCATTCATTCCACTGGCCGAAGTCCTGCCCCATGAACAGAAGTTTCTTGCCTGGATGTGTCCACATGAACCCATAGTAGAGCCGCAGGTTGGCGAACCGCTGCCAGAAATCACCGGGCATCTTGTCGGCCATCGAGTGTTTGAGGTGGACGACCTCATCGTGCGAGATGGGTAGGATGAAGTTCTCGCTGAACGCGTACATCAGGCCAAAAGTCATCTTGTTGTGGTGATACTTGCGATACACGGGATCCTTCTGGATGTAGTCCAGCGTGTCATGCATCCAGCCCATGTTCCACTTGAAATGGAACCCCAACCCGCCCAGATAGACAGGCCGGCTCACTGAGGGGAAGGAAGTCGACTCCTCAGCACAGGTAATGACTCCCGGGAATTCGATCCCGATGCGCTCGTTCATTTGCCGCAGGAAGGCCATCGCCTCCAGGTTTTCGCGGCCACCGAATTCGTTTGGCACCCATTCAGTGCGCGCATAGTCGCGATACAGCATCGACGCGACGGCATCGACTCGCAACCCGTCGATATGGAACTTTTCGATCCAGAACAGTGCGCTGTTGACCAGGAACTGCCGCACCTCATTGCGCTTGAAGTTGAAGATCTTGGTGCCCCATTCGAGATGTTCGCCCTCTCGCCTGTCCGCATATTCGTAGAGCGCCGTTCCGTCGAACTCGATCAGGCCGTAGTCGTTTTTCGGGAAGTGCGCAGGCACCCAGTCCATGATGACGCCGATGCCGTTCTGGTGCATCGTATCCACAAATGCCTGGAACTCGTCCGGCGTGCCGAAACGACTCGTGGGCGAGAAGTAGCCCGTGACCTGGTAGCCCCACGATGCATCGAGCGGGTGCTCGGTGATGGG
>CAYLZG010000160.1:0-8297 GCA_964387985.1 uncultured Anaerolineales bacterium | reverse complement strand
TCGATATGCGTGTACCCCTGCTTCTTCACGAATTCCACCAGTCGTGTTGCCAGGTCGGGATACGTGAGATATGTATTTGACTCAGGCACACGCATCCACGAGCCCAAGTGGACCTCGTAGATGGACATGGGCGATCGCAGCGGGTCTTTACGCGCGCGTTTCTCGATCCACTCAGCGTCGCCCCACGTGTGCTTCTTGATGTTCCAGACAATGGATCCGGTTTTGGGGCGCATCTCAGCCGCAAAGCCCTGCGGATCCGTCTTCTGCAGAATAGCATCCCCTCTGGTCTTGATCTCAAACTTGTAGTAAGCGCCTTCGCTGAGGCCCGGGATAAATAACTCCCAGATGCCCGAGCTGCCGCGCACGCGCATGGGGTGCCGGCGGCCGTCCCAGCCGTTAAAATCGCCGACTACGCTCACGCGAGCGGCATTCGGCGCCCATACGGCAAAGCAGGTGCCCTCAACGCCGCCGAGGGTCATCAGTTGCGCGCCGAGTTTCTCATAGGTGCGGTAATGGTTTCCTTCATTGAACAACTGGAGGTCAAGGTCTCCCAGGACCGGAAGAAAGCTGTAGGGGTCGCGGGTCTGGCGCGTCTGACCGTCCTTGTCCAGTGTGCGGATCTCGTAGGAGAAGAGTTCTGAGACGCCGGGGAACTGTGCCTCAAAGAAGTCGGTGTGTTCCAGGCGCTCAAACGCCTCTACCGTCTCTTCATCGCGCACCACCCAGGCTTGCTCGGCCATTGGCAGGAACGCACGGATGGAGACCAGCGGCTTGTGCGCCCGCTCGACAACATGTGCGCCCAGCACTTCAAAAGGGTCATGGTGGTATGCATAGACAATACGATCCAGTTGATCCTGCGTCACAGTAGAGGGCATGGGGTCACTCCTTCGATACGGAAAGCGGACTTCGCGGCTATGAAACAATTATATCACAGGCTCATCTCCGCTGTGAATTCGCGTGCACTCTGGCTCACAAATCATTTCACCTACGTCATTTGACCGAGTTTTGAGGCTTGACACGAGACGAAAGGCGTGTATAATCGAGACCGTGTTTACAATCCATCATAGATTTATCCCTCAACCCCTGGTTCGCCCCGTCACCCGGAGAGGTGAGCAACAGGCCCCCGGCCCCCAATCCGGGGGCCTGTTCGCGCCAGCCGATCGCCAGCCTTGATAAGGGCATTGTTCCTTTTGTCGGCAATCTGGAAAGGCATATACTGCTTGCGGCAGACGCCTCTCCGCCGTGGGGGCATCTGTCGCATCCTGTATTGGACTCAGCCCGCATGACCCTCACCCTCCCAGAGTCGCTCCGGCGTTTTCGCCGGCGCATCCTCTTCCGCACCCGTTGGGGCGCCGTAACCGGCCGCCTCTTCTTCGACATTGCACTCATTCTCGCCGGCAGCGTTTGTATGGCGCTGTCGGTCGACGTCTTCCTCGATCCTAACGACGTGGTGCCCGGCGGCTTCACCGCGCTGGCCATGTTTGCCAACCGCCTCTGGGGCTGGCCGGTTGGTGTGACTCTGCTCGTCTTGAACATCCCCTTTCTGGGCCTCGGGATGCGGGTGCTGGGCGTGCAATTTGGCCCGAAGACCATCGCAGCTGCCGCTGTCTCTTCGCTCCTCATAGATCTGCTCCGGCCCTATCTTCCAACGGTCCAGGGTGAGCCGCTGCTCTACACGGCCTACGGCGGGCTACTCTACGGCTTCGGCATGGCGCTTGTCTTCCGTGCGAATGCCACCACCGGCGGCACCGAGATCCCGGCGAAGCTGTTGGAGCACTTCCGCGGGATCCGGATGAGCCAGTCGCTGCTCGCGATGGATGTCGCCATTCTGCTCCTGGCTGCGATCTTCTTCGGCCTGGCGCCCGCACTCTACGCGCTGATCGCGGCCTGGGTCATGGCGCGCGTGATCGATGCCGTCGAAGCCGGCTTCGAGTCAGGCAACACCGCGTTCATCATCACGGAGGAGCCTGCCACGGTGCGCGATGGCATCATGGCGGAATTGGACCGTGGCGTCACCGTCCTGCGCGCTGAGGGCGGCTATACAGGTGAGCAACGCACACTCCTCTTCACCGCCATCAACCGTCGCCCGATCCCCGCGCTCCAGGAGATCGTGCGCGCGATTGATCCCGGGGCCTTCGTCGTCCTGAGCCCCAGTCATGAGGTTTTGGGCGAGGGCTTCAAGCCCCTCACTCGCATATCCCGGGCGAAACCCTAGCGGCCAAAACCTGTCGCTCAAATTGACTTTGCTCCTCGTGGTGCTATACTCTGTTCGTGCAGCCGACCCATCTGGGCGGACAGCGCGTATCTGACCTGGTGCGCATTCCATAAGTCGCTTGGATCGCGTGTGCGACCGAGACGGCAGGCATGCAGGTGGGAGAGCCCATCCTGCCGTTACTTCTGCCCCTCGGCGTCAGCCAGGGGCTTTTTGTTTGTCTTGGAAAAGGGGGGGGGAGAATGACGCGCAAGAAGATATCAATTCTGGCTTTGCAGGAGAAGAAGGCGCGCGGTGAGCCGATCACCATGGTAACCGCCTACGACTACCCGTCGGCCTTGGCTGCCGATCGTGCAGGGCTGGACACTCTCCTTGTGGGCGATTCCGTGGGCATGGTGGTGCTCGGCTACGAATCAACCGTGCCCGTCACGATGGACGAGATGATCCATCACTGCAAGGCCGTGCGACGCGGCGCTCAGTACGCCTACCTCATCGGCGACCTGCCCTTTATGTCCTACCAGTGTGACACGGCTGAGGCAATTCGCAACGCTGGTCGCCTCCTCAAGGAGGCCGGGATGGATGCTGTGAAGCTCGAAGGTGGGCGCGAGATGGCCTACGTCATCCGCGCGATCACTGCTGCTGGCATAACCGTCGTCGGACACATCGGCCTGACGCCGCAGTCGGCGAGCAAGCTGGGGGGGTATCGCGTCCAGGGAAAAACCGCTGGTGACGCGCAGCGCCTGCTCGACGATGCGTTGGCCGTCCAGGAGGCGGGCGCCGCAATGATTGTTCTCGAGATGGTTCCGGATCGCGTTGCTGCACGCATCTCCAGGGAATTGAGCATCCCGACCATCGGCATTGGCGCAGGCGTGGGGTGTGACGGCCAGGTCCTGGTGTTGCACGATTTGCTCGGGATATTTGAGCGCTTCACGCCCAAATTCGCCAAACGATACGCCGAGTTGTTCGCTGAGATGGAGCGAGCCCTCACCGCGTACCGGGAAGACGTAGCCGCACGGCACTTCCCGGCCGGTGAGCAATCGTTCCAGATGGACGAGGCCGAATGGCAGTCCTGGGTGCGGGACACTACCGGGCACGACCAGCCGGCGGGCAGGTGAGGCAGACATGCGCGTCGCAGTGATCGGCACGGGCGCCCTGGGCTGCATCTACGCCGCGCGCCTGGCCCGGCATGCGCATGTGAGCATGCTTGGCACGTGGACGCAGGGCATCGAGGCCATTCGGGCTGGCGGCATCAACGTCGTCGAAGGGGATGGCCGGATGTGGCGAGCGGTGGTCCCCGTCTACACCGATCCTGTCGGGGTTGACGGTGTCGACGTGGCGCTCGTATTGGTCAAGAGCTACCAGACGGCGCGCGCAGCAGCATGGGCGGGTGACCTGCTAGAAGCAGATGGACTGGCAGTGACGCTACAAAACGGGCTCGATAATTACGCGGCGCTCAGTAGCGCAGTCGGCGAAGATCGGGCAGGTGTTGGCGTGACCTACAACGGCGCGACCATGCTTGGCCCGGGCGAGGTGCATCATGTTGCCCACAACCTCACCTACCTGGGGGCCACGCCGGTTACTGAAAAGCGAGTTGCTGCGTTCGCCCAGCTCCTGGATCGCGCTGGGCTGCATACGCAGGTGGGTCAGGACATTGAGGCGCGCCTGTGGGGGAAAGCAGTTGCCAACGCCGCCATCAACCCGCTAACCGCACTGTGGCGGGTGACCAACGGCGAATTGTTGCAGACGGAGGACCGGCGGTGGCTTCTGACCAGGTTGGCGGAAGAGGCAGCCAACGTCGCACGTACCAAGGGCATTGTGTTGCCATTTGAGGATCCTGTGGGTTTTGTGGAGTCAGTTTGTCGCACTACGGCGGCGAACCGTTCTTCAATGCTTCAGGATGTAGAGCGCGGCCGCCAGACCGAAATCGATAGCATCAACGGCATTATTGTAGCCGGGGGCCGCGGCCTGGGTGTTCCTGTTGATATCAACGAAGTCGTCTGGCGGCTTGTCCGCGCGCTATGAGCCTATCGAGAGGACAATATGCAAGTCGTAGAAACCATTAACGAGGTGAGGCGCCTCCGTGGATCTGTGCCTGGCTCCTGGGGGCTCGTGCCCACCATGGGCTTTCTGCACGAGGGCCATCTTGCCCTGGTCCAGCGCGCCCGGCTGGAGAACGACCATGTGGGCGTCTCCATTTTTGTTAACCCCACCCAGTTCGGGCCCACCGAGGACCTGGCCGCCTATCCGCGCGATCTTCAGCGCGACCTCCGGCTGCTGGCTGACCTGGGGGTGGACCTGGTGTGGACGCCTCCGGCGGAAGAGGTATACGGACCTGGCTTCCAGACATACGTGACCGTCGAGGAGGTCACCAGGCCCTTGGAAGGCGCCTCGCGGCCGGCGCACTTTCGTGGTGTCGCCACGGTCGTCGCCAAGCTGTTCAACGTCTTCCAACCGGATCGCGCCTATTTTGGCCAGAAGGATGCGCAGCAGGCTGTTGTGATTCAGCAGATGGCGCGCGATCTGGCTTTTCCGCTGGACATCGTCATCTGTCCTATCGTGCGTGAGCGGGACGGCCTGGCGAAGTCCTCGCGAAACATCTACCTGACGCCTGAACAGCGTGCGGCTGCGCCCGTCCTCAATCGGGCATTGAATACTGCGCGCAAGGCGTGGCTGGCTGGGGAGCGCGAGGGACAGCGCTTACGGCAGATAATGCTCGATGTGCTCGCAGCAGAGCCGCTGGCCCAGGTGGACTATGTCAGCGCGGCCGATCCCCATACTCTCGCCGAGTCAGGCCATGCGACCGATGGGGTATTGCTCTCGATGGCTGTGCGCATCGGGCGCGCCCGGTTAATCGACAATCAGCTCCTGGAGACCAAATGATCCGGACCTTCATGTTTGCAAAGATCCATCGCGCTACGGTCACCGCGGCCAACGTCAATTACGTTGGGTCGATTACCATCGACAGTGAGCTTCTCAAGGCGACGGGGATCAGACCTTACGAGCGCGTACAGGTTGTGGATGTGGACAACGGCGCTCGCCTGGAAACCTACGTCATAGCCGGCCCGTCCGGCAGCGGCGCCATCGAGCTAAACGGTGCGGCCGCGCGTCTCGTATGCGTGGGTGACAAGGTCATCATTATGGCTTACGGGATGTTTGACGAGCCGCTGCCCGGCGACTGGGCGCCTATCGTACTGATCATGGGCGAGGATAATCGGGTCGTCGAGGCCCGGCGCTTTGAGGCTCCTGGTGACATGGGTTGATGACTCGGTTGGAGGACTGCATGTTCCTTGCAATTGATATTGGAAACACCAACATTACGCTGGGTGTTTACGAGTCGGAGCAACTGGCTGCAACGTGGCGGCTTGCCACAGTGCACGACCGGATGGCGGATGAGTATGGCATTGCGCTGCTGCAGCTCATGGCGCACCGGCGCATCGATCCGGGCCGGATTTCCGGTGTAGCCATTGCCAGTGTTGTGCCCGCGTTGACCGGCACATTTCGTCGTGTGTGTGCTGAATATGTCGGACAGGATCCCCTGGTGGTCGATGCAGGGGTCAAGACCGGAGTCCGCATCCGCTACGAGAATCCACGCGAGGTCGGCGCGGATCGTGTGGTGGATTGTGCTGCAGTCCAGGCAAAGTATGGCGGACCCGCATGTGTGGTTGACTTCGGAACCGCTACGACCTTCGATGCCATCTCCCGCGAAGGCGACTACCTGGGCGGCGCCATAGCGCCAGGCATCGGGATTGCAGCCGAAGCCTTGTTTGCACGCGCGTCCAAGTTGTACCGCGTCGAGATCGCCGCACCGCCGCGCGCCATTGGCTCAAACACCGTGGCTGCCTTGCAGGCAGGTATCTTCTTCGGTTACGTGGGCCTGGTTGAGGGTCTGGTAGCTCGTTTTCGCAAGGAGTTGGGCGATGACACGACAGTTATCGCCACGGGCGGTCTGGCCGAAGTGGTTGCGAAAGAAACGCAGATCATCCAACACGTCGACCCATGGCTGACGCTGGATGGCCTGCGTCTGATCTATGAGATGAACCGGCCGTAACCTTCTCGCCCGCGCGGCTCCTAGCGCGTCCTGATGAGCGCCGGCAAGAAGTAGTCGTTGACAACCACATCCCAGCTCATGCCTCTGGCCACGCGCTGGCCCTCCTGCAGCAGCCGGCGCCGGTCTTCATCATCCAGGGGGAGTCGCTCGGCAATGCGCTGGGCGACTTCCCAGCTTTCTCGTGCCTCGATTGCATCGCGCACGGCCTGATCGATTCGCAAGGCATCCCAGGCGCTCCACAGGTGCCATTCGGGTGGAATGTAGACATAATCCCCGACGATGACATTGCGAGGCACGACCCCGCCATTCGCGCGGTTGACAAAGCCCATGCACCCACAGATGCTCGAAGGCACACACAGCGCGCCTGAGCTCAGCGGCTCGACCTGGGCGATGCCGAATGGCTCATAGATCGACTGGCCGAATTCAAGATCGACGCCGGCGCGCAGATGGCTGAAGCGCATCGCTTCGGGCATCCTGTTGCCACAGCGCGCCCGTTCCCATCCGAACTGATTGATCAGGCAAATCCTGATAGCCTGGCGCCCCCAATGGAACGGTTCGAGGACATGATGGAAGAAGTGCACCTCGTCCTGGAGCAGGTCGCCATTATCCGACCGGTGTTCGACTGGCCAACCATACTCCGTCTCCCAGCGAGACACGTCCTCCGCACGGCGACCGGTCGGGGAAGCTGTAGACACGATGAAAAGCACCGCACGCTTGCCCCGGCTGGCCAGCGTCCACTCCAGGTGTTCGAGCACCTTGACATCGCGCCAGAGCGCTTTCGACGGCACCATGCGGGTCACGTGCGAGAAGACATAGTCGGGCCTGTAGCCGTAAAGGTTCTCCGCATATTGCAGCAGGAGATCACGACTCACCAGTTTCTCTTCGAGCGACGTCGATGCGGCCGGGATGCCGTTGAAAACCAGGTCGATGGGAGCAGTGGAAAAGACCCCGCCGAGGAATCGTAACTCCTCAAACGTCGGGTCACCGACGGCGAAGATGCGGTCGCAGACCCCGGCGCGCAGGAGCATGGCATGCTTGTAGAACCAGGAATGATCACCAAAGACCTGGTCGAGACTGTCTCCCTGGAACCGGCCAAGGCGCAGGGCATTGTAAAAACGGGTGTCATGGCCGCCGTTCTCCTCGACAAGCAACCGCGCAGTCGCGACCTCGTGCGCATAGAATATCGTTCGATACAAGGAGTCATCGCGCAGCTTCGCGCTGAAGACCACGGGCAGTCCCAGCCACTCATGTGCGATGAGATAGCGAGCCACGCCGGGCGCCATGTTCTGGGTGATGGCCTGCAGCCCCGCGAAGATCGGTTCACCCGCATTCAGAAAGAAGCTGAACTCCCAGTTATCCTGGAACTGGCTGCACGAAAGTCCCCAGCGCTGCCAGAGATAGAACTTGAAGCTGTTGATCGTATTTCCGTCGATGCCGCCTGCGTCAACCATCAGGATTTCGTGATCTCGGCCACCAATCGTTCGAGTCCCATACAGGAATTTAACGTTCATGGATGCTTCGATCGCCTGCAGGGCCGACACCACTGGCTCCGGTCCCTCATTCCACTCATATCCATAGAGTGACGAATAGCGTACGCGAAGCTGGTTTTCTGCTGAGAACAGGCGCTCCATCTGCACCGTGTCGAACGGATTGATCGGGCCGGCCAGGATCGAGCGAGAAACGGATGCGTTGTATTCTGGTGAGCTAAGAAAGCCGTCGAGCACGGCCCCGATACCGCCGAGCTTAACGCCGGCTTCGTGGGTGACATGTACGACGAGCGGAATATTTTGACGTGGCATTATCCACTCCGGGTTGGAAAATAGGGTGGGCGCAGCGGAGCGCCGTGTGAGGCAGCAACCTTGGCGCCCGGATAACCATACCATCGTATCACCAGAATTCGCCGGCAACAATTATTTGCCCGCATTTTTCCTGGCTTCGGCAAATGCGCGGCCCACCGCGCGTCGTTGACGGAACGCAACGCTTCTGCTATACTCTTGTTTAGCCCCCCTTGCTCCGTTGGGCGACAAGGCTGCCTGC
>CAYLZG010000159.1:0-9700 GCA_964387985.1 uncultured Anaerolineales bacterium | reverse complement strand
CCTGATCCGCCCACTTGATATTCGTCTGGAAGCCAACCAGGTTGTAAAGGGTGCCCGCTGCGTTATCCTGGCGAAGCTGGACGGCTGCAAAGGGTCGCCGGCCAGTGCGCGGGTCCCGCAATCCTACCGGGCGCATGGGGCCAAAGGCCAGCGCCATGGCATCGCGTGCGGCAAGCACCTCGATGGGCAGACAGCCCTCAAAGTAGCGCCGCGCCTCGTCATCCTGCTCGAACTCGCGGAGGCTGAGCTTCTCCGCATCGATTACGGCCCGGACAAAAGCTTCGTACTCATCCTTCGTCAGAGGGCAGTTGATGTAATCGCCCTCGCCTCGAGACTCCCGTGCCTCCTCATCCGCTTCCCCAGCCTTAGCCGAGGACCTGTCGTACCGGTTCTGCCGGAAGGCGATGGACATATCGATCGTTTCGCCAGAAACGATTGGAGCCATCGCATCGAAGAAGTAAAGTGCGCTATTGTCAGCCAGCTCGTCGATGGCTTGGGCCAGCGATGGTGCGGTCAACGGGCCCGTCGCGACCACAACCGGCAGCCCCACCGGCACCCGGGTTGCTTCTTGCCGACGCACCGTGATGCGCGGGTGCGACTCCACCGCACCGGTCACTGCCTGCGAGAAAGCATCGCGATCCACCGCCAGTGCACCACCTGCCGGGACCGCGTGCGCATCCGCGCAGCGAATGACCAGGGACCCCAGCTGGCGCAACTCGTTTTTCAACACGCCCAACGCGCGATCCGGCAGATTCGAGCCCAGGCTATTGGAGCACACCAGCTCTGCCAGGCGAGCAGATCGATGCGCTGGGGTCATGCGCTCAGGTCGCATCTCAAAAAGCAGCACCCGGGCGCCGCGCTCCGCTGCCTGCCAAGCTGCCTCGGAGCCCGCCAGGCCCCCACCAATCACAATAACGTCGTGAGCTTGCTCCGCCATTCTTCCTCAAAACATCCAGGCGGACTGCCACGGCTCGTCCGGGCCATCGCGCCAATTTCTCGTGTAGTTTTGATAAGAATGACGAACCGCCCTACAAAAAGTAACGCAGATATTTGTCGATCGCTGAGCATTATACACCATGCAATCCAAAAAGCAAGTAGTAATTATTTGACAAAACGAAAGGATTCGCGGTTGACACTGCTCGAAGGTCGCGGTATGCTGAAGTCGCAGCGTTCGATTACTATGGGAAGGACGTGAAGAAGCATGCGCACTGTCGATATTATCACCAAGAAACGTGATGGCGGGGAACTGACCCGCGAGGAGATCGAGTTTTTCGTGAAGGGGTATGTCGACGGTGACATACCCGACTATCAGGCGGCAGCGTGGGCCATGGCGGTGTACTTCCAGGGCATGAGTGCGCCAGAGACAGCCAGGCTGACCGAGGCGATGGCGTTCTCGGGGGCCACCCTCGATCTGCACGACACTTTGCCCTTCATCGTGGACAAGCACTCATCTGGTGGGGTGGGCGACAAAACCACCCTGGTAGTTGGGCCAATGGTCGCCGCTCTGGGTATTCCAGTTGGGAAGATGTCTGGCAGAGGTTTGTCGTATTCGGGTGGTACGCTTGACAAGCTGGAATCGATCCCCGGCTTCTCGGCCAAGCTCACGCTCGAGCAATTCAAGAAGCAACTCAAGGTAATAGGGCTTGTGGTGGCGGGCCAGACGCAGGACTTAGCGCCTGCGGACGGCAAAATGTACGCGTTACGCGATGTTACAGGCACGGTGCCCTCCCTTCCGCTCATCGCAAGCTCGATCATGTCTAAGAAGATCGCGGCGGGTGCTGACGCAATCGTCCTCGACGTGAAGGTAGGTCAGGGCGCATTCATGGAGACGGTGCCTGCGGCCATAGAGCTGGCTGAACTCATGGTGCAGATCGGACGGCACCTGGGTCGCAAGATGAGCGCGCTGATCGGTGATATGAGCCAGCCCTTGGGTCTTGCAGTCGGCAATGCGCTCGAAGTCAAGGAGGCCATCGAGACGCTTCACGCACGCGGCCCTGCAGATTTCCGGGATCACTGTGTGGATGTGGCAAGGGAGATGCTGATCATTGCGGGCAAGGCCAGCGATCCCGCCGATGCAGCCGCTGCAGCGCGCAAGACGCTCAAAGACGGCAGCGCGTGGGCCATGTTCCGCGCGTTCGTGGCTGCGCAAGGAGGGGATGTGATGTTCATTGACGAACCCGAACGTCTGCCGCGCGCTCCGCTGGTTTCGCCGTTGTTGTCACCGGCCGACGGCTACATTGCGCAAGTCGATGCGCGGGAAGTCGGATACACGGTGGTTGATCTTGGTGGTGGGCGAGCACGCAAAGAGGACTCGATCGATCCCACGGTCGGGGTCGTTCTGGCCGAGAAAACCAAGGTCGGACAGGCTGTGTTGCGCGGCGAGCCACTTCTATGGGTGCACGCAATCAGCAAAGCGAGCCAAGATACGGCGCTGCGGCGGCTAAGTGGAGCGATTCAGATCAGCGAGCACCCGGTCGAGGCGCCGCCATTGATTCACACGGTGATCCGCTAAGGAGAGGCGAGCTCTGCTGAGAGGCCTGACCGGCTGGGGCGTCCCGCGCCGGCAATATCGCGGGCCAGCGCATGCAACACCCGATTGGCCGCCTCCCTTGCTGCTGCCATTTCCGCGGCATAGTCTCCGCCGGCCGGCCCTGAGACGATAACCGGCGTATTAGGAATGGCAGCCGCAGCAAGAACGATCTCGACCGACCGAGCACACTCCTCGGTGAAGGGCCCGACAACGGCAAGCACATCGGGATCCAGTGACAGCACCCGTGCCTGTTGCGCGGCCACCGCAGGGTCCAGGCTATCATCCAGCGCGACCACGGCAACGCGGTAGCGAGCCAGCTCACCGCTGGCATTCGCGTCTGCAACCGCGGCCTTGATTGCCGGCAGAACGGCGTAACCCAATGGGCGGCCCGCGCCTTCGAAGGGAGCGATGACGCCGAGCTTGACTACAGGCGCAGCGTCCCAAGGCATTGCACACCCTGCCGAGAGAAGCAGCAGCATCTGCAGTACAAGAATCGGAACGGCTAATCGCCTGGGCATTGCGAGAAACGTCACCTCTGATAGACTGCAATGTTCGCTTCGTGCTCGGCCAAGGTCGTGGCAAAGACGTGGGCGCCATTCTCTCCCGTGGCGACGAAGAAGCAGTACTGCGTCTCGGCAGGCTGTGCAGCGGCTTCAATCGCAGACAGTCCCGGGCTTGCGATTGCAGCGGGAGGAAGCCCGGGGCGCAGATAGGTATTGTACGGTGACTGCACCGTAGCATAGGCTTCCACGTTTGGCGGCTTCCACCACCACTCTCCGGCACGACCGGCCGCGTACTGGACGGTGGGATCGGCTTGAAGATATGCACCGCCCGTCTGTGTGCTGCACGCACCGCTCGTGCGATTCCAATAGACACTGGCAACGAGCGGGCGCTCATCCGCAAGCGGGGCCTCCCGCTCGACGATGGACGCCATGATGACGACCTGCTCCAAAGAACGACCGGCCTGGCGTGCGGGCGCGAGGGCCTCATCGGTCACCTTCAGCTCAAAGTTATCGAGCATCCGTCCGATCAGATCGGATGGCCGTGCAGGCACAGGCAGGCGGTAGGTGTCAGGAAACAGATAGCCTTCCAGGGTGGTCAAGCTTGCGGGCAGCCAATCGTAATTCCCGATGGTGCTCGCCGAAGCGGCCCCGCCCCTCACCGCGGCCAGGAACGCCGCACCATCCATGACGCCTTGAACGTCCAGGAGCTCAGCCACCTCCTCTGCGCGCATCCCTTCGGGCACAGTGAACACGATCTCCTCGTACCGCGCCCGTTGCAGGCTTTCTGCAATCTCGACCATCGTCATGCTTGGGGAGATTTCGAAGTCGCCCGCGGCCAGTTTCTGATCGATACCGTTCAAGCGCATGTAGAGCCGGAAGAGGTCTCCATCCGTGATAAAGCCTTCCTCCTCCAATCGGATCGCGACGGTGAGTGCGGTTTCGCCGGACTCGATGGTGAAGATGCGAGGTTCCACATTCTCGCTCGCAGGCGTGTCTATAACATCCTGCTGAGTCTGCAGATACAGTGCCATGACGCGCCGCTCGATCGTCTCGGGGCTGATATCCACCGGCTGCTCTGAAGCAGGCCGCAGAAGCGCGACCTGAGGAGCTGCCGGCACATCCTCCAGCTGCGCAGAGACGAAACTGACCACCACAAATCCCAGCACCACCAGAGCTGTGAGCGGCACCAGGAAAAGCAGAAAACGCAGGAACAGGTGAAGCACCCGTTGGACCATCAGCGAGCCTTTTTCCTTCGAGTTTCAAGATAATCCGCCAAAATCAGCGCCGCAGCTGCCGCGTCGATTCCAGCCTTGCCGCCACCCTCATGTAGAAGCCTGGCAGCATCCAGAGAAGTCAATGTCTCGTCCCAAAACGCCACCGGCACAGTCAAAACGCCGGCAAGCCTGCCTGCGTAGCGCATGGTCCAGCGGGCTTGTGCCCCTACACCCACGTCCCGATCGCCAACGCCACCCGCTCGCGGGAGGCCGATAAGGACCCCTACCACGCTCTCACGACGGACGAGAGCGGCGATCTCGACGAAATCTTCCGCACGTGTCGGGTGACGCCGCAGAACAGCCAACGGTGAGGCAAGCATTCCGGCTTCGTCGCAGGCAGCAACGCCTATGCGCGCCTGCCCGAGATCCAGCGCCAGGAGTCGACCTTCGGGCAGTTCCAAAGGGTCAGCCAGGATAGCCATATCCTATCACCCTGCTGACCTCATAGCCAGCTGCGCTGCCGCGTCCCAATCAATCATGACGCGTATGCGCCAGGGCAAGGAGGGCAGATTGCTGGGCACCACGTAAGGCAGCCAATCCGGGCCGAGCCTGATCCCAGGGGCGTCTGCCAACGCGAACTGCTCCTGCAGAACTGTGCTGGCTGCTTCGGGTGTCATGCCCGATACGAGACGGCGGACTGCGCCCGTGTCAGCCGAGCGCAAGAGCGTCCCCGCTGCAGTCACCGAGAAGCTGATGCTTCCATCTTCTGCTGCCGCCACTGGGCCCAGCGTAAACCGCACGGTGTCCGAAATCAGCCGGGTCGCCGGCGGCATTGCAGCTTGAAGCGCAGCCAAGGCGGCCGCATTGGCCTCCGCCTGGTCGACAGCCAGGCCCACCGCCTGGACGCTCATGCTGAGGAAAAGCTCGTCGGAAACCTCACCCACGAAGGGCGTGAATGCGGGCGACAGGGGCAGAACGCTGATCGAGTCTGGCGAGATGAAACTCCCTTTCGCATCGCGCTCCAACAGCTTCTCGAGGGCCTGATTCTTTAGCTCTTCAAGCAATTCTGCCTGTAAGCGCGTCTTGTCCTCTTCTGTGACGACGGGCTGAGGCGCGGTGGTGCCGCCCGCGAAGCCGGCTTCATTGGAGACAGCAATCGACAGCGAAAGCGGACCTTCAACGCGCGTGACGGTGCCCGCGCGCGCATTGCCATTCGGGCCGGGCAGCAAGGCCTGGACAGCGGCCGAGGCCCGGCCACCAGGAGCAAGATCGACCGGACCAACTGTCAAATACTGAACGTTGTTGCCCGTTGCAGTGGAGACGATCGTTCCCTGTGGGATGGTAATCTGCCGGCTGGTCATGTTGATGAACACAACGCGTCCGCCCGCCTTCGTTGCCGGCTCGGAGCGACGGCCCGTGGTCTGTGTGCGCGCCTCGCCAGAGACCTGAGTGCTCACGGTCTGTGCGGGAACAACACCTTCGTCAAGATCGGCAACAGCTCCGGAGACGGCGCGCAGCCGAACGGTCGCCTCGATTGGTTCGGCGCCCGGGGTCATAGTGATTGCGGCGTCGGGGACGACGATGCTGAGCGCAAAGAGCAAGCCGCCCATGAGCAAACATAGGGCCACGACCAACAGAAGCGAGCCCCACCACGGGCTGCGCCTTCGTGCAAAGGATCGCACGAAAGAGAGAGGCCGGAAGCCAGAGGGAGACGCCTTCTGAAAAAGCCCAGGGGGCAACGGAGCGATAACCTCGGCGCCCGACGGAGATGACCGCCGAGGGCTCCTGGGAAAGGTCAGTCGACGCCATCTGGCGCTCTCCGCGCGCGCAGCATCGCGAAAGGTGCTGACGCCTTCGCGCGCGGCCGCCATGCGCGTTCCGGGATGCTCGGTGACCAGCGCCACACCAACACCCCTGGTCGCAGCCTCACGACGGATGACCCGAAGGGCGGCCATATCCAGTTGCGCGCCCGCCGGAAGGACAAAGAGAATTCGCTCGCCCCGAGGGGCGCTACTCAGGGCAGCGAGTGCGCCGGCAAGCGCGTTCTCGGCCCCGGACATGACGTACTTGAAGGTCATTTCTTCAGCTGCTGTCGCACCAGGTCGGGAACCTGATCCAACGCCTCGCGCATCTTAGACAGGTCACGGCCGCCTGCCTGGGCCAAACTGGGCCGACCGCCACCACCACCACCGACAACGCGAGCGACAGCTTTGACAAGCTCGCCGGCGTGTGCCCCGCGGCCCAACAGATCGTCTGTCACGGCAGCGATGAATTGCGGTTTTTCATCAACTGTTGTTGCAAGGACGACTACCGCAGTTCCCAACTGCTCGCGCAGTTTGTCGCTCATGTCGCGCAGCGTCTGCATCTCGGCTTCCGGCACTTCAGCCGCCACAACCTTAGCGCCGCCCACCTCCACCGCTGCGGCGGCCAGGCGGTCGGTCTGCTGCATGGCAAGCTGAGCCTTCAACCGCGCAGTCTCCTTCTGAGCCATCTGCAGATCGGCATAGAGATTGCGCACCGCGCGATCCACCTGTTCAACGGGGACGCGCAAGACGGCCGCCGTTTGGTCTAGAAGCCGCAGGCGTTCCTGGGCCATCCGCTGTGCTTCACGACCGGTCACTCCTTCGATGCGCCGAACGCCGGCGCCGATGCTCTCCTCGGAGACGATGTGGAAGAACGCAATCTCACCGGTGTGGGAGACGTGCGTGCCGCCGCAGAGCTCCTTCGAGTAGGTCTCATCCTCCCAGCCGATCTCAATCACGCGAACCTCGTCGCCATACTTCTCAGTAAATAGCGCAGTCGCTCCCCCAGACACCGCCTCCTTGTAGGCCATCTGCTCAAAATTCACCGGATAGTCTTCAAGGATGACATCATTCACGCCGGCTTCGATCTCGTCCAATTCGTCCTGCGTCAGCATCGAGGAGTGAGTGAAGTCGAAACGGAATCGATCGGGCGCCACAATCGAGCCGGCCTGATGCACATGCTCACCGAGCAGGTTTCGCAGCTCGCGATGAAGTACATGTGTAGCAGTGTGGTTGCGCATGATATCCAACCGGCGATCGAAATCGACCTCAGCCCAACAAGGATCGCCTGCCTGAGGCGCTCCGGCGGTGACCTCGCCCATATGGACGATCAGACCGGGGACAGGTTTGCGGGTATCCTGGATCGTGACCTCCCAGATGATATCGTCGCCCTCGCCCGCATAGCGCGTGATAAACCCTGTGTCGGTCACCTGTCCGCCCGACTCGACGTAGAACGGCGTCTCAGGGGTGATGATCTCGACTTTATCCCCAAGACGGGCCTTACGGACGGACACACCGTCACGGACGATCGCCGCAACTGTTGTCTCCAACTCAAAGTCATCGTAGGGACGATGGTCCACTCCGCCCGCACCAAGCACACCATCAGCTTTCAAGTCGCGCAACAGGTCAAGATAGACCTGCACTGACTCGCCTGCATGACCGACGAACTGGGCGGATGCACGGGCGCGCTCCTTCTGCTCGTTAAGTGCCGCCTTGAAACCATCCAGGTCGACGGTGAGGCCCTGCTCTCGTGCGACGTCCTGCGTCAAGTCGAGAGGGAACCCGTGGGTGTCATAGAGACGAAATGCGTCCTGGCCGGAAATACGGCTTTCACCGCGGGCCTTCACTGCTTCGACCAGTTCATCCAGCAGCGCGAGGCCGTTGATCAGCGTCGTACTGAAGCGACTTTCTTCTTGCTCAATATTGGACAGAATGAACTCGCGCCGCCGGATCAACTCATCGTAGTGCGGGCCCATGAGCTCGATAACCGTCTTGGCCACCTCGGCGAGGAATGGCTTTGTGAAACCCAGCAGGCGGCCATGCCGCGCAGCGCGGCGCAGAATCAGCCGCAAGACGTAGCCGCGACCTTCGTTTGCCGGAAGTACTCCATCACCGATCAGGAAAGTGATCGCGCGACTGTGGTCGGCAATGACGCGGTAGGATACGCGGCGACGCTCATCTTCGAGATCCTGTGCGATATCGCGCTCGACGCCGGATTCCGCCAGCAGCCTCCGGGTGGCGGCAATAATGGGCTTGAACAGGTCGGTGTCGTAGTTGCTATACATTCCCTGCAGGACGCTCACAATACGCTCGAAGCCCATGCCTGTGTCCACGTGCCGGGCAGGCAGAGGTGACAACTCACCGTCCGCGCTGCGGTTATACTGGATGAACACCAAGTTCCACAACTCAATGAAGCGACGGCAGTCACCATTCACGCGGCACACGTGGCCTGGAACGTGCTGCTTGTCGCATCGTTCCGGGCCCAAGTCGAGATGGATCTCGCTGCACGGCCCACACGGCCCCGTGTCGCCCATCTCCCAGAAATTGTCTTTCCGGCCAAAGAACAAGATGTGATCCGGATTGATATCCGTTTCTGAGCGCCAGTACCCGGCGGCCTCGTCGTCCTGCTCGACCTGGCCCTTGTCGTCGCGAAACACGGTGGACCACAGATGCTCTTTCGGCAAGCGCCATACCCCGGTCAGCAATTCCCACGCCCATGAGATCGCTTCTTTCTTGTAGTAGTCCCCGAAAGACCAATTACCGAGCATCTCGAAAAGCGTGTGATGATAGGGCGAACGACCGACATCTTCCAGATCATTATGCTTGCCACTAACGCGCATGCACTTCTGGGCATCAGCGACGCGACGCGCCTCTGGCTCAGCGAGTGCGAGGAAGTAATCCTTGAACTGGTTCATTCCAGCGTTGGTGAACAGCAGAGTCGGATCACCAACCGGAACCAGGGATGCGCTTGGGACGATGAGGTGACCCTTGCTGCGGAAGAAATCCAAGAACTGCTGACGGATTTGCGCGCTGGTGGGCTTCTGGGTCATGCGTGATAACCTCTTGTCAGGGTCAGGCTATGGTTGAGTTTCAGGCGCGCAGGAGGGAACCGCCAACGCGCAAGACTTCATTTTACGGGAAGGAGAGAGGAATGTCAAAGACGCGGCGCTGTTCAGCCAACCGTCGAAAAGGAACCGAGCTCCGCACCGGGCAATCCCGACAGCAGATCCGTGCTCCGCAAGATGACTGTTGTGCCCTGGACGCCTGAACCCATGGAGATGACGTCTTCCAGCAGCACGCCCCTATCGACCAGGATGCGCATGGGGACAGGAAGTGCAAAGGGAGCGACGGCGCCTCTCGTATAGCCGGTCACAGCGAGGAGCTCGGCCTCAGTGGCGGTGGTCAACCGCGATTGTCCCAAGTGCGCCCGCAACGCGGGCCATGCGATCTGCGCTGGTCCAGCCACGAGGACCATCACAAACTCACCCGACGCGGTCCTGAATACGATGCTCCGGACCACCTGTTCAGGTCGCTGCCCGCGCTCAAAGGCAGCTTGCGCCAGCGAGCGCAGAGGGCCGAGATGGCGAAAGACGCGATGCGCTATGCCCATCTTCAGGAGCGATCGAGAGACGGGTGTAGCCTCCGACGATA
>CAYLZG010000158.1:4681-9778 GCA_964387985.1 uncultured Anaerolineales bacterium | reverse complement strand
CTCCAGCGCCTGGTTGACGCGGGCAACACGGTGATCGTCATCGAGCACAACATAGACGTGATCAAGGTCGCGGACTGGGTCATCGATCTGGGTCCGGAGGGCGGCGCGGCCGGCGGGCAGATCATGGCAGAGGGTGCGCCCGAAGTCGTGGCCGACGCAGAGGGATCGCACACGGCCGCGCTGCTGCGGAAGGTGCTCTCCGCGGCAGGGAAGGGGGCGTAGAGTCCCCTTCCCTCGCGGCTGATGGAGATCAAACAGCTATCCGGGCCGCTGACCGGATTGCATCAGGCAGCAATTACTTATAGGGTTTAGGCGCTTTGGCAGTGTGAGAATCGGTCAACGCCTTCATGTATGCCACGATCGCGGCCTCTTCTTCGGCCGTCAGCTTCAGGTTTCCGACGAAATTGGGCATGGTGTTGGGCCGGTAGGCCGGCTCAGGCCAGCAGTTGGCCGCCAATGCCTCCCTTTCCGTCGTAATCTCCGGCGGGCAGCGCGTGATGCCGAACAGGTAAGCGGTCGTCTGTTCGTAGGGGATGGTGGTGCTGCCCAGGAACGCCGTGTTGTAATAGTGAACGATGCTCTCCAGGCTCTTGAACCAGCCGTTGTGCGCGTACGCTTTGATGAAGCCCTCGCCCTTCCGCTTGTCCACGTTGCGCACGGTGGGCGTCTTGAAGAATCCCGGCCGGTTGACGCCGATGTGGCCCGCAATCCCCAGATCGGGATCGCTGATGCTGCCGTCGGCATTCAGCACTTGGGGCACCTCCGGGTTCCGGGGCGTGCCGATGTTGTGGTAGTCGTCCGCGGCGTAGTCCTGGAGCAGTTCGGTCCCGTCATCCAGGGGCGGAGCATTGGGAGCGCGGGGCGGACGATCGCTGTGGCAGCCGGCGCAGTTGGCATTCTTCCCCGTGGGATTCAGCGTTGACGTGGCTCCGAAGAACAGGTCGTGGCCCAGGTTCTCCTGCTCCGTCAATCCCGCGAGCGGAAACTTCCCGGGCGAATTGAGGTAGTCCTCGTGCGTGCAGACGGCGGGATTGAGATAGCTCTGAACGACGGCGCAGGTCTCAGGGTCGGGAGTCACAGTCACGCCGGTGCCAAAGCCCGCGCACGCGCAGGCGAGCTCTGCGCGCAGCGTGTTGTCGATCTTGGAGCTGAACGAGTTGAGGTCCTCGGAGCCCTGCCAGGCGCCGACGGCCAGCATGAGCCGCTTGTAGGTGATGTCGAACGCCTTCTCCTCGCTCACGTCGCCGGCCTTGACCGCGACCGGGGTGTCGCTGCAGTCGATGTCGACCCCCCAGATGGTCTTGTACAGCGGAGCGTACTTCGCCTTCGCGACGAGCTGGCAGGCAGCCTGCCGTGAGATGTTCTGCTCGACGGGGTTGGGCATCGGGTTCAGCGCCTGGTCGGACACCGGGCCGAAGTATTTCGCGTGCTCCCAGACCCCTGGTGCGAGGGCAGTGCCATCCGTCTTGTAGAAGACCTCATTCCCGATGTGCTTGGTGGCCGCGGGAAACAGCGCGCCAGCAGTGCCGTCAGACCCCTCGGCGCGCCCCTCGGCGCGGCCGTCCCAGAAATTGCCGCCACAGTGGCTGTTCCGGCCAAGACCTCCCGTGGTGCACGGGTGGAACGGCTCGATCAAGGTTGCATACATATTGGTGGGTGGCTTGAGGTTGCCCGACGTGTGCGGATTGGCGCCGGTGACAGCCACCTGGTGCAGATTGACGCCCGAAACGCTGCCCGTCCCTCCGGTGTCAGGATCGTGACAGGTGGCGCACGACATCCGCGTTGGCGTAGAGATCTTGTCGAAGAAGACGTACTTTCCCAGAAGCTCGATGTCTGAGAGATGATCGCCGGGGTCGTAGGCGGACCCGGACAGCGCCGGACCAGGCACGACCGCCAGGCACAGCACCGCTGCGAGAATGACGCCGGTGACCGGAAGACGCCATCTCGCCCAACCTGACAGGTTGTGATTCATGGTCTGTCCCCTTTCTACCTGTGCTAATGAAGTGAAGGCGGCAGCGACATAAGATACAGAAGAGAGCAGTGTTATCTTAGCAACAAATGTGCGGGGGTCAGATTAAATCGACAGGTGAAAACATGACGGTTTGTTAATCTTCTGATGTCTGCCCGATGGAGCCTGAATGGCTCGGGAGCTTGCATTTCGGGCCAGCCCTTGGCATACTCTGACTGAGGGTCCCGGAGATCTCTCGCCCTCGATCGCCGGACACCAACCATTCGCCAGGAGGGAGCGCTATGCGGTACTCGATCTCTCGTTCGGCCGGATTGGTCCTCGCGTTGGCGGGCCTGGTTCTGCTGACCGCAAATCCGGCTTGCGCGGCGGGGCTGGCCCAGCAGGCTGGCCCGGTGGGTGGGATCTACAACTGGTATGCCCTGCCGCCCGGCCAATCCGTTGAGTGGGTCTTCCATTATCCCGGCCACGGCGACGCGGCCCTGATCGCGTTCGGCATCGACCCGGCCAACGCCATCACGATCAACGTCTACACCGACGAGCAGTGGCGCTCGCTGGGCGCGGGCGTCTGGCCGGTCGAGCCGGTCGGCCGGGGCACGCCCGGGACGCTCGATGCGTGGAGCAACAGCCAGGACCTGATCAAGAGCGGCAGCCTGTTTTGGGAGGCCGTGACGTGGCCTGAGGTGATCTTCCACATCCAGATGACCAACGCATCGCCGGGCGAGGCCCGGTACTGGATCGCACAGGATGGTCCCGGCGCGGGCCAGCTGGCGCCGTACGCACCTATTGCGCCGCTGAGTGCGCCCGCTCCCGCCGGTGCGCCCGCACCCGTTGCGGCCGCGGCGCCGCAGCCGGGGCCTTCCGCAGGGCAGGTCTCGCCCGGCGCGGCTTCTGCCGCGGATGCACCGCCGCCCCAGACGCTGCCCGTCACGGGCGCCGCCGCGTGGGTCCCCCTGGTTGCGGGGCTGGTGCTCGCGGCCGCCGGCTGGCGGCTGCGTATTGCTGGCATACGGTAGGCGCCGTCCGGGGCGCGACCGGCCCGGAACACGTTTGCGAGCGCAATCGCGATGAACAGCCGGCAACGAATGGCCGCGGCCATGTCCATGCGCAGACCGGACCGGGTGCCCGTGATGTGCCAGCTGGCCCTTGGGCACTATTTTCTAAACACCCCTTTCGCGCCGCACGAAATCTGGTTTGACTCGGACGCCTTTGCCACTGCGCTGGTCTCGCTCCAGCGACGCTACCGCTTCGATGGCATCCTGGTCAACCTGCCCGGCCGCGCAGCCGGGCTGTTGGACCAGGTAGCGCACGTCGAGCGACGGCCCGACGGCGAGCGGCTGCTCTGGAGGAACGGCGAGATCACGGTCTGCCCGTGGGACGATAACCCGTATCACCTGGGCCCGGGGGGCGCGGCGCTGCCGCGTGCAGACTTCGGCACGCTCGATCCCGACCACCTCGCTGCCCTGGATGATCTCACCGCCTACACCTGGGGCGTGTATCACGTTCCCTGGCTGAGCGGCCGGTCAGACCACGGGCCCTTGCGGGAGATACCGCCCTACTTCCTGCGCACGCTCGACCTTGTCCGCGCGAAAGCGGGCGACGACGTCGCGGTTCATGGCGAGGTCTTCTCTCCATTCACCCATTTTCTGGAGCTGTTCGGGTACGAGCAGGCCCTGCTGCACCTGCTGGATGATCCGGCGAAGGCCCTCGCGATCCTGGATCGCCTCACCGGCGCCTCGATTGCATGGGCCGTCGCACAGGCGCGGCACGGTGTGGATGCCGTGCTGATCTCCTCCGCGTTCGCGGGCGGGCCGTTTCTGTCCCGGCGCATGTACCGGGCCTACGTGGTGCCCTTCGAGCGCCGGGTGACGGATGCCGTCCGGGCGACCGGCACTCCCGTCTACACGCACACCTGCGGGTGTATCGGCGACCGCCTTGACCTGATGCTCCAGACGGGAACCCAGGGCATCGATACGCTCGATCCGCCGCCCCTTGGGAACACGGACCTGGCCGCGGCCAAAGCCCAGGTTGGCGACCGCCTCTTCCTGAAGGGCAACATGGACCCGGTCGTCCTGCTGAATGCCAGGACGCCGGACGAAGTTATCGCGCACGCGGCGGATCGGATCCGCGCGGGCATGCCGGGCGGCGGCTACATCCTGAGCACGGCCTGCTCGGTTCCGCCGCGCGTGGAGCCCTGGAAGCTGGAGCTGCTCACGCCGCTGGCGGAAGAGGCTGGCCGCTACGACGAGCCACCGCCTGGGTGCCATTCTGGCTGGACAGGTTGACCTGCCCGTTGCCCGAATGAATTCTCAAGGTCTATCACGACCGCATCCTTCGACTACGCTCCCTGCGGTCGCTCCGCTCAGGATGCTTGTCTGTAGATCCATTTGCATCGCTCACGCGCGCAGGTAGGGGATTGACGGACGGTTGCATCTGGTTATACTGGAAGAGACTGGACCGGGTGGCTCTGTCGCACTCCCTGTCCAGGCTCGAAGGGGAGCACCCGTGGCGTACAAGGTTTTCTTCGTCGAGGACGAGATCGCCATCCGCGAAGGGATTAGGGATGCCGTGGACTGGAAGGCCTGCGGCTTCGAATTCTGCGGCGAAGCCCCTGATGGCGAGATCGCCCTGCCGCTCCTCGAGGCGGTCAGGCCCGACGTCCTGATTACGGACATCCGGATGCCGTTCATGGATGGTCTGCAGCTCAGCCAGGTCGTCCGAGAGCGCCTGCCCGCGACCAGGATCATCATCCTTAGCGGCCACGACGAGTTCGAGTACGCTCAGCGCGCCATCAAGCTGGGGGTCTTCGAGTATTTCCTCAAGCCCGTCTCGGTTCAGGATCTGCACCAGGTGCTCCAGAAGGTTGCCGCGGAGCTCGACCGGGAACGGGTCGAGCAGCGGGCGCTTCAGGATCTGCGCGACCAGGTCGAGGAGAACCGGACCGCGCTCAAAGAGCGATTTCTGCTCAGGCTGGTGACCGGAGAAACCGCGCCGGCAGAGGCGATCGAGAAGAGCCGGCTCCTGGGCATCGACCTGGTTGCCCGCGGCTACCTGGTTGTCGCCATCAGGATCGAGCCATTAGACCGGTCCGCACCGCTCGATCTTCACCTGCTCCGCCGCGCCCAGCACCT
>CAYLZG010000158.1:2623-4671 GCA_964387985.1 uncultured Anaerolineales bacterium | reverse complement strand
GGGGCACGGTGCGAGCTGTTCGCCGGGTCTGGCGCGCCTCAGAGACGAATCACCGAGATCTGCCACTCCTTCCTCGAGGCTGTGGACAGCCTGGAAGAAGCCGTGCGCGGGCGCAAGAGCGCAGGTGCTGCCGGCGACGCGCATGAGGCCAGCCTGATGAGTGTGGACCGGTCCGCAGTTGACGATTATCTCAGGTCCGGGACGGTCGACGGCTTCGACGATTTCTTTGACGCGTTCATCCGTCCGCTGGGCGAGACAGCGCTCAGGTCACCTGTCGCCAAGAGCTATATCTTCACGGATGTCGTCCTGGGGGCTGCGCGCTTCGTGGACGAGCTCGGCGGAGAAGTCGACGAGGTCGTTCCCGAGCTGGGCAGCATCGAAACCCTGTTGGGAGGCATCGCGACCCTCGAACAGCTCCGGGAACGCGTCCGCAGCATCCTGGCGGCTGCGCTGTCTTTCAGGACCCAGGTGGTGACCCACCAGTATGCCGGAGTGGTCAGGCAGGCCCAGGAGTATATGGAGAGCCGCTATAGGGACCCGGATCTGTCGCTCGGCGACGTGGCCGGCCAGGTCAACCTCAGCGCGTGCCACTTCAGCGCCGTCTTCAGCCAGGAGATGGGCAAAACGTTCAAAGAATGCCTCACCGAGATCAGGATCAAGCGGGCCAAGGAGCTGCTGCGCACGACGACCCTGAAGGTGTTCGAGATCTGCGACGAGGTGGGGTACAAAGACCCGCACTATTTCAGTTACGTCTTTCACAAGAATACTGGCCTCACGCCGGTGGAGTACCGGCTGCAGGTCCAGGCGGCGTAAGGAAGTGGCATGGTGAGAAAGGCTGCCGCGACAGGTTATGCGGATGCACGGGTACGGTCGGACTCCCTGCTGGGTTGGGTGCGCCGGAGGCTGCGCGGGCTGCTTGCGCCTCTGGCCGACCTGGTGGCCCGGCTCAATCTGTCGGTGCGTACCAAGATCCTGCTCTCACTGGGCATCGTGATCCTGATCATGAGCATCACCAATGTCCTGCTGGTGGTGCAGGTGCTGAACTACAGCCGCCAGTATGACGCGATCATCGCCAACATCACGGCTGCGAACAGCATCAGCGGGCGCATCAAGTCGGATATCGATACCGAGATGTGGCGGATCGTGGCCGGCAAGATCGACTTCAAGGCCGGGAGACAGTACGAGATCATCGACGCAGCCAATGCCCAGGTGCGGGGAATGATGCAAAACACCGACTCGCCCAGGTCCAGGATCAAGCTGGACGGCATCCTACGCACCATGCAGACGTTGACCGAGAAGGTCGATCAAATGGGGAGGCAGATCGAACGGGGCAGCACGACGGCCGAGAACGAGGCCGCGCTTGATAACATCCGGTTTGTGACCGGTGTTCTCGAGGAGGTCATCCAGGACTACGCGCTGTTCGAGGTCCAGCGGACCGGCACACAGTATCAGCAGATGCGCGAGGGGTTTGCGCGCTGGGAGCTCTTCTATTTCGCATTGATGGCTGCCGCGATCGTTTTCTCTGTCCTGGCCGCCTGGGCGATCTCGCGGGGCATTTATCTTCCCATCCGGAAGCTCCATGATATGACCGCCACCATCACGCGAAACGACTTGCAGGCCCTGATCACCCATGACAACGTGGACGAGATCACCGAGCTGGGCATGAGTTTCAACATCATGGTGGGCAGGATCCGCGAGCTGCTCGATGCCAAGGTGAAGGAACAGGAGAATCTGAAGAAGGCCGAGCTGCGCGCGCTGCAGGCGCAGATCAACCCGCATTTTCTGTACAACACGCTTGACACGATCATCTGGATGGCGGAGTCCAAGAAGACCGACCAGGTGATCGAGATCGTGAGGGCGCTGTCGAGCTTCTTCCGGCTCAGCCTGAGCAAGGGGCGGGACTGGATCACCATCGGGGAGGAGATCGAGCGCACCAGGAGCTACCTGACGATCCAGAAGATGCGCTATCGCGACATCCTGGATTATCGTATCGAGATGGATAGAGGCGTGGCGGGCAACTCGGTGCTGAAGCTGATCCTGCAGCCGCT
>CAYLZG010000158.1:0-2613 GCA_964387985.1 uncultured Anaerolineales bacterium | reverse complement strand
GCATCAAGAACAAGCGGCAGGGCGGCACGATCGTGGTGCGCGCGGAACAGCGGAACGCGGACGAGGTCCTGTTGCAGGTCGAGGACAACGGGATCGGGTTCACCCCGGAGCGGCTGGCCCAGCTCCAGGCCGAGCTGGAGGATGATTCCGGGGAGATCAACCTGGACAGCGGGTTCGGAATAGGCAACGTCAACAAGCGCATCCGGCTGTATTACGGCAATCCCTATGGTCTCTCCATCCAGAGCACGCATGGGGCCGGAACGTGCATTTCGATCGTTATCCCGGCGCGGCGAGACGAAGAGTAGGAGCGGGATTGTGGAACGGCAGAGGACGAGAGTTCCAGTTTGGGCCGCAGTGCTCGTCGTGCTGCTGGCGCTGGCCGGCTGCGAGCGCGCCACTCCGCTGCTCCCTGTGGGAAAGACAACCACCTCGCCGGTGGCAAAACCCAGGAAGACCTACCAGGATCTGATCGTCGGGTATGCCCAGCTCGGCGCGGAGAGCGAGTGGCGCACGGCCAACACCCTCTCGGTCAAGGAGACGGCCGCGCAACTGGGCGTCGAGCTTAAGTTTGCCGATGCCCAGCAGAGGCAGGAGAACCAGGTCACCGCAATCCGGTCATTTATCGCCCAGAAGGTGGATGTTATCGGCGTCCCGCCGATCGTCGAGACGGGGTGGCGGGAGGTCTTCGAGGAGGCCAAGGCTGCGGGCATCCCCATCATCCTGGTCGACCGGCGCGCGGATGTGCCCGATGACCTCTACGTGACCTACATGGGCTCGAACTTCCTGGAGGAGGGCCGCAACGCGGGCCGGGTGATGGCAGATCTGACAGGCGGTGAGGCCACTCTCGTCGAGCTCGTCGGCACGGTTGGTTCTGCGCCGGCCAACGACCGCTACAGGGGCTTTCGCGAGATCCTGCGCGACTATCCGGGCATCGAGATCATCGATTCCCAGTCGGGCGACTTCACCGTTGCCAAGGGCAGGGAGGTGATGCGCACCTTTCTGAACAGGCACGGCGCGGCCATCACTGCGCTCTACGCGCACAACGACGACATGGCCCTCGGTGCGATCCAGGCGATCGAGGAGTATGGGCTCCGGCCCGGCGTGGACATCAAGATCGTCTCTGTCGATGCGACGCGGGGCGCGTTCGAGGCCATGATCGCGGGCAAACTGAACGCGACCATCGAGTGCAACCCCTTGCTGGGCCCGCAGTTCTTCGAGCTGGCCCTCAAGGTTGTGAACGGGGAATCCGTGCCCAAATGGGTCCCTTCGCCGGAGGGCATCTTCCTCGCCGAGGATGCGGCGGAGATCCTGCCATCCCGCAAATACTGATCAAAAAGCATTTAACCCTTTCGAAAGAAATCCACCTGTGCCGTCCGTCGCAGCGGGCTGGACCAGGAGAGATCACAAGAATTCGAACGTGTTCCCCAAGAGACTTCATTGACTGTTGCGCGAGAAAGGGATAGGGTGGAGGGTGGTAGGAGAGCATCTCATCCCGGAGAGATGCACACCGGCAGAAAAACTCCATCAGTTCATCCGCCCGAAGGAGAGAGTGCAATGAAGACCTCGAAAGTCGCGCTGGTCCTCATGGTGTTAGCCATGATAGCCACCCTGGTCAGCTGTGCTCCGGCACCTGCTCCGGCACCGGCGCAGGCCCCCGCCGCAGCTGCCACAACCGCTCCGGCCCAAGCCGCTGCACCCGCCAAGGCCATGAAAACGTACAAGGACCTGACCGTTGGGTACGCCCAGCTCGGGTCCGAAAGCGAATGGCGCAACGCCAACACTGCCTCCGTCAAGGAAACCGCCGAGCAGCTGGGCGTGAAGCTGATCTTCTCGGATGCACAGCAGAAGCAGGAAAACCAGATCGCCGCGATCCGATCGTTCATCCAGCAGAAGGTGGATGTGATCGGCCTGCCGCCCGTGGTCACGACCGGCTGGGAGACCGTGCTGAAGGAAGCCAAAGATGCGGGCATCCCCGTCATCCTGGTTGACCGCCGCGCAGACGTGCCCGAGGACATGTACGTAAGCTACATTGGCTCTGACTTCGTCGAAGAGGGCCGCAACGCTGGCCGCACGATGGCCAAGATCGTGAACGAAAAGGCGAACATCGTCGAGCTCGTCGGCACCGTAGGCTCAGCGCCTGCCACCGACCGCCAGAAGGGTTTTCTGGAGATCACCAAAGACATGCCGGACATGAAGATGCTTGATTCGCAGTCCGGCGACTTCACACGCGACGGCGGCAAGAAGGTCATGGAAGCCTTCTTGAAGAAGTACGGCAAGGATATTACCGCCGTTTATGCTCACAACGATGATATGGCGATCGGCGCGATCCAGGCGATCGAGGAAGCTGGCATGAAGCCGGGCACGGACATCAAGATCGTCTCGGTGGACGCCGTGCGCGGCGCCTTTGAGGCGATGATCGCCGGCAAGCTGAATGCCACCATCGAATGCAACCCGCTGCTGGGACCGCAGTTCTACGAGATGGCCCTCAAGGCCGTCAACGGTGAGACGTTGCCCAAGTGGGTGCCCTCGAAGGAAGGCATCTACCTGCCTGACAACGCGAAGGAAATCCTGCCAACGCGCAAGTACTAGGCCGGATGGACAGGCGGCTTTCCG
>CAYLZG010000157.1:5168-9959 GCA_964387985.1 uncultured Anaerolineales bacterium | reverse complement strand
GCGATGAGCCTCCATATGACATAAACGGTAACGGTTGACCTGTTGCGGGAATGATCGAAAGCGATGAGGCAATATGGATGGCGGCCTGCACCAGTATCCAGGTGGTCAATCCCACACCGAGAAGTGAACCGAAGCGCGTCGGCGCGTTCAGGGAGATGCCCACGGCGCGGTACCCAAACCAGCAGTAGAGCGCCACCACGGCCAGCATTCCGAAGATCTTGAAGTCTCCCCCGATGTTGGCGAACAGGAAGTCGCTCCACAAACCAAAGACCGATGCTTTCAGTTGCCAGGTCGCAGGGTTGACACCGATACCTCCCCCTTCCCGCAGGAGCATCGTGATCTTGAGCAGCTCCTGGGGCGCCTCGCTGGGGTTGAACCAGACGTTATACCAGTTCTGTATGCGGTTCAGCGGGTATCCAAACTGCCACATTGCGAACACAAGCACCGGTGTGCCGATCGCAATCAGGGCCAGAAGCTGCTTCAATACACCGCCACCCACAAAATAGATTGCAATTCCGATAGCCAGGACAATCAGCGTCATACTCATGCTCTGCTCGAGCACGATCAATCCGGCAACCAGGCCAATGATTACCGCAAATGGGAAGAAGCCCTCTTTGAAGCTGGCCACGCGCTTCCCGCGCGCTGCCACCCACGCGGATACGTAGATGGCGATGCCCAATTTGGCGAGCTCACTCGGCTGGAACCGGGCCCCGGTGAACGTGCGGACCCCGCCCCACTCGCCGCGCTCTCCCCAGATGAGAACGGCGACCAGCGCTGCAACGGTGACGACCATCACCGGGATGGCCAACAAGCGCCAGAGGTCGTGAGGGATGAAGGCAACGATCGCGCAGAGAGCGAGGCCCACTACGACCCACTTGAGCTGCAGAGTGAAGAACGTTGTGCCCTGGGTCGCAAAGCTGGCGCTAAACACCATGAATAGCCCGATCAGCAGAAGAGTGATCACGATGGCAATGAGCTGGTAGTCCATGCTCGTTATGGC
Source organism: uncultured Anaerolineales bacterium (assembly GCA_964387985.1). GTDB lineage: Bacteria > Chloroflexota > Anaerolineae > CG2-30-64-16 > CG2-30-64-16 > JALOOB01. The sequence goes on along the minus strand of CAYLZG010000157.1, from coordinate 8,959 downwards.
GGAGCGAATTGCAGGCCATATCGAGGGGCGCTTGTCCGCCCTGCGGCGCGCGGCTTGTGCCGTCATGATAGTGCCTCCACTAAGTCCCGAAAGTGCTGGCCGCGAACTGCAAAGTCTTCGTAGGCATCGAAACTCGTGCCCCCGGGGGCCAACAAGACCACGTTGCCTGCGTGCGCCAGCCGGTTGGCCGCCGCAACGGCGGCGGGCAGGTCGCCGGCCTTCAGCATCGAGATGGGTTCAATGCGAGCTTTTCGCTCGTATTGGACGAGGGCATCAGAAATCAGCTCGGCCGCTTCGCCAAAGAGCACTACATGACGCACGTGACCAGAATGAATCGCTGCCGCGCATTCCTCCCAGGGGAGATGTTTGTCACGGCCGCCAAGGAGAAGAACGAGTGGCTCGGTGAAGGAACGGATGGCGGCGACCGTGCGCTCAGGCGCGGTGGCGATGGAGTCATTGACCCAGGTGACGCCATTATGCTCGCGAACGACTTCGAGCCGGTGTTCGACGCCGCCGAACGTGGAGGCGACGGTTGCCATGGCTTCCACGGGCGCACCTGCTGCGCCCGACAGACATGCCGCGGCCAGCACGTTGGCCAGATTGTGCCGTCCGCGGAGGCGCACATCCCCGGAATGGCAGATCACGCTGCCGCCGTGCCCCGGCAGCCTCAGCACCAGCCGGTCGCCAGCCAGGAAAGCTCCGGCTGAAACTTCCCCTTCGAGACTGAAGCCAAGGGTTTCGGCGAGCAATGGGAAGTAGATTTCGTTCTGTCCTTCGCCTGCATCGATGTGCACTCGGCCGGTCGCTAACCACGGACCCGTGTAGTCGTCATCTGCGTTGAGCACGGCGGTGTCGCCGCGCTCCTGATAGCGCAGGATGTTCGCCTTGGCTCCCGCATAGTGGCTCATGGACGGGTGGCGATCCAGGTGGTTCGGGGTGATGTTGACAACCGCCGCGATGGCAGGGCCGCGGTCCATAAGCTCGAGCTGGAAGCTGGATAGCTCCATGACCACCTTGTCGCCGCTCAGTATGTCCTCGAGCCGGTCGATGAGCGGCGTGCCGATGTTGCCTCCCACATGGACGCGATAGCCTGCCGCTTCCAACATGAGTCCGGTCAGCGTAGTCGTCGTCGTCTTGCCCGCAGAGCCGGTGATGCCGATGACCGGCACCGGGCAGTGCCGCAGGGTCAGCTCACCGTCATTGCTCAGTGCAATCCCGCGTTGTCTTGCTTCTTGCACCAGCGGGATCCCGGGAGAGACGCCGCCGCTCAGGAGGAGGAGGTCGGTCGAGTCGAGCAGCGATATCGGGTGACCGCCGAGGACAAACCGCGGTTGATCGGCGCCGTGGTCGCCGGAAAACCTCGTCAGAGCGTCCATGGCGGTCGCAAGCTGGTCCGGAGAGCGCTGGTCGCTGAGAGTGACGCGTGCGCCATTTTGCAGCAGGAAGCGCGCGGCGGCCAATCCTTGACGGGCCATGCCAAGGATCGTCGCACGCAAGCCCTCATAACCGTGCACGCTTTCCCTCACTTTTTCTTCCTCATTCGACTGCTAGGCTGCAGCCAGGGCGTCGCCCCATCCGCTGGTCATACCCAGTTGGCTCGCCAGCCGGGCCGCCATCACAGCGGCCTCTTCCTCCGTGACTTCACACTGCTGGTGTTCGAGACTCACAAAGACACCACCATCGACCAGGGTCCCATCATCCCGAGCAACCAATGGGAGCGCGGTCAATTCGACCCACACCCCGTGAACTGTGGTCAGACCGCACGCGTCCGGCGCCCCGCCGGCAAGCACGGCGACAGCCTCCGAAGCGCCCTTGTACGCGTACTGAAGTGCTTCGCGGCAGTCGCCGCAAGCCTCAGCATCGTAGAGAATCACCTCCAGAGGCCGGAGAATCTCCAGTGCAGCTTGCCAGTCAGATCTCTCAGTCATTTCATCCTTATAGCAGGGCCAGCGCGATGCCGGTCATGCCCGCCAGGATAGAGATCAGGAAGAAGCGCCACACGATGTGCGTCTCCGACCAACCGAGCAGCTCAAAGTGATGGTGCAGGGGCGCCATCCTGAAGAGGCGCCTGCCCGCCCCGAAGCGTTTCCTCGTCCACTTGAACCAGCTAACCTGCAGCACGTCCGATAGGGCTTCGGCGACGAAGACCACGCCTACGATAGGCAAGAGCAGCCATTGTCCGGTCATCAGGGCAACTACAGCCAGCGTGGCGCCGAGAGCCAGGGATCCCGTGTCGCCCATGAAGAGCTGGGCGGGGTGTGAGTTGTACCAGAGAAATGCCAGTAGCGCGCCCACCATCGTGAAGCAGAACGAACTGAGCGGGAATTGGCCCTGCAAGTGCGCAATGATGCCGTAAGCCGCAAAGGCGACCGCCACGGTTGATCCTGCCAGCCCATCCAACCCGTCTGTGAGATTGACCGCATTCGACATAGCGACGATCACAAACGCAGCGGCCGGTATGTAAAAGAGGCCTAAATCCATTTTTTCGCTGATGCCCGGTATCGCGACGCTGCGCAGATCGAGAAAGTAATACAACCCCGCTGCGGTCGCCAGGGCCAACAGCACCTGGTACGATGCCTTGATGCGGGCTATAAGGCCCTGGCCATCGTTCCGCTTCCCGAAGATGCCCGTCCAGTCGTCGCGCGCTCCCAGGAGTCCAAAGCCCATCAGGACGAGAAGCGGGACCAGGATCGACTTGCCGATGAGCGGACTGCCTTCGGCGAAGTTGAAGATCCGTAGAATTGCTTTGCCCCACTCAACGCCGCTGAGAAAGTTCGCCAGGTTAAGCACCACGGTGATCAGGAATACCGGTATCAGGAACAGCACACCCCCCATGGTGGGCGTGCCCATCTTGGAACGGTGGCCCGAGGGTCCCTCGATCCGTATCTGTTTGCCGATGCTGCGGCGGCGCAGCAGATTGATCAACGGCCGGCCCCACACCACAGCCAGGAGAAACGAGACCGTCGCAAGACCCAGTGCAAAAGGCATTGGCGCATGTTCGATCATGCTTTGTGTGCTCCCATCGTTCGCTCGCCCTGGGTGCGCGACAGCGCGTCGACGATGCTCTCCATCGCCGCGGAGCGTGAGCCCTTGATCAGTACGATATCTCCCGGTTGGATCAAGCCTTGCAAGATGCCGATCGCATCCGTGTTTGTCTCCACAGGATGTACGTCAGCCATATTCATGCCCGAACTCAATGCCTCCTCCGCGATCCAACGTGCGCGCCGTCCGACAGTAACCAGCTTCTGCACGATCTGTGCCGCGCGGCCACCAACCATCCGGTGTCCGGCCTCTTCAAATGCTCCCAACTCATGCATGTCACCAAAGACTGCGATTGCACGATGGCTTGTGTTCGCGACATCACGTAATAGATTCAGCGCGGCCAGCGACGAATCCGGGCTGGCATTATAGGTGTCATCTATCAACGTCGTATCGCGTAGCCCGGGCACGACCATGAGCCTCAGCTGGCCGCGTACGTCCTGGAGTCCGCGGATGATTTCGTCCCAACTCAACCCTTCGACCAGGCCAAGCGCGGCGCCGCGTAAGGCCGTGTGAACGCTATGCCGACCGAGCATCGGAAGCCGGACGTGGTAAACCTCGCGGCCATGGTGGCAGCGAAACCGGATCCCTTCGAGTCCGTGGCTCTCGATTCCATCCGCCCAGAGGTTGGCCTCGGCGTGGAGGCCGTAGGAAATGACTCGCGCCCGCGTCAAGCCGGCCATGGTCCAGACCAGAGGGTCGTCGCGGTTCAAGATGGCAACACCACCTTGAACCGCGACGACCCTCTGGTC
>CAYLZG010000157.1:550-5141 GCA_964387985.1 uncultured Anaerolineales bacterium | reverse complement strand
TGGCAACACCACCTTCATCCGCCGGCGGCAAGGCTCGGGGTAGTTCGGATTTGGCCTGGGCGATCTTCTCGATAGCGCCCAACCGTTCCAGGTGAACAGGCCCAACATTGGTGACGATTCCGATTCGCGGCCTCGCCCAGGAGCACAGCTCCGTGATCTCGCCCAGGGCGTACATGCCCATCTCGAGTACGGCTCGCTCATGCTCGTGACCGAGCCGTAACAGCGTCAGCGGAAGACCGATTTCATTATTAAGATTGCCTTCGCTGCGGACAGTCGCGTAACGGACAGACAAAATATTCGCAGCGGTTTCCTTCGTGGTGGTCTTGCCGACGCTGCCGGTGATGCCAACTGTCACTACGGGAAGCTTCGCGCGCCAGTGCGCCGCGGCCCGCTGCAGCGCAGCCAGGCTGTTCGGCACAATGAAGATCAACGGCAGAGCCGGGTCACCCGGATCGGCCTTCGTCTCACTGCTCCGGAACCGCAGGCTTCCATCCGGCCAGAGGGTCGCCGCGGGTTCGCAGCATTGCAGTGCTCGCTCCTCGGCGATTGCAGCGATGGCTCCGGCTCGAAATGCCGCGTCCAGATACAGGTGACCATCGGTCCGATCGCCAGCAAGCGCAACAAACAGGCTGCCTGGCGTGACGGATCGCGAGTCGACAACGGTGTTCGCTATCGGGTGGCGGGCCCATGCGGGCGGCAAAGCCGTTCCGAACAACGCCTCAGCGATGTCGTTTAGTGTCAGCATGGCGTTCGAATTCACATCCATCGGTCGTCAAGGCCTCTCCGTGTTCGGAGTCAGGTCCATGATCTGAACTGCATCGCGCGCGACCTTGCCGAAGACCGGCAGGGCGACCTGCTCGGCCCAACGCGCTTTTGTGGGCTCATTGATCTTCACCAGGACCACCAATTGTGGGTCGGCCGCAGGAAGAAAGCCGACGAAAGTGGTGATGGTGAGCAGATTGGTATAACCGGCCTGTTCAGGGATCTCTGCGGTGCCGGTTTTGCCGGCGACTCGGAAGCCCGGCACGAGATCCTCGCCCAGGTCGTAGTTTTCCACCGTATAGACCAGCATTTGTGTCAATGTCCGCGCGGTCTCGGGCTGGACGACCTGATCGAGCACGCGCACGGGCAGGCGATAGAGCTTCCCATCATAGACGACGGCCTGGGCCACCTGGGGCTGCATCAGGGTGCCGTGATTGGCTATGGCCGCGGCCGCATTCAGCATTTGGATGGGCGTGGTGGAGATACCCTGGCCGAAGGAGTTCGCCGCCTGGTCGAATTGGCTCCACTGCGCGGATCCTGGACGCTTCACGATGCCAGCCACCTCAGTTCCCAGGTCGACTTCTGTCGGTTTGCCGAAACCAAACAGGCGAACATAACGGTAGAAAGTCTCTTGCCCCATGGCCAGGCAGATCTCTGCGCTCACCGTATTCAGCGATTCGGCCAGGGCATCCCAGGCAGATACCTGCCACAAAGCTCGTTTCTGGGAATTGGTGATCTTCTGGCCGCCGACGATCTTGACACCCTCGTCGTAGAATTTCTGATCCGGGACAATTGACCCGCTATCCAACGCCGCACCATAGGTAACCAGCTTGAAAACCGAACCTGGCTCAAAGAGCAGGCTGACCGCCGGATTCTGGAGGGAGTGCATCTCTGCTGCTGCGTAATTGTTGGGATCGAATGCCGGCCAGTTCGCCATGGACAAGATTGCGCCGGTGCGCGGATCCATCACAATGATGGACCCTGACGATGCCCCGTATTTCTTTACAGCATCTTCCAGATGCTGTTCGGTCACGTGTTGAAGCGGCGCACTCATGTGCAAAACGAGGTCGCGACCATTGGGTGATGGCAGGAACGCGCCCCACTCATCCGGAATTGGCTCGCCCGGGCCGGTCACTGCGGCTGGGCTCCAACCACCCGACGTAAGCAGCCAGTCGTTGTAAAAAGCTTCGAGACCGGTCTGGCCTACCTGGTCCTGGTTCGAAAATCCGATGACGTGCGCGGCCAGGCTCCCCTGCGGGTAGGTGCGATGGCGCTTGCCATCGCACCAGAACCATTGAGGAACGGCATCGCCTTTGTCAGCTGCCACGCACTGCTCGTGAGTCACATTCTTTGCGACCTGTGCCACTGCGCCACCTGCGCTCAGTGCCTTCATTATGACGTCGGGGTTTAGGCCCAGTTCCTGGGCGGCCAGCGCGATCTGATCCGGCGGAAAGGTCTTGGGATCGTATCGACGGGGTTCGAGATAGATTTCCCACGTGAAGGAGTCCGTGGCAAGCAGCACGCCATCGCGGTCTACGATGCGCCCGCGTGAGGTATCAACCTCCTGCGCGATCACCCGTTGCGGCCCCTTGGAGAGATTCAGCACCTGGGTGAGCACAAGCTGGGCGAGGACAACGATGATGAAGATCCCAAACAGGATGGCGAGCACCCGCAGCCGCTGGATGAGCAGCCGGTGTTGTTCCTTGGCCGACTTCTCCGCCAACTCCGCGTGCGCCTCAGCAGACATTTCCGCCCGTCGCTCTGCAACGTGCGGAAGTGGACGCCGGCGGCTGGATCCGCTGGATCGAGGCATCGCAGCGCTATCCTTGTCAGCGGCTGGTGGCAGCAGCGTCTGCTGCTACCACCGGCTCCCGGATGGCGCGAGGAGAAGCAACTACATAGCCTTCGTCCGCGCTGCGTCTTTCTACATGTGCAGGCGTGCTCCACTGTGCCAGCTGTTCGGCGAGCGTGACATTTTGTGTTTCCAGTTGTCGTGCTTCCCTTTGGAGCACGACGGTCTTGTCATGGATATCGGAAAGACTGTTAACCTGCCACAGATATGCGCAACCGATGGCCGTGAGTATTGCCGCCGCCAGGACGTAGCGGAGCAAATTCGATGTCGGGCTGGTCAATGCTCCGCGGCGTTGGTGCAGCCATCGGGCAGGCGCCCATACTGGTGCAGAGGCGGGTCGGTGCAACATGATAGATTCCCTCCACAATCACGCTAAAACTCACTTACGATCAACAGAAACCACAAACCTCAACGTGCTGGCAGGCGCTCGGCAATACGTAGTTTCGCACTGCGGCTGCGCGCATTACGGGCTACTTCCGCTTCGCTCGGCTGGACGGGCCGGCGAGTCACGATTCTCAAGGTAGCCAGGTGCCCACATTGGCACGGTTGCGGCGCCCGAGAGCTTGTGTAGCCCGGAAGCGTGTCACAAATACAGTCACGCGCTTCTTGCTGAAAAAACCGCTTTACTGCGCGATCCTCGAGCGAGTGGAACGCAATGATTGCTACGCGTCCACCGGGTGCCAGCAGGGACACTATCTGCGGCAGCGCAGCCTTCAGGGCGCCCAACTCGTCGTTGACTGCGATGCGCAGCGCCTGGAACACCTGCGTCGCCGGATGGATGCGGTGTCCTTTGCGCCCACCCAAAGCCTGCGCGACCACCTCAGCCAACTCTGTCGTGGTGCGCAGGGGCCTGGCTGCGACGATGGCTCTTGCAATCCGTCGTGAGCGAGGCTCTTCAGCATACTGATAGATCAGATCTGCGATCTGCTCCTGTGACCACTCATTAACGATCTCGCCGGCTGTAAGCGGATCGTTCGCATGCATTCGCATGTCAAGCGGACCTTCGACTTGAAATGAGAAACCGCGGTCCGCAGCGTCAAGTTGATCGGACGAAATCCCCAGGTCGAGCACCACGCCCTGGACACTGGTAAAACCAAGCTCGTGCGCAATTGCACCCAATTCACCGAAGCTGCCTTGACGCAACGTCACGCGTTCGCCAAAGCGCGCCAGCCGCTGGCGGGTACGGATGATGGCTTCTTCGTCCCTGTCGATTCCAAGCAGCCGCCCATTTGGGCCAGTAGCCTCCAGAATCCCCTCGCTGTGCCCTCCTGCGCCAAGTGTCCCATCGATGACCCGCGCATCGGGATGTAGCGCCAGGCCGTCCACCGTCTCATGCAAGAGCACCGGGACATGGATCATGCCCATTCCATCCTAAGGCCGCAGCCCTGATCGCTTCAGAGCATTGAATCCGGCTCCGTCGGTCTTGTTGGCAGTCACCCATTCGTTGTAAGCCTGATCCCATCGAGCTGGACTCCAAATCTCGACACGATCGCCATTTCCGACGATAATAACTGACGGACCGATTTCGCATTGTCTGCGTAAGAGGCCGGGCAGCGGTAGGCGGCCTTGTCGATCTACCTCGGCTTCATTGGCAGCGAGCCAGATACGCTGGCCCATGTCGAAGCTGGCATCCTGGTCGTCGTCAGTATGCTGCTGAGCCTTACGCAGATGTTGTTCGAACGTGGCCTTGGGATAGACCCAAATCTGGCCTTTTGCGCCACGACCGATCATGACCGTATCGGTGAGTCCCTCCCGGAATTTGGGTGGAATCACCATGCGGCCCCGATCGTCAACAGCGTATTCGAACTCTCCGCGAAATGTCAGGTCCATCGGCGCTCACTGGTCGGTAGAGAGGGGCACTCTCCCACTATCTACCACAATTTACCACGTGTCGCCATTCTACCACCGCTTGCCTGGTTTTGGCAAGGGGGTGAGCCACCCATTTTCACGGATATCGCAAATCTTTAACCTTTATCC
>CAYLZG010000157.1:0-540 GCA_964387985.1 uncultured Anaerolineales bacterium | reverse complement strand
TTTTCAGACGTAAACCCGGGTCAAATTTCAGACGTAATCTACACCTGACATATCCCAAACCGTTGCACTCGTTCGGGCCGGGAAAGCACGCTTTTCACGTCTGACCAGAAAATAGTATATCATAGTAGGTGCAAAAACGCAATAGTATTATTTGGACGAAGTGGATTCCTCAGGCGACCATCCCCAAAGCGGATTGCGCAAAAAAGAAAAACTCAGGCTTGACACGCAATACAGAATGTGATAGTATTAGCGATTGCTGTCCGTGTGCCGAGGTATCGTATCATTAAGAATAATCGAGTAATCCCCCTCACTCTCAGTGACCGAGATGAACCAAGTCGGATGGGGACTTGGTGTTTTGCTTTTCTGTACAAGGAGTGATCGCTGCATGACGCATCTCCGAAATGGTGGCCATGCCGCCCTGCGCAAATCGTACGCGCGGATTCGCGACGTCTACGAATTGCCGCGCCTGATCGAGGTGCAGTTGGACTCGTTCCGCTGGTTCCAAGCGGAGGGTCTGCAGGAGCTGTTCGAGGAAGTCTC
>CAYLZG010000156.1:0-10092 GCA_964387985.1 uncultured Anaerolineales bacterium | reverse complement strand
AACCTGGCGGGCGATCACTGCAAGACCGCCAGCGATCTCGGCCTGCCGTTTGTCGCCGTGGGTTTTCTTTACCCGCAGGGCTACTTCCAGCAGCGCATCGATGCGGATGGCCGTCAGGAAGCGATTTACGAGAAGCTCGATTTCGCCGAGGTCCCTGCCTTGCCTGCCGTAAACGGCAAAGGCGAGCAGGTTCTCATCCACGTGGACCTGCCGGGTCGCACGGTGTATGCAAAAGTATGGCGCATCCAGGTTGGCCGGGTGCCCATTTACCTGATGGACACCGATGTGGAGCAGAATGCGCCCGGAGATCGGGAGCTGTCGGCGCGCTTGTATGGCGGCGACGTTCAGATTCGCATCTCGCAAGAGGTCGTGCTCGGCATCGGCGGCGTCCGCGCCCTTCGCGCGTTGGGCGTGAAGCCTACAGCCTGGCACATGAACGAGAGGCATGCTGCGTTCCTCCAGCTCGAGCGCATCCGTGAGATGGTGCAGGAGCATCAACTGCCCTTTGAGGCAGCACTGTGGTATGCACGCTCCAATGCGCTATTCACGACCCATACACCCGTGCCTGCAGGCAACGATGCGTTTGCTTTCGATCTGATGGATCGTTTCTTCGGGAATTATTGGGGCAAGATGGGCCTGGATCGGGAGCGTTTCCTCAGGCTCGGCCAGTACGACTACTCCTGGGGACCTCAGTTCAGCATGACCGTGCTTGCGCTCCGCACTGCAGGACTGGCAAACGGTGTCAGCGAGCTGCATGGCCAGGTGTCGCGACGGATGTGGCAGTCGCTGTGGCCTGGCCTGTCCTGGGCCGAAGCGCCGATCGACTATGTAACCAACGGCGTCCACACTGACACGTGGATTCATCCCGGCCTGGCGGCCCTGCTGGATCGACACCTGGCTCCCAATTGGCGCGACGCGATCGACGAGCGACCGACCTGGGCGGGCGTCGCGGATATTCCTGCCGATGCACTGTGGGCCCAGCACCAAACTGCTAAGATGGAGATGCTGGCACTGGTGCGCGAGCGCACCGCTGCACAGCTGCTGCGCACTGGCGCGGCGCCTGCAGACGTCAACGCAGCCGCCACAGGGCTTGACCCACATGCGTTGACCATCGGCTTTGCGCGCCGTTTCGCAACCTACAAGCGGGCGACGTTGCTCTTCCGCAATCCGGAGCGGCTCAAGCGGATCCTCAATGACCCTGAGCGTCCCGTCCAGCTCGTGTTTGCCGGCAAGGCGCACCCTGCGGATGAGCCTGGCAAGGCCTTCATCCAGTCCGTCTACCAGTTCAGCCGGCAACCCGGTTTTGCGGGCAAGATCATCTTCGTCGAAGATTATGATGCCAACATCGGCCGCCACCTGGTGGCGGGCGTGGATGTCTGGCTGAACAACCCACGGCGCCCGTTGGAAGCCAGCGGAACAAGCGGAGAGAAGGCCGGCCTGAACGGGGTGCCGAACTTCAGCGTGCTCGATGGCTGGTGGCGTGAGGGATACGACGGAACAAATGGATGGGCCATCGGTGCGGAACGCGAGTATCCCAATGAGGCTGCCCAGGATGAGGCGGATGCACTCTCGCTGTACGCGATCCTGGAGAATCAGATCGTGCCCGCGTATTACCGCAGGAATGAAGGCGGCGTACCTGAGGAGTGGGTGAAGGTCATGCGCGCGTCGATGATGACCGTGGGACCCGATTACAGCTTCGATCGGATGATGAAGGACTATGTCGCCAAGTTCTATGCCCCGGCGGATAAGCTGGGCCGTCGGGTTGGCGATGATGGCTATGCAGGCGCCCGTGCTTTGACAGCGTGGGAGAGCCGTGTGAAGGAGGGTTGGGCTCAGGTATCTGTCAGGGCCGCAGGTCCGGAGCGCGGTGAAATGACCATCGGCGCGCCTCTGGTGGTTCAGGCATCGTTGCGAACCGGTGTGCTTCCGCCGGAGGACATTGCGGTGGAGTTGGTTTGTGTGCGCGAGGGCGATGGGCGAGCCATCGAGGCCGTTGCTTTGCCGATGCGGTTGACCGGCCACGCAGATGGCGTCTACCAGTACGAGGCAGCTTTTGACGTGCCCGATAGCGGCCGGTTTGCATACGGCGTGCGCGCCCGACCTCATCATGCCAATCTGCCTAATCCGTTTGCCATGTACTTGATGAACTGGGCATAGCGGTTACCGTGCACCTGGCTGCGCCGGGCCATTCGCCTTGCAGCCAGGTGTTGGCTTCATATGAGCGTCCCAGAGGATCTTGGCAGCCTTAGCGAGCGCGAGCTCGAAGTACTCAAGCTGGTGTCGACCGGAGCGACCAATCAGCAGATCGCGCGCGACCTCGTCATCAGCCCAAACACCGTTAAGGTTCACCTTCGCAACATCTTCGAAAAGCTCGGCGTCCAATCACGCACCGAGGCTACCATGGAGGCGGTCCGCCGCGGCTGGGTGACGGTCCCCGGCGAGATGTACGCGCCGGTCCAGGCAGTCTCCGGGGGTGAAGCTGAGCCGGAGCTGCCACCTATTCCTCTGCCTGAGTTGATGCCTCATGCACCTGTGCGCCATCCGGTGGCCCGATGGCAGTACGTGGTCGGTCTTCTGGCGCTGCTGATTGTGGTGCTGGGCATCGTGGCTCCTTCCTGGCAGCGCACCAGCAGTGAGGCGGCAACGCTGACAGCTTTCAGCGATCTGGGCCGTGCACAATCACCTGCGCCCGAACGGATAGCGACACAACGATGGAACGCGGGCGCACCCTTGCCTGGGCAGCGCAGCCGCCTCGCGCTCGCCAGCGACGGAAGGCGCCTTTATGCGATCGGCGGCGAGACTCCGGGCGGTGTGACCGGAGACCTGACGGTGTTCGATCCCAGCACTAATGGGTGGTTGCCGCTTGCTGCCAAGCCGACTCCGGTTGCCAATATCGCAGCGGGCTTCCTGGACGGTCGCATCTACGTTCCTGGCGGCTCGACGCCCGGTGGCGGCGTGAGTGATGTGCTCGAGATCTACGACCCTGAAACCGATCGATGGGAGACCGGCCCGGCCCTGCCCCGGCCGTTGACGGCCTATGCGTCCGTGGCCTGGAACGGGAAGCTTTATCTCTTCGGCGGCTGGAGCGACCAGTCTCTTCGTGCCGAGACGCTGATCTTCGACCCTTCCACTCAGGCCTGGTCGGAGGGTCCGCCTTTGCCCGGATCGCGCGCGTTCTCGGGAGCAACCGTACTCAAGGACGTGTTCTACGTGGTTGGCGGGCAGGATAGCCGCTCAGATCTGACGGATGTCCTGGCCTACGACCCTCGTAGCGATGAGGCAGGAGGCGGCGGCTGGACGGAAAAGGCGCCACTCAAGCAGCCGCGCGCCGGGCTGGCAGTGGTCGGTGTGGGTGCGCAGGTGTTTGCACTCGGCGGTGGGTGGGACGGTTCAGAAGCCTACAACGAGCAGTACGACACGCGACTCGATGCCTGGTCACGCCTGGGTACGCCGATACCCGGTGAATGGCGCAATCTGGCCGCCGCGCCGCTGAACAACAAGATCTATGCTGTCGGGGGTTGGAGCGGCGCCTACCTGGACGTCCACGAGCAATACGTCGCGCTCATCCTCCAGTTGATTCCGCTCACCGGATCCGGCTGATCCTTGCCCTGGTGCGTCCTATAATGCGCCACGCGCCAGTTTCTGGATCTTCGGCAGCGTCTCGCGCCAGGTGATCATCGATAATCCCATCTTCTGGCGAAGCTGGTCGGCCGGCATCCCATTTCGATAATCGCGCACCACGCAGGTCCACCGCAGCTGCTCGAACGAGCAGCCGGGAATCTCTGCCAGCGTCGCGGCTTCCTCCAGTACGTACTCCAGATTGCGGGCCGTACACTCGAACAGGTGCTCCTTAGGTTGGTACTCGCGGAGGTACTGGCGGTAGGCAGGAGCAAAAGTCGGCCCAAGCCCCAGGCGCCGTTCTTTCAGCGCTTTGCGGGGATCTTCATAGCGAACGAACAGCACTGCGGCCTGGGGGCTAGACAGGTCGATGTGCTCCAGCTTTATCCCCATGCACTCGCCCTTCTTGATGCCTGTTTGCAGCACCGTAGTGACCAGCAGGAAGGGTCTTGCATCGGGCTTCGGGGCCCAGAGCAAGTCGCGCGTGGCGGCCAGCAGGGCATTCGTTTCATCGTCCGACAGCACCTCGGGCAGCGGTGTCGTGGGATGGATATGGATCAGGGGGGCAGCGGGATCGCTCTTGAGCACCTCTGCAGCGGAAAGCCAGCCGAAAAACACCTTGAGCGTTGTCAGCCGCCGGGCATATGACTTGGGACTGCAAGGTACATCGCGCTCGGTTCGCAGCCAGGTCATAAACTCCTCGAGGTCCGATTGGGCGATCTCTCCGATAGGCCGGTTATCATCCACGTGGCGGGCAAACAGGCGCAGATCGGCCTGGAACGCCTTGATCGTGTTATCGGAGAAGCCCTGGCGCAGCATGTGCCCGCGGAACGCCTTGGCTGCCTCGACCACAGTCGATGATGCTTCCAGGTCGACAGGAGCAACGGCGGCCGGCGCCAACTGGCCATCGGGAGCCGTGGGGGAGCTCTCCGTCTCAACCTTCAAGGGTTCTGGTTCTTCATCGGCTCTTGGATCAAACAGGAAAAGCTGCCCGCCTGACATAGTTTAGCCTCCGGATCGAGCGATATCGCGCCGTATTTCGTATAGTCCTATTGAGAACACAATACCAGCAGTATTTGTTGTTGTCAAGGGGCTGATTTGGCGGGTGCACCCATTTAATCAAGGGGCGAGAGCATCCTGAACGGAGCGCCCGAGGGGAGCGCAGTCGAGGGATACTCTGTGCTAACGGCTAGACTTCGGATTCATGTCTGCCAGCACGGCCTCTTGGCTGGCAGCCCTCGTTGTGTCATAATCCGGATCATGGCAGCGCCATCGAGCGAAGGTGAGGAGGGTGATCCGTGCGGCTGTGGCTGGGCCGGCTCCTGATTGCCGTTGTGTTCATCTGGAACGTTCAATGCGCACTGGTTTTTCTCGTCTCGCCCGCGCCATACGCCGCCGGCTTTGAGCTCGCGGGGACGACCGGGGAAGCGATGGTCAGGGGGATGGGTGTGCTGTTCCTGATGTGGAACGTGCCCTATGCTGTTGCGCTGTGGCACCCTATCAGGTTCCGAGTCGCATTGGCAGAGGCTCTCACTATGCAGTCCATTGGCCTGCTCGGCGAGAGCCTCATTCTTACAACGCTTCCCCAGGCGAATTCGCTTGCACGGGCGAGCGTCGCCCGTTTCATCGGCTTCGACGCGGCCGGGCTGCTTCTGCTCCTGGCCGCGGCCTGGCTCACTGCTGCCTTTCGTGGCCTGCGGGCCCAGCGCACCGGCTGAACCTGCCAGCTCTCCGAGATCTTAAGCCAACCAATGGTTGGTACGACCTCGGAGATCTTTGCTGCCGGGTTCGCGCTGCGAGCGGTTCAGTCCTGCCCCTGTCCTTCGACCGGGTCAATCCGCCAGTATGCGCCGCCTCCGCCCTCGCGCGCCATGTACTTGCTCTCGACCAGGCTCCGCCGCAGATACGCCACGTCTTCGTGATAAAACGACAGGATCTCATTGACCTGCTTCTCGGGATATCGCACTCCATGCTCGAACGCCTTCAGCACGTGCCTCAGCAGGACGTCGAACTTCTTCCGCTGGGCAGGCAACTGCTTGATGCGCCCTTCTTGATCCGTAAACGTCCGCATGACCTTGCGGTCGTAGGCATCCAGATCGACACCGGCAGCCAGCTTGGGCAGCTCGTCACGGCTCAGCAGTCGCTCGGCGATTGCGTGGATCGTGTCCAGCCTGAGCCTGTATGAGTTGTAATAGCCTCGTGTCTCGGCAGTAACCAACCCTGCGTGTACCAGGTATGAGAGGTGATGTGAGATGGTTCCTTCGCTCAATTCGAGCATTGCAGCCAGTTGTTCGCCCGTATAGGCCTTCTGGGCAAGAAGTCCTACGATGCGAAGCCGCTTCGGCTCGGCCAGCGCCTTGAAGAACTCCAGCAGTTCGGGCATGTTGGACTCATCGGTCATGGAACACCTTGTTGAATTAGTTTTATATAGATCAAAGTGATTCTATGCAGATTTCGCCAGAAGTCAAGTATTGGGGTGGTACGTGGAAATGAAGTAGGGATAGATCTGATCGGAATTGGTGACGTGGGTAACGTCGAGTGTGGACCCGGGTGGCGTAAGGAAGAAGGGATAGTCCTGGGGGCCACCCACGCCGCCATGGGTGGCATTCTGATCTTCGAAGGTCACTACCCGGCCATGTGCATTCCATGCCCCGATGACAATGAGGTCGCCGGAATGGGGGAAACTTAGCAGCCGGGCCAGATCTGCGGTAGCTTGTTCTGGCTCAGCCAAAGCGGGGGGCAGGCGTTGGGTGGTCAGTTCAGATGTCCCGCGTGAGGTGACGACTACGGGGCGGCCATCCTCTACTGCCAGGACCAGGCCGATGCCCGGATGATCGTTGAGGGCATCAAGCAAGCCGGCGTAGAGCAGCGCGATCTCACTTATATCCATGCGCTCGCTGGTGACATTGAAGTAGATGTGCGCCACGTTGCCAGAAACGCGGACCACCACATCCGCGCCGCGGCCCAGGTCGTACTCAGAATCAGGATCCGGAGGCAGTCGCTCCACCAGCCGCTTGCGCAATGCGCGGGCCAACCTCTGTCCCCGGGGGGAGAGGTGCATTTCGATTCCATCGAGCTCATCCAGCAGCCACCGGTAGCTGTCGCCCGAGATGTCGGCGTTCTGGCTTTCCCAGCGCGACAGCGATAGTGTCTCTTCCGCGGCCACTGTCGTGGCCAGCGATTCGGACACGAGTTTCCCGAGCGCCTTCTTGGTATCGATCCGCTGGATCGGGAGCGCGGGGCTCATGCCGTGGTCCGAGAGAATGTACAAATCGGTCTCCGGACGGTATACACGGCGAATCCGGTCGATCTCGCCGATGTAGCTGTCGATTCTCCGCAGCGCTCGTACTGCCTCTTTGCCCAATGTTCCATCGCTGTGGGCTACTTCATCGTATCCGTAGAAGTTTACATAAACAGCAGGCATCCCCCGAAAGATGTCCAACAGCACGCCAAACGTCTGCACCTCGCCGAATAGTACGTTGGTGAGCACTTGCAGCACCGGCTTGATCAGGGTGAGTCGCCGGCGAAAACCGGTGATGAGCCAGAGCCAGATGGTGCGCCCGATATCGCGCGCCAGTTCCCAGACGATCAGAACCAGGATGTGCAGGATGCGCCAGGGGATCATTGCGAAAAGAAACGCCCAGCCCAGCCCGCGCAGGTGTTCCAGAAAACGCTGCCGGCCCATGGCTGAGAGTGTGAACAGGGCCAGGCGGGCGTCTCCGTCGATCAGATTGCCATAAGAGGAGCCGCCTGCGAGTATGCCGGTCCGGCCGTCCCTGATCATGTCCTGGATGCGGGCGGCAAACACTGGGGACTTGCAGTGCGGCGCCATGCCGGTGTCCTTTTCGTACCACCTGAAGGCTGGAATATCCCAGTTATTGCCGAACATGAGACCGGACTGGGACGCGGGGGTGGAGGAAGGCACGCCGCAGCGCCACCGCTGCAACTTATGACCCTGCGCGATGAGGCGTTTGATGTGCGGCGTGTGTCCTGCGGCTACGCAGCGCAGCAGATACTCGTGCGCCAGCCCGTCGATCTGCACGATCACAAAGCGGCCTCGCTCGCCACAGGAGCCATCCGCTGTTGGCCTGCCGTCGATCGGAGGGTCCGTGCGGGGCCGGTAGGGACGGCCCGTGACCCAGGCCAGCAACATGCGGATGAGCTCGAGCGTCTGCTGCAGGAAGTGCACGATCAGCCTCTTCGGATCCGGTTGTGCCGCACCATCTCTAGCGTTTCTGCCAGCCGTCCGATATCGGTGCGGCTGACCAGGCCGATTGTGAGTCCGTTTTCGACCACAACGGCTGCAGGATATAACTGGAGTTGTTCCTGCGCATCGGTCAACGGCAGGTCAGGGGCCAGCTTCGGGGTTGTCGCGGGTAAGTGCGCGCCAACGGTCGCCGCACTCCCTGCCCTACGTGCCGCAGCCAGGAGCGCGCCGCGGGTGATGAGCCCAGCAAGCCGCCCTTCCTCCACCACAACAAAAGCGTTTTGTGGCGTTGCGGCAATGTGTTCGATGATGTCGCCAAGCCGGTCATTGCGCGAGAGTCGATAACCCAGGGGCTGCATCGCATCACGTACGGTCAGTCCGCGCAATGTTTCGGACAGCATCACCTGGCTTCGTTCCTGCCAGGCGCCGGTAAACACGAATGCTCCGATCAGCGTGAGGAAGAAGTTGCCCGGCGGCATAAACGACAGGCCGATCAGCACAAGCGCAAGCCCCTGTCCGACCCAGGATGCCAGCCGGGTGGCCGTACGGAACGATAGAAATCCCGCCAGGAACGAACGCAACAGCCGGCCGCCGTCCATCGGAAACGCGGGGATCAGGTTGAAGACGACAAGGACAGCGTTCTGGAGTGCCAGAAGCACTACAAGGCTCTGGCCGTTCTGAGCATCGAGCAGGCGGGCCAGCCCGCGACCGGTGGTGAGCAGGTTCCACACCCGTTCAGGCCCGATCCATGCCAATGCCACACCGGCCAGAAGAACAGCCAGGACGACATTGACTGCCGGTCCTGCCGCAGTGACAAGGAATTCGTGCAGCGGCCGGCGTGGCATGGCTGACAAACGGGCCACGCCTCCGATGGGCCACAAGGTGATATCGTGCACCCTGACCCCCACCGCCTGCGCAACGAGGCTGTGTCCCAATTCGTGCAGAACCACACACAGGAAGAGCAGGAGGGTGAACAGGACCATGAATCCGACGCTGGCACCGGCCGATCGACCGTCGCTGTTGCTCCATCCGATCCATGCGGCCCAGGCCAGGATAATGAGAAAGCTGGCGTGCACACGAATAGGTATGCCCGACACTGTGGCGATCTTAAACGACCAACTCACGCTCTAACCCTCCGCCATCGCCGGAGTTGAGAGATGGCTCCCAATCCCAGCGAAACTGAAGCGCATACATCCGGCGATACAAGCCGCCATCCCGAGCAAGCAATGCCTCGTGCGTTCCCTGCTCTACGATGCGCCCAGAGTCCAGCACCGCGATCCAATCCGCGTTAGTGATGGTGCTGAGCCGGTGTGCAATGACGAAGGTGGTCCTGTCTCGCATCAACCGCTCCAGCGCCTCCTGCACCGCTTGCTCCGATTCACTATCGAGCGATGACGTGGCCTCGTCGAGGATCAGGATGCGTGGGTTCTTGAGAAGCGCACGTGCGATAGCCACTCGCTGTCTCTGCCCACCGCTGAGCTTCACTCCTCGTTCACCGACCAGTGTGTCGTACCCCTGCGGAAGCTCCTTGATGAAGTCATGGGCGTTCGCGGCCTGTGCTGCGGCTTCGATCTCTTCGGTCGTCGCATCCAATTTGCCGTAACGTATGTTGTCTCCCACGCTGCCCCCGAAGAGCGCGGTCTCCTGAGGCACAATGCCGATCTGTTCGCGCAGACTGCGGATCCTGACCTTCCGGATGTCGTGCCCGTCTATGGTGATGCATCCTTCGGTGGGATCGTAGAATCGTGGGATCAGGTTCACCAAAGTCGTCTTGCCCGCTCCGCTAGGTCCGACCAGCGCGACGACCTGGCCCGGAGCCGCCGACAAGCTGACCTCTCTGAGTACCTCACGCGCCTCATCCGTGTCGCCGTAGTCGAAGCTGACGTTATCGAGCCGCACCTCGCCCTGAATGGGAGGGAGTTCGATCGCATCCGGATCGTCCTGCATCTCAGGCGGGGCATCCAGCAGCTCGAAGACGCGCTCGCTCGCGCCCAATGCGCGTTGGAACTGGCTGTACAGCCCGGTGAAGCTGGCAATCGACGAGGCGACCGTCATGGTGTAAAGCAGGAAGGAGATGAGCTGGCCCGGCGTCAGGTGGCCCGCAATCACCTCGCGGCTGCCGACATAGAGGACCAACGCGATGGTGCCGTAGGCAATGAGGCCGATCATCGGTCCCAGCGTGGCATTGAGCCGCACGCGCTTCACCGCTATACGGAACAGGCGCTCCACTGTCTCGCCGTAGCGACCGACCTCGTAGGGCTCCCGCG
>CAYLZG010000155.1:6261-10190 GCA_964387985.1 uncultured Anaerolineales bacterium | reverse complement strand
CCTCAAGGAGACAGGAAAATGAAGAAGCTCGTCATTCTCGCCGTGCTGCTGAGCCTGTTTGTGTTCCCATCTGCGGCAGGGGCACATGAGCCGTATGACCCGGAAGCGGTGCCGGTCCACCCGACGCTGCTGGCGTCGTACCAGGCGTTCTTCCCACCCGCCGTGCTGACCGTAACAGACGGTGTCTATGTTGCCCGGGGGTACAACCGGGATAACCCGACACTCATCGAGGGCGTCAACGGCCTGATCGTTGTCGATCCGGGAGAGAGCATCGCCGCGGCAGAAGCCGCCAAGGCCGGCTTCAATGCCGCGCTGGATAATATCTTCGACCGGAAGCCCGTCAAAGCGATCATCTACACCCACCACCACGACTGCCACATCAACGGCGCCTCCGTCTTCGCCCAGGAGCAGACGGAGATCATCGGTCACCAAGACCTGATGAGCTCCCTGTTCAGCGAGTGGTTTGGCCAGCTCTATCCGTCGCGCGTTGAGGGCGGCGTGAAGATGACGGGGCTTCTGTTCATGGACGCACCCACTGCGGATCAGGCAGGCAACCCTATTCCAGGCTGGTACGCCGGCTACGTCCTGGCTGGCCGACAGATCAAGGGACCAGAAGGCTTTCTGCCACCCACGAAGACCATCAAAGACAGGACAAAGCTGACGATCTCCGGGGTCCAGATTGAACTCATCCCGGCCGCCGGCGAGACGCAGGATGTCCTCCTCGTATGGCTGCCGCAGAAGCGCGTCCTCATCCAGATCGCCATCCTGTACGAGGCCTTCCCGGCCTTGGCCACGATGCGAGGCAGTCGCCTGCGGGATCCGCTGGACTACGTCAACAGCCTGAAGGTTTGCAGAAGTCTCGATCCTGAACACCTGGTAGCGCTCCACGGCGCCCATCCCATCACATCCGGAGCAGAGAACGTCCGCACATACCTCACCAACTTCAGTGATGCGATCCAGTTCCTCAACGACCAGACGGTGCACTACCTGAACCAGGGCCTCACAGCGGGAGAGATGAAGGACTTGATCCGGCTGCCGGACCATCTCGCCGGTAATCTCTACCTGCAGGAGACGTATGGCACGAAAGACTGGAACATCTTCCATATCTTCCGGTACTACCGGGGCTACTACACGGGCGCAATCAGGGATCTCTTCCCGCAGTCGACCCAAAGCGAGGCAGAGATGTCGGCCTTCCTGGTGGAAGGCGACGGCGACCTGGCAAGCAAGGCCCAGGAGGCTCTGGCGATCAACCTGGAGTGGGCGTTAAGGCTCGCCGACGATGTGCTCCTGCTGGACCCGGCCAACACCGTGGCCCTCGAGACGAAGAAGACGGCGATGCTGAAGCTGGCAGAAGGTACGATGAACTCTCAAGCGCGCAACATGCTTCTGTCCGACTACCTGTTGATGACCGGTCAAAACTACACGCCGTTCATCTTCGGAGCCCCCAAGTTTGCGTTCTCCAGGATCCAGGAAGCCAACGTCGAGTTGATGCCCATGGACACCCTGCACCGCATCCTGGCCGTCAACCTTGTCGCTGCCAAGGCCATACCAGTTGACATGTTGGTGGGCCTTCAGCTGACCGACGTCAAGAAGAACGACCCCAGGGCGCCGGCCCATTACACGTTGAATGTCCGCAAGGGCATCCTCGAGATCGATCCTCCCGATGCGGGCGCCGAGCAGTTCGTGATCAACACGGACACCCTGACCTGGAAGCATCTGGTTCTGTACAAGGTTGATCCGCAGACCGCGGTCGCCGACGGGAAGGTGGTTATCTCAGGAGGGTCTCCTGAAAGCTTCTACGCTTTCATGGAACTGTTCGAATAACGGAAGCCTGAAGCGCCAGAGGAGCACAGGAACCGCTCAGAACGGCCTGTTCTGGGCGGTTTGTGTGCCCAGGACAGCGAGCCGGACCGGTGGGCAAATCCGAAAAACGAGAAGTCTTTTTGTGTTGACCTATCGGTCATGTCAATCCGTGGCCCTGGTTGAATCTCCTGGCCTTAGCATGGTCACTGGACGTAAGACCTGATCGGCCGCTGTGCCCTGATGACGGTCAAACGTGACACGGCGTCGGTTCATGAGTTACGCGAAGTTTGTTTGTCCTTTCTGAATTCGAAAAAACGTGCGTCCGGGTCGGGCAGCGGAATACCTGCCGCTCGAAGTGCGCTGACAGCGGTGCGCCTGACATTGGAACTGGTCGCGAGGAAATCCGAGCGCCGCGAGTCGGTCCAGAAGCGGACCTCCACCACAATATCATCCTGGCCCAAATCCCGCAGACGGAGTGAAACTTTTGGGTCCGCCAGAACACCTTCCGTCTCCTCGGCCGCTTGCTCGATCACCGCCAGTGCTTCGTTCAGATCGACGTCATAACCCAAAAAGAGCTCAACGCTGCCGCGCCTGACCGGCGATGCGGTGTTATTGGTGATGCGCGACGTGAAGAGTTCGGCATTTGGTACGAGGATAACGCGCCCGTCATAGGTGCGAATCTGGGTTGCTCGCAATTCGATTCGTTCAACGCTACCTTCCGTGTCCCCAATTACGATCTGATCGCCAAGTTCAAACGGTCGCATAATGAGAATGAGGATGCCGCTCACAAAATTCGATAGAATGTCCCGTAGTGCAAAGCCGAGCGCGAGGCCGGTCAGACCGATGCCGGTGACAACGGTTTGTGGATCGAGCCCGAGTGCATTGATGGCGATAGCAATTCCTAACACCCAGATCGAATAATAAATAGGTTGCTTGATCAGGTTTTCGATGGTGAGATCCCTAACGAAGCGCATGAAAAACAGTCGCATCAGGCGTCTGAATACAGCGGCTATCGTCCAAAAGAACAGGATAATCAGCAGTGCGGCGATCACGCGGGGCAGAACGTTCGAAACAGACTCTGCGAGTCGGGCAAGCGCACTTTCAATGATGACTTGGACTGGCCAGGCAGCAGTCTGTCGTCGCTCACGTCCGCGTGCCAGTTGGCTGTCGATAATTTGGGACCACTGTATCGCCAATGCATCGATCGTGGTCAAGTTGTCTTCCGCGTCTGACTCGCTGATCGTTACAATCGGTACACCGGAGACTGTGACAATACGCTCATTGCCGAGTGATTCAATCAAGGACGGCGCAATGGCATTGGGGTTTTCAAGCAGTGTGTTGAGCCTTTGCTCAATTCGGCGGGCGCGTGTAGCTGCATCCACTTCATCGGTGGGGCCGACGCGCAGTATGGTCCGGCCATCCAGACGCACTGTTGCCCGCTCATCCTGGGCCTGCACCGGAAGCACTGGGTTTAGCGCCAGGAGAACAGCGATTAACCAGACCCAAGTGATGCCTGCAGAAAACAGTTTTTGTGTTTGCAAGGCAACTCCTTCCTCAAGAAGCGGGTGGTGGCTGCTACCACGACGGCGGATGAACCTTGCGAATATGCGACAAGCTGGTTTTCTGATGTACGGTGAACCGTTTTACCATGCCTCTGCTCTCGCTGTCAAACGGTATTTCGTTCACGGGTTGATAGTCATCTTCCAGTGTTCCATAACGAAAAAACCGCCCATCCTGAGCGGTTTTCGCAGGCCTTGTGTTTACTTTAGTGCCGGCGGGGGGATTTGAACCCCCACGGGCTATGCCCAACCGATCCTAAGCCTGTATGGCTGGACTTCGGCCAAAAAGCCGATCCTGTCCCATCTAGAGCAGCCGTGGTACGAACCACACTCCCCGGTCGTAGCGGCCGGGGAGTGCAGTCCAGACAGGATGAAGTCGTGGCTACCCGCTCATCGGGCGGCCCCTCGGTGGGCATCGCCCTTCGTCAGTCGTTCACGTAGTTCTCATCATCCAGAGCCCCGAGGGCCTGTTCCTTACTTGCCGGTATGGACGACGATGCTCCCGCCGCCGATGGCCTGGTCGAAGCCGTTGTCGTAGACGTCATGCTCTGCGCCGCCGGCGTCTTC
>CAYLZG010000155.1:233-6251 GCA_964387985.1 uncultured Anaerolineales bacterium | reverse complement strand
GCGGATGCGGAAGGTATCGGCGTCACCGGAGCTAGAACCATCCCCGGCCCACAGCATGAACTTGTAGGCGCTGCCGTCGGGAGCCAGCGCCCCGTTGACCATGCCGCTGCCCTTGAACTGGCCGGTCGCCTGGTCCTTGCTGACCACCAGCCAGTCGTAGCTGGCCGAATGGAACTTGAAGGCGCCCGCCTCGAAGTTGAACTCGGTGTTACCGCTCGGCACGCTCGCACCCTTGAGGTACTTGGAGACGAAGCCGAAGGTAGCCTTGCCGCTCAGGCTCTCGTCCGGTTTGTACGCGCCGGGCTGCGAGTCGATCCAGCCGCCGCCGGTGACGAAGCCGGCGCTCGGGTCGTAGACCACCGCCATCGTGCAGGCGGGCGCTGAGTCCAGCGCCCCGTCGTTGACCGTCAGGCAGGCGTTGTAGACGCCGGCGGCCGCGTAGGCGTGCGTGGGCATCGCGCCCGTGCCGGTGCTGCCGTCGCCGAAGTTCCAGGCATAAGTCAGGGCGTCGCCGTCCGCATCCGCGGAGAGGCTGCCGTCAAAGGTGATGGCGGTGTTGATGGCGGCCAGGTACGGCCCGCCGGGGTTGGCGGTCGGGGCGGTATTGCCCGCGGCGAAGAAGGTGCCCTGCAGCTGGCTGAGGGTGGGCGAGCTGCTGTCGGTGACGATCAGGGTGATACAGCCATCGGCATAGGTTGTCGGGCTGGCCTTCACCCAGTTTGCGCCGTCCCACCAGAAGAGCTTATCCCCACCGTTCAGGCCGCAGGCCGCGATCTCCACCTGGCTGAAGGTGTTCCCCGGCGCGGTGTACACGTCGAAGTAGCTGCCGCTGGCGCTGAAGCTCGGCGTGCCGCCCGGGTTGGCGTCGTACTGGGCGACTGCCAGCAGGCCATTCCCAGTCGCCGTAGCGGTGGCCGTGCCGGCAGCCGCGGTTTTGTCATCGCCGCTGGCGACGTCCTGGCTGGTCACGCCGGCGGCAGATTCCGTCACGAAGAAGGCCAGGATGTTCGAGGTGCTGCCGGATGTATCGACCGTCACCTGGGCGGTCTGAACGCTCGCCAGGTTGCTGGCGGGGATCAAGGCGCTCAGTTGGGTGTCGTTAACGTAGGTGGTCGCCAGGTCCACACCGTTCCAGCGCACTATCGATCCAGACACAAAGCCGCTGCCGGTGACCGTAAAGGTCACGTCGTCCAATCCAGCCACCGCTGAAGCCGGGCTAATAGCGGTAAGAACCGCAGTTTGGGCCGGCGCACTGACCACCTGCGATAGGGTCAGGATTACGGGACGGAAAGGGTACATAGCGGCGAAGGATGCTGTAATGGTGTGCTCACCGACCGCCAGCGTATCGGTGGTGCAGGTAGCCGGGTAGTTTCCGGGACCGGCAGTCACGTCGTAGTTCAGTAGCAGTTGCTTGCAGCCCGCTAGATCACTTCCGTCCGCCTGGAATGCGACGTAACCCACCGGAAGGAGGGGGTCTGTCCCACCTTCGGGGATATAGTCGCTGATCCCCGTTAGTTTGAAGGTAACCGTCTGGCCCGTAGTGGACGGGTTCTGATCTGACGTCAGATCAAAGATCCCATCGATGTGCCGAACAACGTAGATGTAGCACCACCATGCGCCGCTCTGGTCGCCGTACGCGTCTGTTGCCTGGACCCAGAATTCGAAACGCCCTTCTTCGGTTGGCATACCGCTGATAGTGCCATCCTCGTTCAAAGTCAGGCCGGGCGGCAGAGAGCCTGCGATGAATGCGTACCTATAGGGCGCTGTCCCGCCGGAGGCGGTGATCGTCGCGTTGTAGGCTTCGCCCAGTCCGGCCTCCGGGAGCGAGGACGAGTCCAGACTGACTCCGGATTGGTTGTAGACGCCGATATCGAGACCCCAAATGGTTGCGCTCAGAGTGTATGCGGGGAGATGCGTTGTTTGGACCCAGCCCTCTGGCAGAGCTACGCCGACGGTGACGCACTGGCCGCCGGGTACACCGCTTAACAAGTACTGTCCGTACCCATCCGTGACGGCCGTCCCGATGAGAGCGTCTTCGCAGTAATTCACGTTGACCGTTTGGTAATCCAGCACTGGCTCGGTTGATTCGTCCCGCACGCCATCCTGGTTATTGTCCTGGAAGACGGTCCCATGGATGCCATAGCTGCCGGCTTCCACAAGGCGGGTAATCGACGTTGAGGCGGGGAGGTAATAATCTAAGGCAACCCCCCCGGGCGTGTACGTGGCAGTAATGGTATGCTCGCCGACGGAAAGGGGCTGGGTGATGCTGCAAGTAGCTTGATTGCCAAGCAGTGTCTCCGATTGGCAAGCTGTGATCGGGCTCCCATCCACCGAAAATGCGACGGCCCCGCCTCCCTGCAAGGTGTTCGACGGATCGATTAGGTTGGCATACACGTTGATTGGGTTACCGTAGAGGCTGGTTTCGGGGTAGTAACCCAGCGTTATGGTGGGCGCCACTTTGTCGATCACCAGGGTATAGGGGCGGCTGGCTGTTACCCCGCTCGCATCCTGGACGATGATCGTGATGGGATAGCTGCCCGGCTTTTGCCCAGTGATCGCGGTGCCTGAGAGGAGGCCAGCGCTGCTGATCGTGAAGTTGGTCAGGTACGACGAGTACGAGTTGTCCCGTGAGAAGGTATACGGGTCAACCCCACCGCTAGCGGTGAACTGCTGGGTGTAGGGCGTTGCATAAGTGGCATGCAGGATTTCATCCGGTCCGATGGTGATCGTGCTCGCGCTCTGCGCCGCTGCCGGGCTGACGCCTGCTACAAGCGGTATCGCGAGCAGGGCCAGAACGATAAATAGATATAGCTTCGTTCTCATCAGGTACTCCTTTATCAAAAAGTCAAGGTTGCAGAAGGATCGTCTTGAGATGTTCATTGATGTGATTCGAATCGTTCAGCTCCACCCCTCTCCCGGAAACTCTCCAGGTTTACCTTCCTTGTGAATTCCCTCGTCGGTGCTGCCAGATGAATCGCCTGGTCCAAGCCCTCCATGTGCTGTTCGACCACAGCACGGCCCGGCTGGTCTCCATATCAACGCCAATCATCAGCAGCTGCGGCTGCCACGGCAGCCGGGTCAGCGCTGTTGACAGGGCATAGATAAGCTCCTGCGGCAAGGCATCCAGATCAAAGATCGTCGCATTGGCCGCCCTGCACACCAGACCAGTAAACGACGTCGAGCAGGTCTGCGGCGACGCGGGCCACCTCCTGCCGCGCGGACCAGACCATAGCCTGGTGCGTCTCGGGCTCAAGACCTACCAGCCGCAGCCCGGGCTGCTGCAACAGGGCGAGTTGAAAGTCCGGAGAGACTGCCGCCAGGTCGAAAATGAACACAGCCGGGCAGCAGGCTCGGATCAAATCCAGCGGTCGTTCCAGCGCCGGGCCCAGGACGTGCAGTTCCACGTCCGGACGCCGCGCCAGGGCAGCGCGCACGCCCTGCAAGAGCAGCGAATCGCCGTAAAGGATGACAGAACGTGGGGTGCTGGACATGAAACGAGGATAGCAAATCCAGAGGGCCCTGTCACTACCGAAACCGTTAACAAAACGGTAGTCCGCAACAGGATGCGGACTACCGTTTGTGATAGTCAGGAAGGATAGCGAGGCAGGCGGCGGGCTGCAGCGCCTATTTCAGGCCATGCTCACCCGCGTAGGCGATGACCTGGGCGCGGTTCTCCAGGTGCAGCGCGTACATGATTTCACGCATGTGATAGCGCACCGTCTCCTCGCTCAGCGCGAGCCGCGCCCCGACCTCTTTGTACGTCAGGCCGGCCGAGACCAGGCGCAGCACGTCGACTTGGCGCGGGCTGAGCGCGGATGGGGACGGCGCGGCGACAGGGGGAGCCGGGGACGCCGGGGGACCGGGTCTCTCCACCTCTCCACCTCTCCCTGTCTCCTTATCTCCTCCAGCCTGGCGTGCGAACTCGCGCAGCAGCCTGCCTGCCAATCCGGGCGAGAACGGCGGGACGCCCTGCTCCAGCCGGTGTAGCGCCTCGATAAAGGCCGGACCGCCCGTGCTCTTGAGCAGGTAACCGCACGCGCCGCTCTTGATCGCCTCAAACAGGTCTTCATCCTCTGCGGAGGTGGTCAGGATGACGATGTTCATGTCCGGCCGCTGCGCCTTGATCAGGCGGGTGGCGGCCAGCCCGTCGCATACGGGCATGCTGATGTCCATCAATACCAGATCCGGCTCCAGGCGCAGCGCCTCGGCGACCGCTGCCTGTCCATCGCCGACTGCGGCGGCCACCTCGATGCCGTGCGCGTCAAGCAGGCTGCACAGCCCGTCGACCAGCAAGGGATGATCGTCGGCGATCAGGACTCTCATAGCGGCACCTCCACCTCGACGCATGTGCCCTGGCCCGCGGCCGATTCGATCCGCAGCGCGCCGCCCAACTGCTCGACGCGCTCACGCATAAAGCGCAACCCGAAATGCCCGTCCGGGGCCTGTGGCGTTCCGTCCGGGTTCACCGGCAGCACATCGAACCCCCGCCCGTTGTCGCGGGTGCGCATGCGGATCGACGGCCCATCTGCCTTCTCGAACGACACCCACACGCGGTCCGTACTCGCGTGCTTGCGGGCATTGGACAGGGCTTCCTGAAGGATGCGGAACAGCTGCATCTGCGCCTCCATCGGGATGACCCCGTCGTCTATCCCGGCGTCGACGGACAGATCGACCTGCATGCCGTAATTCAGGCGGTAGCCGTCGATGTACCTGAGGAGGGCCGCCAGGAAGGGCCTTTCTTCGCTCGGCCCCGCGTTCAGGTTGAGGATGTATTCGCGCAGGTCGGCGTGCGCGCCGGCGACGACCCGCTCGAGGGCTGCCAGCTGATCGTCGGCCTTTGCCAGTTTGCCGTCGGCGATCAGCTTGCGGGCGGCTCCCAGCTTGAGGTTGGTGAAGGCGAAGGCCTGGCCGATGCCGTCGTGCAGCTCGCGCGCCAGCCGCTCGCGCTCGCGCAGCGTGGCCCGCAGGTGCTGGCGCTCCTGCGTCTCGGCCTCGGCGCGGCGCTGCTCCGTCACGTCGCGCAGAATCAGCAGGTGACCGACCGGCAGGCCGCGGAAGTCCGTGAGCGTCGAGAGCGCCGGCGAGTAGTGCCGGGCACCGAGAATCGTGTCGGGGAGGTCGACGACGCCGCCGCCCGCAGGGTACGTCGCGGGATCCGGCAGCGTGGGAAGGAGCTGCTCTGTCGGCAGCAACTGCTGCCAGTTCCGGCCGCGCGCCAAGCCGGCTTGCACGCCCAGGGCCATCTCAGCAGCCGGATTCAGGCTGAGCACGCGCCAGCCGGGATCGAACACCACGACGCCGGCGTGCATCTGCTCGAGCACTGCCAGGCGTGCGGCGGGCAGCGGGTCGAAGATGCGAAAGCCGAACAGGGCGATGGCGTACATTGCCCAGCTCAGGAGCGTGCCGCCGACCAGCGGATCGAATGGGACCGGCGAATCCGGGGGGACGACATCGAGGGCAAAGGCGCCGCGGCCCGCGATCTGTGCCACCAGCATCAGGGCCACAGGCCAGCGGTGCTGCGGGGAGCGGGCGAACAGCCAGAGGAAGGCCGCCGTATTGACCAGGAACAGGACGATCCCCCAGGCCAGCAAAATCCTGCCCAGTGTGGAAGCGGTCCTATGCACCGTCCCATCGGCCGCAATCTGCGCGGGCCCGAGCACATCGCCGCGGGTGGCGAAGATCACCAGCAGGCCGAGGAGCGCGGGGATCCAGATAAGGGCCAGGATGCGAGGGGTCAGCCAGCGACCGGCAGACGTGTAGTCGAGGGCGAAGCACGTCATGGCCGTGACGGTTGGCAGAACAAATGCGGCCGCGATGCTTTGCCAGCCGAGCTTGGCCGCGGGCAGCACCGCCGTGATCTCCAGCAGGGTGCTGAACGACATCACGCAGCCAACGAAGGAGCCGATGGCGAGCCAGCGCGCGCCGGCGACGTCGCGTCGCCACCAGCTGTAGATTCCGATAGCAACCAGGAGGATGGCGGCCGCCAGGGGCCACCGTGCTGCCGGGGTGAAAACGTAT
>CAYLZG010000155.1:0-223 GCA_964387985.1 uncultured Anaerolineales bacterium | reverse complement strand
CCGCCACAACTCCCTCCAACCGGAAAACGACCTCTGGCCGCAGTATATCACAGGAGAAGAGAGCTGCGTGCTGGAGATTTAGTGCCGACGGGGGGATTTGAACCCCCACGCCCTACGGGCAACAGATCCTAAGTCTGCAGCGTCTGCCATTCCGCCACGTCGGCTGACCTGACCATGATTGACTTGATCCGCGAATCTGATTCATCTGGTTGGCCTGATGCTA
>CAYLZG010000154.1:0-10214 GCA_964387985.1 uncultured Anaerolineales bacterium | reverse complement strand
CATCTCGATGATCCGGGGCTCGACCGGCGGCGTCATGCCCAGGCCGATGACGGCATCGATGGAAAGCTGGCTGCCGAAAGAGCCGGTCAGGATGACCCGGGTCAGGTCGGCGGGGGCCAGGTCGAGCTGCGCCATGAGCGTGTCGATGGCCGCGCGGATCGCGCCTTTTGCCTTCTGAAGCTCTCGGATGTCGTGCTGCGTCAGGTGTAGAGATGTTGCATGCAATGTCTCTACAGTCGCGTCCGGTTCGGCGATCAGGAACTGGCGCACAGCGTTCGGGCCTTCGGGGCCCTCCTGAACGTCGATGCTGAGCCGGTCGCCGAACACGGGGTGCTCGGAAACCAGCCGGCCGTTGGGCTCGATGACGCCGGCAAGGCGCAGCTTGTAAACCAGTTCCAGAAGGCCCGATCCGGTCAGCCCAACCGGCGGCTGATCCGCGACCGTGCGAAGCCGGAGAGACGGCGCGCCTTGTGGAGACGTTGCATGCGGAGACGTTGCATGCAACGTCTCTACAACGGGCGGCGAACCTGGGACCAGGTCGACGCCGGTGATGGCGCCGTCCACCGCGCGCGATCCGCAGGAGATGTTCACGCCCTCGAATGCGGGGCCGGCCGCGGTCGATGCGACCAGGATGCGGCGGCCGTCGGTGACCATCACCTCTCCGTTGGTACCGAGGTCGATCGCGGCCAAGGGTTCCGTTGCGCGGTCAAATCCGTAATACAGGAGACAAGCCAACGCGTCCGAGCCGACGAACCCGCCAATCAAGGGGGGCAGCAAGACCTCGACGCCCGGAGGGAAGATGTCGGCAAATGGGTTCGCGTCTGCGGGTGTGGTGCCCGTGCCCGACTGAAAGCGCCGCGTATCCCGCTCGGAGGGCTGAAAAGGCAGCTCGGCCAACGTGTCGATGGGCGCGCGCAGGAGGAGGTGGTGCATGGCGCAGTTGCCGACGATCACCGCCTTGCGGATGCGCTTTCGCGCGTTGGTGCTCAGACGCAGCGCGTCCACGGCCTGAACGATGGAAGACAGGGCCAGCACGGACGCGCGCTCCGTCACCTCCGGCCCGATCTGCGCGGCAGCCAGGCGTGAGATCACATCCGCACCGAACGCGGTCTGCTGGTTGAGGCCGGCGCCGCCCGCGCAGACCTGCTTTCGGTCGAGGGTGACGACGAAGGCTGCCACGGTCGTGCTGCCAAGGTCGATTGCCAGGCCCAACGGCGCGTCGGGCCGCTTGTGATCGTTGCACGCGCGAAAGATCTTGTTGGAGTAGACGACGATCGGAGCCAGGGTGACATCGACATCGCCGAAGACCCGTGCCCGACAGGCAAGCCGGTAGCGAGCCGCGCGTTCCGCAACCGTCAGCCCGCGACGCTCGAGGTCATCCAACGGGCTTAGCGCATGCGGGAGACCCGCATCCGCATGCGGGAGACCCGCATCCGCATGCGGCAGACCCGCATCCGGATCCAGGATCAGCGCCGCTGCCATCACCTTGCACTTGAGACAGGTGCCGCGACCCGCACACGGCTGCTCGAACGGCAGGCCGGTTGCGATGATCGCATCGCTGAGCACGCTGCCTTGGTCCACGGAGACCGTCTCGGACCTGGCGCCATAGCTGACGCGCACGGTCGCCCGGGGGACCGGGGTCGCCGTCGGGGCTGCCGGACCGGGATCTGCTCCCATTTGCCGTCTTCCTTCTTCCATCTTTCCTTCCCGTCTCAACGGGTCAGCAAAAAGGCTCGCACGTTCTTGTAGAATTCCGCAACGTGCTCCCGCATCAGCTGCTCCGCCGCAGCGGAATCATGCCGGGCGATCGCATCCACGATGTCCAGGTGTTTGCCGACCGACCCGGGCAGGAAGTCCAGGTGGGGCATCACGAGATACCACAGGCGCAGGGACAGCCCGAAGAAGTGGTCCAGCGTCTGGGCGAGATACCTGTTTCCCGCGCTCTTCGCAATCGCCTGGTGGAACTTGTGGTCGATTTCGAATAGGCGCCGCGTCTCAGCCGGGTCGGCCGTGGTCTGCTCCTCTCGCAGGGCCTGCAGCACGATGATCTCATCAGGGGTGGCGCGCTGCGCGGCCAGGTTTGCGGCCAGGCCTTCCAGCGCCAGGCGAAGCTCACTGAGTTGATCCAGATCCGGCACATTCACATCAGCCACATAGAAGCCGTGTCGTGCTGTCACGCGGACCAGGTGATCGTCCGCCAGCATTTTCAGCGCCTCCTGAACCGGGCTCAGGGCCATCTCCAACGTCTCGGCCAACTGCTGCTCGTGAATGGGATGTCCAGGAGGCAATTCCAGCGTAATGATCTTCTCACAGATCAGGTTGTATGCTCTTTGCGTGTCGGGTCGCACAACTGATTCCATCACTTCCTCCGATTAGCCACGTAGAACGCAAACGCTGCAGAGTGCACCTTGCGCTCCCGCGCTTAATGCGCCAGGCGGGGATTACCCATAGCCTTGGCGCGAATGCGATAGGTGTCAAGCCCGTCGGTGAGTTGTTCGACCACCACCTGGGGATTGTCCGCGCCGGAGCGGAGCGCGCCGCCCAGCGCCCGCTCATGGGCCAGCGCATGCGCTTGCGCCAGCGCTTCGGTGACCTCATCGATCTCGGTCCGCTGGTCGCCTGTCTGCACGTAATAGCCCAGCACCTCCAGGCCCGCGGCATCCAGCTGCGGATAGACCAACACCTCTTCAGTTACCATCACGCTTCCTGCGATCGCGCCGACCGCATTGGCTACCTCGTGGTGCGTGGGCAGCACAAGTTCTGTGTGAAGCGCCGCGGCCACCGGCCCCAGGAAAAGCCCGGCCGGTGCGCCGATACCGATGATCGGGACATTGAGGCGAAACTCGGTCGCAAGATGTGGGTGAAGATGATACAGGCTGTTGTGCAGAAACCACGGACCGATACTCTCCTCCCGCTCGGGATCAACGGCGCCGGGTGGTGGGAGCTGCTTATCCGTCAGGAAGGTCACGATCGCATACACCGCCATCTCCGTGACGCGTTCCCAGATGCGCCTGCGGACCTGCGCGGGCTCCCGCTGAGCCGGGACCGCGGCCTGCACGTGATGGCTGAATACCTGGAGCGCCAATTCTGCGGCTTCGGCGTCCCAGAGCGCGTAGCTGCCCTCCACATGCATCAGGTCGGTGGGCGTCAAGCCGGCCTTACCAATGATCTCCTGGCGTACCAACTCGGCCACGTGAACCTGGCCGACGTGGAGCACATTCAGGTGCTTGAGGATCTCCGGCACCGGCATGGGGCCCTCACGCAGCAAAGCGACGAGGGCTTCTTCCTGGCTGCTCTCGAGCAGGCCGGGCGGCGGCTCGCGCAATAAATGCCAGTACTCCAACCAGTCGGGCGTCGCCTGGGACCACTGCCGTCGCGCCAGCGCCCTGAGCCGCCTCCCTACGTCTGCATACTGGTGCGCCAGGTACGCCAACGGCATCACGCGCTCCGGCCCAACAATGATCTGGCCATCGCGCGCCACGCGAATGTGACTGTCCCCGCCCAGAGCGATCGAGAGAAGGTTGGCCGCCTGCACCGATGTCTTGTACTCGCCGACAGTGGCACCCTCGGTGCTGACGCGCACCTGCCCATCCTCAATCAGGGCCAGGTCAGTCGTCGTGCCGCCGACATCAACGATCAGCGCTTCATCCAGGTTGGACAGGAACCGGCCACCGATGGCGCTCGCAGCCGGGCCCGAATGAATCGTCTCGACCGGCGTGCGCGCGGCGAACTCATCGCTCATCAGCGTGCCATCTCCGCGCACAACCATCAGCGGCGCCACGATGCGCCGCCGCTCCATGGCGCGGCGCGCAGCGATGATGAAGTCCTGCAGGACTGCCAGCAGCGAGGCGTTCAGTGCCGCGGTCGTGGCGCGCTCTACGGAGCCAAGCTTGGTCGAAAGCTGGTGCCCCAGGACGATCGGCAGGTCACAGATGCTGGAGATGGCCTTATAAGTCCGATTCTCGTGCTCGGGATTGAGCGGGCTGAAGTAGCTCGAGACCGCGAGCGCGTCGATGCGGTCCTTGATCTTGTTCACCTGAGCCAGGATGCCGGGCAGGTCCAGTTCGGCCTTTTCGCGGCCGTAAAGATCATGGCCCCCGCGAAAGTAGAAGAAATGCGGTGTCGCAAACCGGTCCTGCATGCGAAAATTCGCGATGAGTTCCGGATCATAGCCAATCAGAAGAAGCGCGACGCGTTTTCCCTTGCCCTCAGCGATGGCGTTCGTCGCCAGGGTTGTGGAGATGGATACCATCTTGACAGCTGCGGGATCATCGATATGAATGCCGTCGATGACCTGTTCGATGCCGATCGAGAAGTCGCGCTTGGTGGTGAGACTCTTGTGAGTGGCCAGCACCCGCCGGGCCCGGTATGCCAGCAGAACTGCGTCGGTGTAAGTGCCGCCCGTGTCGATGCCTAATACAAGACTATCACTATCTGTAGCCAAGGGTCACCTGTGCTTTTGTAGGGGCGCCAGGTGCCCGGCATTCTGGCTCCCAGGTGCCAGGCACCTCACAGCGGGCCGAGCATCCTGTCTTTCA
Organism: uncultured Anaerolineales bacterium; assembly: GCA_964387985.1. Taxonomy (GTDB): domain Bacteria; phylum Chloroflexota; class Anaerolineae; order CG2-30-64-16; family CG2-30-64-16; genus JALOOB01. The sequence continues at coordinate 5,676 of CAYLZG010000154.1, read as the reverse complement.
GGTGCCCGGCACTTGCGAAGTGCCGGGCACCTAAGGCACCCAAATGCCGGGCACCGAAAGTTACACAAACATCTGGACGTCGAGCTCTTCGTCCTTATGGCGCGCGTCGGCCAGCTCGCAGATGCGGCGCAGCTCCTGGTACATCTTCTCATCGAGCAAAGGCTCGGTCTCGGCTTCCAGGATCTCAACCATGCGCTCGTGCACGCGCTGCTGGTAGTTCTTGCTGCCGGACGCTTCCCAGTCAGCGTAGACCTGGCGGTCGCTCAGCGCGGATCGCCAGTTCTCCGTCTTGAAGCGGTTGAACGTGTGATCGTGGCCGAGGAAGTGGCCGCCAGGACCGATCTCATCCAGGACATCCAGCGCCTGCGTATCCGCCTCGACCGGGATGCCGCGCAGGATGCGCTTGGTGCGGCTGATGATCTCATCCGACGCGACCAACATGTGCGGGCTGCTGCACAGACCCTGCTCGATGTAGCCGATGTCGTGGATCATGTTGCCGCCGATCATGGCCGCGGTGCTGATGTTGATCGCAGCCTCCATGCACGCCTGCTCGTCGAAGCACTTGGTATCGGAGCAGCCGGCCGTCTCATATTCCGGAACCCGCAGCCACTTGGTGATCTCGGTGTAGCCCGCGCTCAGCAGAGCCATTTCCGGCGAGCCGTACGGGTAGACGGCGGTCTGCATATCCATTGCCGACATGAGGCCGCCGATGATCACCTCCGCACCCGGCTTGCGCAGCTGGCTGAGCACGATGCCGAAGAGGCTCTCGGTCAGGGCCTGGACCATCGTGCCGGCCAGCGTCGCCGGAGAGGTCGCACCCGCCAACGGGCAGGGCGTGTAGACGATGGGGATATCGTTGTCTGCGCAGAAGAGCAGCTTCTGGATCACTTCCTCAGAGTGGCTCAACGGCGACACCGGCTCATTGTAGAGGCAGAAGCATGGCGCCATCTTCCACTCCTGCTTGCCTCCCAGGCGGATGTAGGCCATCTCGAGCTGATCCTTGAGGCCTTCGATATCCACCGCAGTGATATTGATCGGCTTGGTGGTGGACTCGAGCATCGCCAGGTACTGCCACCGGTCATAGGTGCCGACGGCTGTGTCCTGCGTGATGCCGAGCGACATGAAGAAGTCGACGTTCGGCAGCGCCTCGGCCAGCTTGGCCAGGTTCTTCACATCCTTGTACACCGCGCGGCGGCGGACCTGGGTGTAAGGATCGATCGTGAACGGCGTATCCGACCCGGTGCCGAAGTACATCGTGTTCTTGTACAGATCCATCTTGTACTTGCGCACGCCGTCGTTTCCAGCGGGGCCGATGACGCGGATGCGCTGCGGTAGGGTCGAGCGGGCCTTGTCCACCATCCAGGAAGGCATCCTGACCAGCGCGTTATCGGCCTGGACGTCCTCGACGACCGCGCCACCCTGATGGGCGAGATCCCAGCCTTCCTTGTCGTAAACGCGCACGCCGGTCTCAGAAAGAACCGCCAGTGCGGCGTAATAGATCGCTTCGATCTGTTGCTCGGTCAGCACCTGCATCGTGGGCGTGGCGTTGACCGTGTAGTTATTCTTAGCTCTCTGCATGGTCGTAGATCTCCTTGCTTAGGCCGCGCCGACGAACTTCTGCGCCAGCTCGGATCCGGCAGGGGCGTTTGAGCCGTAGCCATCCGCGCCAACGCGCTTGCCGAACTCAGCATCCACCGGTGCGCCGCCCACCATGATCTTGACGGTGTCGCGCAAGCCGGCTTCCTCGATCGCCTTGATCGTGTGGCCCATCGCGCGCATGGTGGTCGTCAACATGGCCGACATGCCCACAATCTGCGGCTGGTGCTTCTTGATCGCTTCGACAAACGCCTCGGGTTCGACATTAAAGCCAATGTCGACCACCTCGAAACCTGCGCCCTCGCACATCATGCCCACAAGGTTTTTGCCGATGTCGTGCAGGTCGCCCTTCACCGTTCCCAGGAGCACCTTGCCGATCTGCTTGTGGCCGCTCTTGGCCAGCTCAGGCCGGAGCACGACCATGGCCGCTTGCATGGCCTCCGCGGACATCAACACCTCGGGCACGAACATGTCGCCGGCCTTGAAGCGCACACCCACCTCTTGCATGCCGACCAACAGGCCGTTCTCGAGGATTTCTTTGGCCGATACGCCTTCGCCCAGCGCCTTCTCTACCAACTTCGGCAGCTTATCCGCATCCCCTTCCAGGATCGCGGTTGACATTTTCTCGAGTAGTCTGCTCATTGTGTCCTCTCTTGTTCACCTGCACTGCAAGGGTTATTTCTTGTCCTTGACACGGTCCTCGGCCTCAGCCAGAACCTTCTCAATGACCTTAAAGGTCTCCGGCTTGACCGGGGACGCCTTGTGCGTGGCCAGGATGTCGCGCACCCGGGCGATGGTCCGATCCTTCATGGTCAGGCTGCCGCTGGCCTCCCAGTTTTCAAAGTCCTGGCGGTCGAGCAGCTTCGGATAGAAATACTCGCTCTTGTAGTACCGGCGGGTGTGCGGCTGTCGCAGGTAGTGACTGTTCGGGCCGACCTTGTTGATGACCTCTACGGCCAGCGTGTCGTCGTTGACCTCGATGCCACGCGTGATGCGCCGGGAATACCCGATAGCCTCATCCATGGCACAAAGCTGGAAAAGCGAACCGGTCATGGCGCTTTCGGTGTATCCAACATCGTGACAGAGATCGCCGCTGGTGAGCGCCGAGAAGAACACCGACATGGCGCCTTCGATCATGGCCTGTCCGTCGAAGGTCTTTGAATCCGTGCAGCCACCGGTCTGCCAGAGCGGCAGGCCCGCGTAGTGCGCCAGCTCGGTCAAGCCGGCCATGTACAGCGGCAGCTCGGGTGCACCGTAGGCCAGGATCATAGTGTTCATATCCATCGCCGAGAATACACCGCCCATGAAGAAGGGCAGGCCCGGTTGAAGGATCTGTGCAAGCGTCAAACCCATCCAGGATTCGGCAGCGCCCATGGTGATGATGCCCGCACCAGTGATCGGGGCAGTACCCCCTGCAATGGGGCAGGGCGTGAAGACCAGGGGCACTCGGTGAGTTGCCGCGAAGATGAGCTTGTCGAGCGCCTCGAAAGTGCTGACAAGCGGCGAGAGAGGCTCGCAATAGTGGACATAAGTGGGCCGCTGCTCGAATGCTCGCTGCCCGCCGGCTTCCGCCACCGCGATCTCGTGAATGCCCGCGGAGTCGTACTTGTCGTACGACCAGGCGACGATCGGTTTGCTGGTGTTGGGGAACATGCCCGCAAACTCGTACAGCGCGCCCAGGTCATAGTGAACGTCATCCACCGTGCCCAATGACTCGCAGAAGTCGATGTTGGGCAGGGCGTCCACGAGCCGCGCGACCAGCGGCACATCCGCCTTGGTGTAGATGCGGCGCTCGAGCGTCTCGGGATCGATGAAGTGAGTACATGTCGGACCGGGGCCGAAGTGCGCACGTCCGGGACCGATGTGGATGTTGTGCTTCGGATTGCCGTCACGGGCCCACAGCGTGAAGCTGCGCGGCGCCTTGCGCAGCGCGTCCTTCACCATGTAAGAGGGCAGCCGCACACGCTCCCCGTCAACCCATGCGCCGGCCTTCTCCAGGATATCCCGCGCTTCCTCATGCTTCACGTCCAGGCCTGTGTACTGCAACAGATGCAACACGCCGTTGAACATCTCCTCCAACTGGTCCTGCGAGAACACATTGAAGCGCGTACCAGCATTAACTACGTAGTTTGTCCTCATGTAGGTTCTCCTTCGCTGAGGTTTATGCTGCGACGAGCTTGCGAGCCAGCTCCGACGCGGCTGCTGCGTTCGGCGCGTAGCCGTCGGCCTTGATCTGGTCCGCAAATGCCTGCGTAACCGGTGCGCCGCCAACGATCACCTTGACCCGATCGCGCAGGCCCGCCTCTTCCAGGGCCTTGATGGTGTGACCCATCGTGCGCATGGTCGTCGTCAGAAGTGCGGACATGCCCACCACGTCGGGCTGCTGCTCTTTGATCGCAGCCACGAACTGCTCAGGCGAGATATCCTTGCCGAGGTCGGTGACCTCGAAGCCGGCGCCCTCGCACATCATGCCCACAAGGTTTTTGCCGATGTCGTGCAAGTCGCCCTTCACCGTGCCGAGCAGCAGCTTGCCGGTGTGCTTGACGCCAGCCTTCGCCAGGAGCGGCCGCAGCACTTCCATCGCGGACTGCATCGCCTTGGCCGAGCGCAGCACCTCGGGGACAAACATGTTGCCTGCCTTGAACTCGACGCCGACGTGGTCCATGCCCGCCATCAGCCCCAGGTTCAGGATTTCTTCGGCAGAGGAGCCCCCATCCAGCGCCTCCTCTGTCAGGTCGACGATGTCATCGACGTTACCCTCGATGATCGCTTCGGAGATTTGCATTAATACTTCGCTCACAGCTTAGCCTCCTTCGCTAAACGTTCAGTCACAGGATCAGCTTGATCGAATCGCCAAAAGACAAAATGTGACGCCGCATGGCGCGATCCGCCTGGGCGACATTTCCGGTCTTGATGGCCTCCACGATCTCATCGAAGGCATCCTCCGCGAGATGCCGAGGCTCGACACGAGAGATAAACAGGTACCAGATGCGCAGAGACAGGTTGAACAGCATCTCGCATTCGTTCGCCAGCAGCCGATTGTGGGCGGCTTCTCGCAACAACGTGTGGAGCTGGCGGTCAATTGCCAGCAGCGCTTGCGGATCGCCAAGGCACTCGCAGCTTTTCGCTTCGGCGGTCAGCCGGCGCAGCTCTTCGACCTGTTCGGGCGTGGCTCGCTGCACAGCAAGCCGCACGGTCAGCGAATCCAACTCAAGACGGATCTCCTGCACGTGCAGCAGGTCCGTCAGGGCAACATCTGCGACAAAAATGCCGCGCCGGGGGGAGACCACGACAAGGTTTTCCGCTTCCAGTAGCTTCAGCGCCTCGCGCACGGGGGTGCGACCCAATCCCAGCTCGCTCATCAGGTCGGCTTCCTGGATGACCGCACCCGGCTTCATCGCCGTGGTGATGATCCGTTCCTTGATCTGCTGGTATGCCCGTTGGGCATCGGTCAGCGTGATTATCTCCCCAATCATAAGCGCCTCACTTTGGGTGTGGGCTATCGCAAGCGCAACTATGCGGCAGCGGCGGCCTTCTGGCGCTTGCGATAGGCTTTGATCCAGCGCATGCCGAAAGAGTCATTGCCCATGGACAGGTCGGCTGCCAGGATGGCGGTGGTCACCGCGGGCACCAACGGATTGGTGATCGGGCAGGTCATCCCCGCATGAATCGCCATCGCGATGAACGTCGAGTTGATCAGGGCGCGATCGGGCATGCCGAAGGAGATGTTGCTGGCGCCCATGGTGATGTTGACGCCGAATTCCTTCACGATCAGCTCGATCGAATCCAGGGCCAGCTTGCCCGCCCCGGCATCTGCACCCATGGTCAGCGCCAAGGGATCGATCACGACGTCGTTCACCGGAATGCCGAGCTTGCCCGCGCGCTCGATGATCTTGCCGGCCACACGCAGCCGTGCCTCGGCCGTCGCCGGGATGCCATCGTCGTCCATGCAGAGGCCGATGACCGCGGCGCCGTGTTCCTTAACGACCGGAAGCACAGCATTCAACGATCGCTCCTCGCCGTTGCAGGAATTGACCAACGCCTTGCCCTTGTAGATCGACAGCGCGGCGGCCAGTGCAG
>CAYLZG010000153.1:9257-10328 GCA_964387985.1 uncultured Anaerolineales bacterium | reverse complement strand
GGAGCCAACAGCAGCGCGCATCCGAGCAATAAGCAGAACCCACCCATGCCGGTCATTGAAACGCGGAATGCATCTGCATAGTTGACGTTGCTCCAGGTGTGGGTGGGTCCCATCGTGTATTCGATTGTAAGCGCCAGGAGGCCGAGCGCGATGGCCGCTGCACCGCCCGCCGGCATGTTGGATTTCGCGTCTCCCCTGGAGAAGTCCACGCCCTGCCAGATCGAGGGGATGCGAAACAGCAGGAAGACCAGCAGGGTCAGGATGGTCGTGTACACCACAGCGTCCACGGGCATGGAGCTGCCGCGCAAAGCCCGCGATGTGGCAAGGTGCACCACGCCGGCCACAACGCCAGCGATCAAAACGAGCAATGCCTCGCGATAGGATTTATCCCTGCCTTTGATCAGCAGGATCGTGGCGCGAATTCCTAACGCACCCAAAACAATCCCGACCAGCACAAAGACAATATACAACCATTGGAAAGGTGCGAGTTTGGCCATGCTCTCGCCGAAACCGAGAGGCTTAAAGGCAACACAGCTGGTGCCGGCGCCACCCAACAGGGTGAACCCGGCCGTCAATCCCATCAATAGGATGCCGATAAAGCGAAGAAACCTGGCGAGGGAGCTATTCGTTGACATTCTCTGATCCTTTCGGGATTAGATTAATGATCGAGTCACTTCCTGACATCGTATGCCGCTGGCCAACGACTAGAACATCATCAACAACATGGAAGCAAGCATATAGATCGAGGCATACTTGAACAGCCCAAAGTTAGCTCGCTCTGAAGGACGGAAGACCATTGCGATTGCCAGTATGAGCAGGCCGGCGGACAGCATAGCCAGCAAATGCAGAAAACCCCATTCCATGCCAATGCCCCAGGCTGCGGCGACCATAGCCAGCGCGGCCAGGATGCTCGACAGGGCGATCGTCACCCGGGTCCATGACAGGCCATAGGCAGATGGGAATGTAGGCACACCCGCAGCCTGATAGTCCTTGGAAAACCGCATGCTGAAAGTCAACATATGAGTCGGTATCCAAAACAGGATGCCAAGGGAAAGCAACACGCCCACCCAA
>CAYLZG010000153.1:6722-9247 GCA_964387985.1 uncultured Anaerolineales bacterium | reverse complement strand
CAACCCCGTCCAGGTCTCCCATGGCTAGCGCTCGCCCGGCCAGGATGGGCATGCCGCCAGCAATTCCGCCCCAAACGATGCTCCAGCAAGTGCGACGCTTGAGCCAGATCGTATAGATTACAGCATCAAAAAACAAACCTGCGAAGATGATCAGGCCATACAGTGTATCCATGGCCACTGCCAGACCCACACCTAGCACGGAAAGCACCAATCCCACTCGCAAGGCCTCGGCAGGCTCGAGCGCGCCGGATGCCAGGGGACGTTTCTGCGTCCGGCACATCTGCGCGTCGATATCACGATCCCACCACATGTTGAGAATGGTGCTGCCGCTGATGGAAGCGACCAGGCTGACCAACAGCCCGGCCATGGTGGGCAAGTTAAGAACGGGGCCCGCCAGGCCGGTTGACACGAGCAAACCGGTTTGAAGGCTCTTGATGAGAGGCCAGTAAAGCCGGATCTTAACCAACACTGCCTTCATGTGCTTGCTCCTGAGAGGTCAAGAAGGCAGAGCAGCTCTTCGCCGCCCAGCCTTCCCCAATCAGCGATCGCGGGCACAGCGGAACCCGACACCTGGGCTGAAATAAGTAGGGGTAGCGTTGTTGCGCACCCACAATCTCAGGTCCATCTCGTAGGTATCCTTCGAGCCCCCCCGCATGATGCGGTAATGCATTCCCTCGTAAACGTCACCGGTCCACTGCCAGACGTTGCCGGCCATGTCATGCAATCCATACACTGAGGCAGAATCGAGGGTCTGGTAACCGTCGTAGTTCTTGCCGTTGTAGAAGCCCACCGGCGTGGTGCGCGAGCCGAAGGAGCTCATCTTCTCAAACGGGTCGCGGCTGGCGTAGAAATTGGCGTTCTCGCGCCGCATCTCCTCACCCCAGGGGAAAGGTCGCGCATCAGTGCCGCGTCCTGCCTTCTCCCACTCCATCTCAGTGGGCAGTCGCCAGTTGTTGTATTCGCAGTAGCCCTGGGCCCCAAACCAGCTCACCATCGTCATGGGATGATTCTCATAGCTCGGCTGGATGGTGAAGGTTGTGCCATCGAACCGGATGCGTTGCGATGGGTCATCCAACGGGGTGAAGATCCAGTCTCCAGCCTCGATCGGCTCTTCGTGCTTCACGCCGCGAAACACGTCGCCGGGGTAGTAGCCGGTGATTCGCTCGCCATCGACTTTCACATAACCATCTGCCAGCGCCCGGTTAAGAAAGGCTGCATACTGCGTCGTCGTGACGTCGGTGATCATGATCTCATAAGCGCCTGTCGTTTCGACATCCTCATGCTGTCCGAAGTAAAACTCTCCCGCTGGGATTTGAGCCCAGGCGTCCGAGTCTACCCCGGTCTTGTACACAGGCTGCACGGCGTTCAAGTCAACCGGCGCACAGCCGCCCAATCCAACTGCCAGCACGATGATCGTAAGGAGGATGCGTTTCATTTCGCCACCTCCTGGCTCAGTTCCTGGCCGAGCTCTTCGGTCCAGCGCCCCTTCTTTCTGAATAGGTCAGCCAGACGCCAGACCATCACAATGGCCAGCAGAAGCAGCAGCATAGCAAGACCGAAGTCCATGACATACATCAGCATGTTGACCACGGGCTGCTGTTCTGCCTCGCTGACAAAGAGGCGCTTCATCTCAAAGGCCGTGACCGCCGCAAAGGCGATATCGGAGAGGATGATGATGCCCCATCCGTAATGATCGCGGAGAGTACATGCCAGTGGCCGGTAAGCTCGATACGTTCTTCTCGCGCGGGCCAAACACGAAAGATCTCGTCCAGCCGGATGGCCATGAAGATGCCCAGGCCGCTGGTAGTCAGGTTCATGAAGAGCATCTGCCAGGTCGGGCCAAACTTGAGCGGATCGTGCACCAGGGCCCTGATCTTCTGTCCGAAGCTGGGCTTCGGGAGATGCGCAGTGCCGTCCCGCATCAGCTTGGCCCAGCTCCAGATGAGCAGGAGCAGCGCCGCGACCATGGAAGGCGTGGCACCAACATAGATGATCTGGTGAGCAATCGGCTGCAACGGCGTCGCTACGCCCCACACGCCCAGGTTCAGGATGATGGTGCCCAGGATCATCAGTGGCATGGCGATCTTGTGAAGCACACCCTTGAAGTTCAGCCAGCGCCCGATGATCAACGTGAGCATCACGGCGATGAGCGCCAACATGATGTGCAGATGGCCGATGACCGCATACTGCATGGGGCTTTTGTCCGGATAGCGGATGACATTCTCGGCCAGGAATACTTCGAAACCGTTCCCGAAGAACGAACCCGGCACGGCGCCAAACAAGGCTGAGATCACTGTGGTCAATGCAGTCGAGAAGAAAGCCATCCGTTCTACGTCCACACCCGTACGGGTGTGGGCATAGGCTTTGTCGGTCACATGGTATGCGCGATTCCAGGGCCAGAGTGCGATTACCAGCAGCACGCCCGCAAAAAAGATCAACGTCAGGCCTGCAATATAGAGCCCGTGGAACGCCCAATTATGGCCGAAGTAAGCAAAAACCAACCCGAAGACCATGGTCACTTGATA
>CAYLZG010000153.1:0-6712 GCA_964387985.1 uncultured Anaerolineales bacterium | reverse complement strand
GCACGCGGATCGCCGTCTTGAGGAATGCCTTCATCGCCAGCAAACTGGTGACCATATACACTTCGATAGCAATGATAGCCATCGCAATGGAGTGGTACAGGATGATGATGCGACCTTCGCGCTCAGCCTGCACCAGATCCATGCCCAACAGCCTGACCACTACCTCGCGCACGCCCCACTCGGCCATCGGTCCGGAGAGCATCCCCCAGATAGCCGTGACGAGCGCGGTCATGGCGATTGCCACCAGGATCAGGCCTTTTGTGGAGCCAAAGAGGTAGTTGAGGCGATCTCTCACAAAGTGCAACATGTTGCTCTTATCCCCTCCTGGTAAACCCTAAGGCAAAAGCTCCTGTCATCAAGAAGAGGAGAGGCGTGAGGATTATCATCACTAATTCAGGGCTGAAGAACAGCAATTGCGCACCGGCAGAGATGAATGCCAGCGCAATTCCCCCCAGGCCGATGAGCAGGCCGCCGATACCCACCCAGAAGAATCCCTGCGGCGCCCGCTTCGCGAAGAACGGTCCCAGGAAGATGACCATCCCGGCCACTCCGTGAAAAAGCGGCACCGCGATCTTCTTGAGCGTATCCAATCCACCCAGGCTGGTGACGGCAATTGCCAGAAAACCGATCAATGCAAACCACTTGAAAGGTTTCTTCCACGCAGGATAGTACTCCTCGGCAATGCCCATCGAAATGCCCAACGGGATCAAGCTGGCCACGGTTAACACCCAGGGCGAAGCCAGAATATCCAGGCCCAGGAAAATCAGCAGAAGGCCCGAAACGAGCAGCACTGCAAACCCCATCAGGTAGTAGAGGTTGTGCAATGCCTTGTGCAGTGCATAGCGCCGCCAGAAGTACCAGCATAGATAGGCAGCCAACAGACCTGTCAACAGCAGGAAAAGATTGTCGATCGTAAGCACGTTTTCCTCCTCACTCACACTCGATACCCAGGTTATCTGGCATGGAAACAGCCGTCACTTCGGATTACTTCACGCGGCAAGCATCTTTCGTACGGGGGGTGACAGCAACACGACCAGCATCACTGCACCCGCGATCGGCGCAACCAGGAACATCGAGAACCGCCCCTGTACGATCACATCGGTGATACCAACAGGAAAACCACCAAACATGGACATGGCAGCTGCGAGGATACCAACAGGTAAGGCCCACGACTTCCCCTTGACCAGCGAAAAAATGAATAGCGCCCAGATTGCGGCCCCCCACCAATTCACCATCTGCGACATGGCATACATCGAACCGATGAAACCTTTTGCCTCCGTCTGATAGCGCGAGATGGCGCCGACGCCGTCGATAAACGTGAAGACGTAGGCCAATCCGCTCGCGAAAGCGAGCGGGATGACTCTCCGATCAACGCCGCCGATCAGAAGCATTCCGAACCACAACACGAATGCCGCCAGGAAGACCCACATGGTGGGTGCAGGCAGGCCGATGCTGGATGGCGGAATGATGGGGAAGAAACCGGTCAGGATCTGGATTGTGGCAGCCACGAAGCCCCAGAACCAGGCCCATCCGGCCCGGGTCAAGAAACCATACAGGACCATCACCCACAGAGCTCCCGCAGAGACTCCACACCAACTCAGTATTGCGAAGACAATCTGCACGGTGATGGCTTCGTCAGGACGTTCGCCGCTCAGTTTGCCGTCGATATTGACCTGATAAATGCTGGCCATTATGAGCAGGAAAACCAGGCCCAGCACGATGCCAACGACGGACAGGACGACGCCGAGCTTGTGATTATCCTTTAGCCTCTTCATCATCATCCGCTCCTTTCCGGTGCTTCAATTTCCTCCACCATCAGATGTCTCTTGAAGAAGGGCACAAGCAAGAAGACCAGAACGCCGGCGGCGATTGCCGCGCCGATGAGATAATCGAAGGTCTTGGTGCGAACGATCTGCGTGGGGATGTTGATAGCCAGGATCGAGATGGCTGCAATCACGGCGAACCACCAGCCTTTGCGCCTGCCTATCGCCAGCAGGGGGATCGACAAGAACAGCAGGATGAAAGCCACCCAATTCACTTGGCCAACCCAGTTGAACATCCACCAGGATAGATCCTGATAGAAGGGATAGCCGGGCCGCGTCATCATGGTGCGCTGTGCGCCGACTCCGATGGTAAAGGCATGGGTGGACAGCATGCCGATAAACGTCAAGGCGCCCAACCGCACCCATTTCTGGACCCTGGTGGACTGGCGCAAGAATATGAAGCTGAAGTATCCGACCAACCCGATCAAGGAGATCAGCATCGGCAGTGGAAAACCATCCACCCAGCTAACATACGGCAGGAACATGAACATGCCGCCGATGGCGGGCAAGGCAAACAATGCCATGCTCAACGGAAAGGTCCACTCCGAGCCCTTTCTGATTTCCTGAGAAATCACGATTAGCGCAATACCGGCGACAAAGATCACAGCACGCCAAATGGGATAAAAGAGATCGAATATCGGAATGCCGCTTTTGAATGTTGGATTCCCGGCGTTTACATGGTCAGTCAAGCCTTGTAAGACCCGGTCAAGCGAAGTCTGAACGAGAAAGGGGATTACTGCGGCCATCAGCAGGCCGATGACGATGGCAATGACCGACATGATTGTGCGATTCTTCAGTGCCGTTTCTTTCATTTGCTTTGCCTCCTTTGTTCACGCAAGTTGAGATTGATCGTCTGCGCTGGGCTGGGCGCGGGGATTTAGATACGCATTCCTCGCCTGAGCGATTCGTGCAATCTGTATCAATATACAAGAATAAGAGATTTCCGATACGACTTTTATCGTGCCATGCGGCGATCCAACTCATCGGGCTGGTGCTACCGCAATATGCGGCACTGGGAGGGAATCTAGAGTGTCGGAGGAGTCAATTCAGGCTTCGTCGAAGCGCCGTCTTTCACTGATCGGCGCGCTCTGCCAGGCCTTTCGAGTCAAGCAAAACAATGCTTCGCCTCTCGACCCTGAGCAGGCCTTCCGTTTCAAGTGTCTTCAGCGCCCGGCTGAGCACATCACGCACTGTTCCCAGGCGCACGGCCATCTGGTCGAAAGTTGCCCACCCGCGTCGGGGGACAATGAGTTGCCCCTCTCGAAGTTCCGCATGGAACAACAGGGTATGTGCCAGTCGAGACTCAACACTTCTCAGAGAAAGGTCTTCAACCAGGTTGATATAGTGAAGCACGCGCTCGCCAAGGTGACGGATGACAAAGAGCGCAAAGGTGGGCTGAAGCGGGATGAGGTCAAGGATAACGCGCCCGGGAATGACCCACACGGTGACATCTTCGAGTGCCGTCACGGTGGCCGGATAGGAGACGCCAGTCAGGACCGCGATATCGCCGAATACGTCGACGGGGCGAAGAAACATCATGGCCTGTTCGCGGCCATCACGGGTCATGCGGGTGGCTTTTACCCAGCCCGATTCGAGGAGATAGATCGACCCGGCAGGCTCGCCTTCCACGTAGATCACTTGTCCGCCGCAAAATTGGCGGCGGGTGGCAGACGCTGCAATGATCTGCTGGATTTCATCTGCCAGCTCGCTGGCCTTGGCGATGCCCCGCAGAGTTCTCTTGAAGTGCGCATTGTCCATCATAGGAGTCTGGCCTCTTTCTATCATGTTATAAATGATATGCCAAACTCCTGTTGACGGTGCTGCGTTACCGGCCTGCCTTCAGCCGATATAGGTCAGGTGCAGGTCCGTCTCGCCGGCCTGCACCTTGTGATAAACCCTGCGCCCGGCCTTCTCCATCGCGTCGATGATCGGTGCGGGCTTAAAGTCGGTGGTCACCAGGATGAAGGTGCCGGCGGGCAAGGTGAGCAGAAGCTCGTTGACCCGCTGCACCGGCACCTCGCCTCTCTGTAGCAGCGCGGTCCCATCCACCACATGCGCAGGCGCGCCCTCGATCCAGGCAGGATCGCCGGCCGAGCGCGAGGGCGGCACGAAGGCTGCGGCAGGAGCGGTCTGCAGCTCGGGCAGACCTGCACCGCGGCGTAAGGTGCTGACCAGTTCTGCCACGTCCACCTGGCCGATCTGAGCCACCTGCTCGACGGTGGCCAGTTGTGCCACCGTTCGGCGCAGGATGGGATTACGCAGGTTCTTGAAGGGCGGTGCGATGGCGATGATCTGCTCCTCCAGCTGGGGATAGGCCTTGAATACTTCGAGCAGCTTGCTGCGACCCGTGATTTCCATCTTCTGCCGCTCCTTCAGTCCTGTACATCGCCGTCGTAGCTCAACAGGCGGCGTTCCCCCGTGAGCTCCCGAACTTCGGACAGATCCTGCGTCACTTCCAGGGTGCCCAGGTAGCCGCCTGCCTCATCGCGCACTGCGTAGTAGCAGATGTAAACCAGTCGCCCTCCCAGGTTGATCCAGAAGCGCGCACGATCCTGCTTGCCTGCCTTGAAATCGCGCACGATCTGGTTCACGACATGGACGCTCTTGGGCGGGTGGCAGTATTGCACCTTGCGACCCAGGATAGCGCGTGAACGATCGAAGATGCGCTCCTTGCCAGGGGTGAAATAACGAACGGTGTCATCGGCGTCGACAAAGGTCAGATCGAAAGGCAGGGTTGAGAAGACGCCGATCAACTCGGCCAGCGTGAAGCTGCCGGTCGGCATCTGAACGCGGCCGTCATGCGCGGCGGGTTTCCCGATCTCACCTTGCACCCCGCCCTCGGGCTGCCACACGAACTCAGGCGCATAGAGGCAATAGCCGTACTCGTCGCTCTGCAGATAGATCTGGTACCAATCCTGCTCGGTCAGCAGGTTGAGCGCAGTCGGGAAGAGGATCTTCTCCTCCTTGTAGACCATTTCATCGATCGCATCGGCAGCCGGTATCACCGAAAAAAGGCCGTATGACCGCGCTTCCGCGGCATCCAGCGCGTCCACCTGCTGCAGTCCCTCGATGGTCAGGCGCAGCAGCTGGCGGACCTCATCATGCTTGCCCCACATCACTGCGGGCGGCCCGGGAAGGTTGCTTTTCTCGAAGTATGGGAACAGCAAATATTCCTTGCGCCGGTAGTGCTTGTCCACGTCCATCAGGTTGTTGAGCAACTGCTGGACCTCGCGCATCAACGCGGTGGCGTCTGCCCCATCCGGCAGCGACTCCAGGCGATTCAACAGCACTCGGATCTGGCCGGTGGTGCGGGTGAGCTCCTTATTCTCCTGCACGAAGGTGTGCACAGGATGGCCGGGAGTGGTCTCCGGGGTCTCCTGCAGGTCCAGGTGCTGTTTCAGAACCCGCGTGTGCGTGTCGCAAAGCTGCTGGATGCTTTCCTGGGGAATACCCTCCTGGATCAGCTGCACCTCCATCAAGAAGACATCGCTGTAGTCAGCCTCATCCAACAGGGCGCCTAACTGCGCCTTGATCTGCTCCTCGGCCACGCCGCCGTGCAGCCGGCGGATGAGGCTTTTCATGATCTCGATCCGTTGCTGGCGATTATTGATAATCTCGCTCATGCCATCCTTCCCGCATGTGAATGTGTGATCTCAGTTGCAGGCTACCACGATGGCACACACATCTTCTATGATGTTTATCTCACACCTGGTGCGCAGGTCGACACTTCGATGCGGCTCGAGATAGACCGGTCACTTCACCCACAGCTCCCTCTGCGGCTCGCCCAGGTAGACCGCGCCGTCTTCGGTCACCAGCACGTCCTCCTCCAGGCCGATGTAGCCGTATCCCGGCACAGCCAGGCCCGGCTCCACGGTGTAGACGTGCCCCGCCTCCAGAGTGCGCTGCACTGTATCGCCATAGCGTTCCCAGGCTGGGCCCAACAGGGGCCCGCCGTCATGTGCGTTGCGGCCCAGTCCGTGCCCGGTGGCATATTTGTACTCGGGATAGCCCGCTCCGGTAACCACCTGGCGCGCGGTCGCGTCCACGTCCAGGCCTGTCACGCCAGGCCGCATCGCCGCAACGGCTGCCTCGACCGCCGCGCGCACGGTGGCGAACCCCTCGCGCACGGGCTCTGGCGGCTCGGCCTCCCCGGTCCGTAACAGGTAGATGACCCGCTGGATGTCGGAGCAATACGCATCCTGCCGCACGCCGAAGTCCATGTGGACGATATGGCCAGGCGCGAGGACGATGGAGCCGGGCGCACCATGCCCCACCGGCGAATCGGGACCCGAGTTCACCGCCGGACAGCCATCGTAGTCCCAGGCAGCGGTCACCCCCAGCCCCGCCATCTGCGCATGCATGAATTCGCCCACCTCCCGCTCCGTGAGACCGGGCCGGATAAAGGCAAAGGTCCTCTCGTAGATGAGCCTTGTTGTCTCTACGGCGTTGCGGATGAGCGCCAGCTCCGCCACGGTCTTGCGCGCGCGCAGCGCGGCGATGATCCCTTCTGCCGAGATCAGGCGGTCCGCGTAAGGCGTGCCTGCCAGGTAGCCCGTCAGGAGCTGATACATGCCGTGAGTCAGGCCGTCGGCGTAGACGTCGTTCGTGGAGGTGTTGATCGCAATCCGGGCCGGATCGATCCGGCCCAAGGCCCCCACGAGAATGGGCCGGATCGTCTCATCGTAGGGGAGTACCTCATCGAAAAGCTCCTTGCGTTGCACTGCGTCCACCTCGTGGCGGCCGACGATGGCGATCCGCCGGCCACGGGACGTGAGGAGCAAGACGCTCTGCCAGGTAAGCGTCTCGGGGCCAAAGATCAGCGGCAGGATGGGGTCGGCCCCAGCCGAGGTCTCGCGGACAAAGGTGAGCCAGGCGTCGACGCCGGCCTC
>CAYLZG010000152.1:0-10386 GCA_964387985.1 uncultured Anaerolineales bacterium | reverse complement strand
GCACCGCTCTCCAAAAGCGGGGGTTGCGGGTTCAAGTCCTGCCACGCCTGTCTAAGATAGCGTTTTTGCAGACAAGACACCGTCTAGATACGGCTTTCTGGAATGCGGTTGAAACAGACGGCCGGTCGGGACGGTGTCTTAAATCGTAAGAGACCTGTGCACGCACTGAGTGCATGGAGGGATCGTGAGCAGAGATCTGGCACAGTCGAAGCCCAATATCATCGACAGGATCAAGGAGTACCTTAAGGATACGCGCGGCGAGCTGCGCAAGGTGAGTTGGCCGACGCGCAAGCAGGCCACCAACCTGACCTTGATTGTGCTCGCAGTCACGGCTGCTATGGCAGCCTTCTTGGGTGCACTTGATTATCTGTTTGCTCAACTTATCCGGCTCATCATTAGCTAGAGTTTGTCGGCCGGACAGGATAAGACGAAGGTGGCGCCAAGCATGAACGACAGGGAAGAATTCGGGCCTGAAGACGACCTGGATCTCGGACCGTCCACTGAGACCGGTGGCTTTGGCGCGCCTGCGGACAGTGCTGCGGCGGAAGAGCCGTACGAAGACCAGGCGCCAGAGGACGAGCCGCTTGCGGAAGAGGTCGACGAGGCCAAGCCGCTGTGGTTTGTTGTTCACTGTTATTCGGGCTACGAGAACAAGGTCAAGAAGAACCTGGAACACCGGGCAGAGTCCATGGGGATGACATCACACATTCTCGAGGTGATCGTACCCACGGAAGAGCAGGTGGAGCTGCGCGAGGGTCAGCGAAGGGTCGTTGAGCGTCGTATCTACCCCGGCTACGTCCTGGTGCGGATGATTCTGGATGAAGAGTCCTGGTATGTCGTGCGCAATACGCCCGGCGTGACGGGTTTCGTCGGAATTGGTAACAAGCCGACGCCTCTCCGCCAGGAAGAAGTCGACCGCATCATGCGTCGCATGGAGGCCGAGGAACCGGTCGCCCAGGTGAAGGTGAAGGTCGGCGACAAGGTGCGCATCGTCGAGGGTTCGTTCACCGACTTCAACGGCACGGTCGAGGAAGTCTATCCCGACAAGGGTAAGGCGCGGGTGTTGGTGTCTTTCTTCAACCGGGAGACACCCATCGAGGTCGACCTGCTGCAGGTCGAACGACTTTAGACCGCAAGGTTTGTTACAACGCTTTAATCAGCCCAGTTGGCTTAGGAGTCATTGTTCATGGCGAAGAAAGTAAAGGCAATCGTCAAATTGCAGATCATGGCCGGCAAGGCCAACCCTGCGCCGCCGGTTGGTCCGGCACTGGGTCAGCATGGTGTCAACATCATGGGCTTCTGCAAGGAGTACAATGCCCGGACGGCGAATCTGGCCGGCCAGGTGATTCCTGTTGAGATCACCATCTTCACGGACCAGTCCTTCACGTTCGTCACCAAAACGCCGCCGGCGCCGGATCTCATCAAGCAGGCTGCCGGTGTGCCGAAGGGCTCAGCCAAGCCGAATCAGGACAAAATCGGCAAACTGACCCGCAAGCAGGTGCGCGATATCGCTGAGCAAAAGCTCAAGGATCTGAACGCGTACGATGTAGACATGGCGATGCGAATGGTCGAAGGGACCGCTCGCAGCATGGGCATCACCGTCGTCGACTGAACGTTACGGGTGCCCGCATGGGAGGGTGTGCGCTGCAAGCGTGCGCCCGTTATCACCAGGCCCGGCCACAGTGCCGGGTAAAGGGAGCAAAAATGGCGAAGCACGGCAAGAAGTACACGGACGCCGCCAAGCTGGTCGATCGTATGAACTACTACGCACCGGCCGAGGCGGTTGAGTTGCTCAAGAAGGTTGCCTACGAGAAGTTCAATGGCACCGTTGAGGTTCATGTTAGGCTGGGCGTCGATCCCCGTCACGCAGATCAACAGGTTCGTAGCACTGTGCTGCTGCCTGCTGGCCTGGGCAAGACGGTGCGCATTTTGGTCTTCGCAGAGGGCGATGGCGCGAGGCTGGCCGAGCAGGCCGGGGCGGATTACGTCGGCCTCGATGATATGATTACCAAGATTCAGGGCGGCTGGCTTGACTTCGACATGGCCATCGCAACGCCCCAGGTCATGGGCAAGGTCGGTCGTCTGGGCCGCGTCCTGGGCACCCGCGGCTTGATGCCCAATCCCAAGGCTGGCACGATTGTTCAGCCCGATGACCTGCCACGAGCCATTCGCGAGGCGCGACAGGGTCGCGTGGAGTTCAAGGTCGACAAGACCGGCAACCTTCACGTTCCGATCGGCAAGGTCAACTTCACGAACGAGCAGATCATGGATAACCTGAGTGCGTTGATGGACGCCGTGAACCGGGCCAAGCCCACCGGCGCGAAGGGTATCTACCTCAAACGGGTGACCTTGACGTCGACGATGGCGCCCGGCATCCGTCTCGATACACTGCAGGCATCGGCCTTGAAGCCGCCTGCGGCCTGAGTTTGATCTATTCACAATCGAATATGCTCCACCGCTGAAGACAGCAGGTGTCTGATCAAGACCTAATCCACCCTCGTGGGCCTGCCTAGGCATGGTGAGCGAAGCTTCCGAATGTGTGCAAAGCTTCCGCGCCTGTCTGTCTCCGGCGCGGAAGTTTTTTTGTTTCAGTAAACCGAGGAAGGGAGGTACGTCGCTTGGCAATCACACGTGAGAAGAAAGAGACGCTCGTTAACGAGTACGTCGAGAAGCTACAGCGTAGCCAGGCGGTCATCGTCAGTGAGTATCGCGGCCTGACAACGAAGCAGATCCAGGGCTTGCGCCGGGATCTGCGGAATGCTCAGAGCGAGCTGGCGGTGTCGAAGAACACCCTGATTGTCCGGGCCCTCAAGGAGGTCGGCTTGCCGGCTCCCGAGAGCCTGTTCACCGGTCCGGTTGCCGTTACCTTTTGTTACGACGAGGTGGCTGCACCCGCCAAGGTGATGACCAAGTTCGTCAAGGACAGCAAGATCATGGTCCTGCGCGGCGGCTTGATGGACCAGTCGGTGTTCGATGAAGCGGGTGTTCAAGCCCTGACCGAGCTGCCTAGCAAGACGCAGCTGCGCGGCCAGGTTGTCGGCACCCTTCAGGCCCCGATCAGCGGGTTGGTCAACGTGTTGGCCGGCACACTGCGCGGGTTTATGAACGTGCTCAACGCCCGATCCGGGCAGCTGGAGCAGCAGTCCGCGTAAGGCGGCTCGGTCGAGCGGATTGCCGCTCAAAATCATGAATCAGAACTCACTTACCCTTTAGGAGGAAATAACATGACTCAAGATGAGTTGATTGCCGCAATCGAGAAGATGACCGTCCTCGAGCTTTCCCAGCTCGTTAAGGCCCTGGAGACCAAGTTCGGCGTTACTGCCGCGGCTCCGATGATGATGGGCGCGATGCCCGCGGCGGGTGGTGCCGGTCAGGCGGCCGAGGCTGCTCCCGTGGAAGAGCAGACCGAGTTTGATGTGGTCCTGAAGAGCTTCGGCGCTAACAAGATCAACGTCATCAAGGCTGTCCGCGCACTGACCAATCTGGGTCTGAAGGAAGCCAAGGATCTGGTCGAGGGTGCTCCTGCGGCCGTCTTGTCCGCAGTTTCCAAGGCTGCCGCTGCCGACGCCAAGAGCAAGCTCGAGGCCGAGGGCGCCGAGGTCGAGGTCAAGTAAGATCTCGCCTTGCAATAGATGGGCAATCAGCATGCCCCGACGTCCGCGCCCGCGGATGCCGGGGCTGCTTTTTTCTCAAATCTTGGCAAATAATCCTCGCTCTGCTACAATGATGCTTAGAAGAGTGTGAGCCAGGCACTCTGCAACGTTTCCTCCAGGTGAAACGTCAAGAGAAGGTTATGACACAAGCACCTGTCCACCGCGTGCAGCGAACGCATCGCCCGTCTCGGTTTGGTTTTCTGTTCTTCCTGATCATCGTCCTCGGCCTGCTTCTTTTGGCCGCGGTGAGCCTCATCGCCTGGCATCAGTGGCGCTACAGCGACAAAATCTATCCCGGGATCAGTGTTGCCGGCATGCCGGTAGGCGGCTTGACCGTCGAGGAGGCCTCCTCGGCGATCCATGATGCTCTGACGCCGTATCCCGGCCCGGATGTCACGGTCCGCTTCGGCGACCGGAGCTGGGTCCTCTCCTCGGAGACGCTGGGCGTCTCGGTCGATGCAGGGGCGACTGCGGCGCAGGCCTTCAGGGTGGGCCGTGAGGGTCTGGCTGCGACCGCCAGCGCTTCGGTTGCAGATCTGCTGGCAGGCCTGAAAGAAGACACTCTCGCGCAATGGGAAGCCTTTTGGGATGGGGTGAACTTGCAGCCGGTTTTGCAGCGCGATGACGATCTTTTGGACATCACCCTGCGGCGTATTGCCGGAGAAGTCGACCTTAAGCCGCTGGAAGGGACTCTGTCGATCGTGGGGCTGGAGGTCAGCGGTACGCCAGGTCGTATGGGGCGATCAGTCGATGTGGAAACCACGCACGATGCGTTGGCGACGGCAGTGCGCCGCGGCCTGGGCGGCAGCGTTGACCTGGTGGTGCAGGAGCACCGTCCGGCGGTCATGGATGTCGAGACGGCTTTGACGAAGGCAAGAGCGGTGCTGGGACATTCCTTCATCATCGTCGCTGAAACGAGCGACGATCCGCAGCGCTTTTCAGCCGACGCGGCAAAGGTTCGCCAGTGGCTGACGCTCACCCCTGTCTCGGGTCCTGGCGGCGTCGTGGATCTGGACGTAACGCTGGACCATGATCAGGTGCGAGCCTTCGTCGCAGGCATCGCTGAGCAACTGGATCGCACCCCGTACGATGCCACGTTGGATTGGGATGCGACCGCCGGCAAGGTGATCGTGCTGAAGGCCAGCCAAGCCGGGCAAAAGGTCGATGTCGAGGCTGGGGTGGCGGCGCTCGAAGCTGCACTCGCCGCACCGGTATCTGTCGATGGCAGGGGTTCGCCCGTCCCTCAGGAGATTCGCCTTCCGGTTGCCACCGTCTCCCCGACGATTGACAGTGATCGTGTGGGCGAGATGGGCATTGTGGAACTGGTCAGCGAGGGCACTACCTCGTTCAAGGGTTCACCCGCCGAACGGGTGCACAATATCGTCAATGCGGCCTCCAAATTCCAGCATGTGGTCGTTCCGCCCGGCGAGGAGTTCTCTTTCAACCGCAACGTGGGCGACGTGAGTGCTGCGAACGGCTTCGAGGATGCATTGGTGATTGCCGGCGACCGTACCGCGGTAGGCATCGGCGGCGGCGTCTGCCAGGTGTCCACCACGGCTTTCCGTGCGGCATTCTGGGGAGGGTTTCCGATCACCGAACGCTGGGCGCACGGGTACGTTGTGAGTTGGTACGGTCAGCCCGGAATGGACGCCAGCATCTTCACGCCTAACGTCGACTTCCGGTTCAGAAATGATACGGGCCACTTCCTTCTGATCAAGGCAGCGGTCAACAAAGCCAAAGCAACGATCACCTTCTACATTTATGGTACGAAGGGGGATCGGACCGTGGAAATGAGTGGACCCCTATTGAGCAATGTCAAGGATCCGCCGCCTCCGCTTTATCAGGAAGATTCAACCCTGGCGAAGGGGCAAATCAAACAAGTCGACTGGGCGAAAGAGGGGATGGACGCAGTGGTTACCCGCACCATCCGGTACGGCGACGGTAAGGTGCAGGAGGAGAAGATCGTCAGCAGGTACCGGCCGTGGCAGGCCGTCTTTCTCTATGGACCGGGAACTTCCGTGCCCGGCCAGACCGAGGCAAATCCGTAGCGTTTGGCGCTCAATACGCGCCGATTTCGTGGAGCCGGTCATCATCGATTCCGAAGTGGTGGGCCAACTCGTGCAGGACCACCCGGCGCACCAGTGCGCGAACTTCCTGGGGCGTGCTGCACTGCGCCTCGATGGGCTTCTGATAGATGCTGATCTTATCCGGCGCCACCAACCCGTAGTTCGTTGTGCGCTCTGTCAGGGGCACGCCATGGTAAAAGCCCAGCAACTCGAATTTGGAGCGCACGCCGGCCAGTCGCATGGTGTTCCATGCGGGCCATTGCTCGATGACAATCTCAACATTGTCGAGTGCCTCGTGAAACATTTCAGGCATCGATTCCAGTGCTTCGAGCACGAGCTGTTCGAATTGATCGCTATCCATGTTGAGGGTCACCTTCCGACATGACACTAACTGATTATCGGGACCGCGCCAGCGTGATCATTTGGGTCGTGCTGATGGGACTGGCGGCGCAGCGCTTTCTCGTCCTGCCCGAACGCGCCTTCACCGCAGAGGTATTCGGCTCGCCGATTACCCTGACGATCACAACCAACACGATCCTTGCCGCCTTATTGACCGGCCTGGTGGCCACCGGCGTCGAAGCGATCGTTCGCTCCCATCCGAAGAGCGAGAGAGAACTGATCGACGCTCCCCGCCAGCAGCTGCGCGCCGGCAGCGCCACTCCCATGCCCACAGTGAACCTCACCCCACAGGAACGGGCAGATCTGGCCATGCGCAGCCACTGGGTGTATTGGGGCGCCCCGATCGCATTGATCCTGGTTGCGGTGTTCTTGTTGCCCGTGGCGCCCTCATCCGTCTACTGGGTGTTGGGACTCATCGGCACCGGAATTGCCTTGGGCCTTGCCATGGCTGGCATCTATTATACGATTGATCCGTTCCAGACCGGATACCGGCGGGCTCGCCTGGGCATGAATGCGCTAACCTATGCGCTTGCGCTTGTGCTCTTTCTCGTCGTTTATCGAACCCGTGTGCGCAGCATCGTCTCGGCGACCGAGGTACTGCTCGTCAGCAGCCTGCTGGCTCTCGAGTTGCTGCGAGGCAGCGCAAGGCCCACCGTCATGGTGGCCATTTACGCAGCAATCACCGGGCTGGTGCTGGGCCAGGCCACATGGGCGCTCAACTACTGGCGGCTGGATAGCCTGACCGGTGGTCTCGTGCTTCTGGTCCTGTTTTACGATGTCGTGGGCCTCTCGCAACACGGGCTGCAGGGAACGATCAGGCGCCGCATCGTTCTGGAGTACGCGCTCATCACGATCACGGCGATGGCACTTATCTGGGAATTCGCCCCCTGATAATGCGAAGGCGGCAGGTCGCTCGTGCCTGCCGCCTTCACCAATTGCTCGATCTGATAACGGCTCTATGTGTTGCGTATGTCCAGGACCTCAAGCACCAGGGGCTTGATCGTTTTGAGCAGGTCTTCCTCAGAGATGTCAGCCACTTTCAGGTTTGCGCCCCAGTTGCTCGCGTCTTCTCCTTCGAAGATGTTAAAAGACACGATGAGTCCCCCGGCCTCCGCAATGGCAGTGCTGATCTTCGCCATGGACCCCTTGAAATAGGGGGCCAGGACGCTCAGGCGAATGCCTTTGTGGGCGCCTCCCAGAAGTTCAGTGAAGACGCGGAAGATGTCCGATTCGGTAATGATACCCACCACGGCATCCCCGCGCATCACCGGCAGGCCGCCGATCTTGTTGTCCAGCATGATCCTCGCCGCTTCCTCCAGGGGCGTGTCCTCGGTCACCGTGAGGACTTTCTTGGTCATCACGTCCTTGACTTTCACCTGGGAAAGCAGGTAGGATATCTCCCAGACGTTCAGGGATGTCACGCCCGAGGGGCCCGCGCGCAGCAGGTCATCCAGGCTGACGATGCCGACAAGCTTGCCTGCAGCATTCAGGACTGGAAAGCGGCGGATGCGCTCACTCTGCATTCGTTGGGTGGCCTCGGCCACACTACAGTCCGGGGAAACAGTCTTTGGATTATGGGACATTCGACGGCCGACTAGCATGGCTGGATACCCTTTCTTTGTATGGTAGACGCGTGCGTTGAAGCGGAGTCTACTCTAGCATGTCATGCCTGTCAAAGCAGCTATCCGTTTTTCTTCGGAGGTGTGATTGAAATCACGAATCTGAAAGCGCTTGACAAGGCATATTTGGCAGGATATACTGACAGTATATCTGTAGCCTATCTTACCATGGCCTCTTACTGATCAGCAACCTTTGGCAGATTAAATCTCGTGTCAATACCCTTGCTCCTACCCAGGCCCTGAGGAGGGACATTGTGGTTACTCTGTACTTCGCTACGGACGTACACGGGTCAGATGTATGCTGGAAGAAGTTCATCAATGCCGGGAAGTTCTACCAGGCCCAGGTCATCATTCTCGGTGGGGATATGACCGGCAAGGCGATCGTGCCGATCATCCACCAGGGCGGCGACGCCTGGAAGGCGGTGCTGCTGCAGCAGGAGTTCATGTTGCACGGCGAAGCCGAAGTGGAGGACATGGCCCAGAAGATCACCAGCCGCGGCTATTACCCCTATCGTACGACCCCTGATGAAATCTCCGAACTGACCGAATCGCCCGAACGTATCGACCAGATCTTCCACTCAGAGGTCAAGAAGCGAGCTGAGAGCTGGCTCGCGTATGCCGAGCAGAAGCTTGCAGGTTCCGGCATGGCCTGTTACGTCGCGCCCGGCAACGATGATATGTTCGAGTTGGACGACCTGATTCGCGGCACGAAACATGTGCGGCTGGCCGAAGGCGAGGTCATCCAGATCGACGAGCACCATGAGATGATCAGTTCGGGATGGAGCAATATCACGCCATGGCACACATATCGGGAAGAGGAAGAGCCGGCGTTGCGGCGCCGCTACGATGCCATGCTGAAGAAGCTGAAGGATCCACGTCACAGCATCTTCAACCTGCATGTGCCGCCCTACGGCTCGACCCTGGATGAGGCGCCCGAGCTTACCTCGGATATGAAGCCGAAGGACGCCGGGCGTTCCCTGATTCCGGTTGGCAGCCATGCGGTGCACGATATCATCAAGGAGTACCAGCCATTGTTGGGTCTGTTCGGCCACGTCCATGAAGGTAAGGGCGCGATTCGGATGGGCCGAACTCTGTGCATTAACCCCGGCAGCATGTACGAGCAGGGGCGGCTGCTGGGAGCTGTTGTGGCTCTCGACCGCGATAAGGTCAAGAACTACATCCTGACGACCGGTTGATGTGCTTGAACATCTTCCAGGGAAAGTGGTTTCACCGCCACTGGCTGAGTTCAGCATGTTGCCAGAGGCGGCAGTGTTCTGAAGGGGGGTGGTGACGCCGCAAAGGGTTTACAGGCTGATGGCCGGCCCGCATACCGGGTGACCATCCCAGCCAAGGATCGAGTGGATCTCTCGTAGCGTGCAGTGAACTGTCGTTCGCCCCTCTTGGGGCAAGCTGCCTGGCATCCTTCGGACAAGGAGGTCCTCCAAATGGCACAAGTCAAGTCTGCAGATTCCAGCCTGTTTCTGCGCAAGGCAACCGGGCTGGTGCGATCATGGTCCGTTTTTGACGCGTTTGTTTACGCGTTCTTCTCGATCAACCTGGTCACCCTGGGGTTGTACATCTTCAGCCAGATGTACTACCTGGAGGGTGGATTGCTGCCGACCCTGCTCGTCAGTGGCGTCTTCATGGTATTCGAGATCATCGTTTATGCCAGCCTAATCTCGGTCATGCCGCGCGCTGGCGGCGATTATGTGTGGCAGAGCCGCATCCTGGGCGGCGGCATTGGTTTCGTCCTCGCAGTGACGGGCTGGTGGTTCATCCTCTGGCTATGGGCTCCGCTCTACAGCGACATGCTGCGCCAGATCCTCTTCGTCCCCGGCCTGGGCGTCCTCGGCCTCAAGGACGCTGCGCTCTGGTTCGGCCAGCAGCCGTTGGGGCACTTCCTCACCGTGCTCATCATGTGCGGATGCGTGACCTTCTTCATCACGAAAGGCATGAAGTGGTATTCGCGATTCCAGAAGTTCTGCTTCTGGACCAGCATCGTGGGCCTGGTCGTGGTCATGCTCTTCCTGCTCTTCGGCAACAACGAGGCTTTCCGGGCCGGCCTGGAGCGTGATGCTGTGGCGATGTTCGGTGCACAGCCGGGGGTCTACGAGGCCACGCTGGTAGCCGGTGAAGAAGCAGGTGCAATCGCACCCCTCATGGGCGGCAGCATCGTGGCGGTGTTCCTGGCCATGGGCTACATCACCTTCTTCAACATGTGGCCCAACTGGGGCGCCACGCTCTACGGCGAGGTGCGCGGCGCGACTGACTTCAAGCGCAACTTCTGGGGTATGGCCTCCGCGCTGATCGTGACCACCGTGTTGGGCGCGGCTCTCTTCCTGTTGATCGACAAGACGATCACCTGGAAGTGGTTCATGGCTGCCAACGGCGCCTGGTGGAACTATGCGTGGGGTTTCACGGAGGTCGCGCCTCCGCTGCCGATTTGGCCGTACCCGGCCCTCTTGGCCGTGTTCATGACGTCAAGCCGCCTCCTTCAACTGATCGTCATCATCGCGATGAGCGCCTGGTGGTTCGGCTGGTCAGCCACCGTCTTTCTCAGTTCGACGCGTGTCATCTTCGCGGCCGCGTTCGATCGCTTGCTGCCGGAGAAGGTGGCCGAGGTTGAGCCGCGCACCCGGACGCCCATCT
>CAYLZG010000151.1:0-10454 GCA_964387985.1 uncultured Anaerolineales bacterium | reverse complement strand
CCACGCCGGTGGTCAAGGGAATGTTCCCGCCAACGATCGCGATGGCGGGAATCATCCCGACGCGCATGTCGCCCACGTGCATCGAGCCGCCCTTGCCCTTGCAGCAGCCGGTGCGCTTTGCGTAAAGCTCGGCCATGATTGAGCGGAGGCTGACCCCTTTCGCGATCGAGTGCCCGTGCGGGCGGTGGGTTGAGGTGGCGTAGTCGTCAGCCGTCAGGTGGGCGCATACGCCCACCGCCACCGCCTCCTGGCCTATGTAGAGGTGCAGGGTGGAGGGTATCTTGCCCTGCATGAACAGATAGTTGCAGCGCTCCTCGAATCGCCGGATGGTGAGCATGGAGCGGTAAAGGGAGAGCTGGAGTTGAGGGTCAACCATCTTGTCTGTTGCTCCTGATTTTGCGTGACGTGTGCTGCGTGATGCGTGAGCTTGTATTGTCACCCTCTGCATGGGGTGCGATCACGGACCTCGCAGCACGCACCACCGCTAAATGCCTTTGTCCGCGAACTTCGGATGGAACTGCTCGCCCGAAAAGCCCCAGCGCGTGACCGGGCGCTTGCGCAGGCCCCACGTCTTGAGCGCGGCCATCAGCTCGGGTTTGTCTTGTGCCGCAACGTCGAGCGGGACGCCGGCCATTGCCGCGTCGATCGCCTGGCGGAACGCCATCGCACCGGCGGTGTAGCCCATCGGGTGGCCCAACATCCCGCCGCCCGCCATGAAGATCATGTCCGGGCCGTTCTCCTCCAGCATCGGCGGCACCGCGCCGGGGTAGATGCCCGCGCCCGGCATGGGGAAGATCGGCTTGATGTGGTAGAACGGCGCGTGCAGCATCTGCGAGGTGCGCAGGCACTCTTCGGTCGACGCGACCGGGATGCTCGACCAGATGCTCGGGGTGAGCATCATGTCCGCACCGCACAACCGGCAGATCTTCGCCAGCGCGGGGAAGTTCATCGTCGGCAGCAGCGCCAGCAGGTGCGAGACGTGGAGCAGGATCGGCGCGGTGATCTTCGGGTCCTCGGCCAGCACGCGCAGCACCGACGGACCGGCCGAGTAGGCCAGCAGCAGGCCGGTCGCGCCCATCTCGCACGCCTTGCGTGCCTTCTCCTGGACGCGGTCCGCCTCGTCCGTGATGCTGACCATGTAGAGCGTCTTGTGGCCGGTCTTGGCTTCGGCCTTCTTGAGCGCCTTGAGCACCGCCTCGAGCCGCGCCTCGAACGGGCAGTTTGCCAGCTCGGTGCACATCTCGTCGTCCTTGCACAGGTCTGCGCCGCCCAACGCGCTCTGGTAGACCTGGTTCGCGGTCTCCTCCGGCGTCATGCCCATCTTCGGCTTGATGATCTGCAGCGTCAGCGGCCGTTCGTACACGCCCAGGATCTCGCGCACGCCCGGGATGCCGAACTTCGGCCCGTGAAACTTCTGGGCCAGCTTCTGCGGGATGTAGATGTCCAGCAGCCGCATCTTGGTGGGAAAGGCGAAGCAGTTGCCCGCGATCGACAGCAGCAGCATCGGCACGTTGACGTTGACATCCCACGCCGCGGTCGGAAAACCGAGCTGGATGATCGCCTTCTTCGTGCCTTTTGGCGCGGGGACCTCGTAGTAGCCCAGCACTTTGCTCATCAGCCGCTCGCGCACGTCAGCCGTAAGTTCTTTGACATCCATCCAGCTCGACGTCGAGCCTTCGGCCGCCAGGCGCTCCACCTGGCCCAGGTGATCGATGAAGTCCTGATCCTCCAGCGTGTCCTCGATATAATATGTGCCGACGATCATGTCGTCGCCCGGGATCACGCTTTCCCACATGAAATCGAACATATGGGGATCATACAGTTCCTTCATGACAGCTCCTCCCTCGACAGGAATGTAGCCTGTATATACAAGCAGACATGTATATAGTAACAGTAGGAGCACGACTTGTCAAACTGGTACTTGCCGGGCGTCCTACCCGCTGCGTGCCGAGAGCGCGAAAAATTCCCACTTGACAAACAGGTCCGCGCCGGATACACTGAGCCAACTTGATTACTTGTATGCACAAGTGCGCGCCAGGAATGCGATGAACGAGACGATTCAGATGGGAGCGCAGCGTATCAACCGGGACCTGCCCATTCCCTACTACTTCCAAATCGCCGAGATCTTGCGCGGCATGATCGCGGATGTCGAAGTCGGGCCGGACGCCGAGGTCTCGCTCCCTTCCGAGAACGAGCTCTGCGCGCTCTACGATGTGACCCGCGCGACTGTGCGCCATGCCCTGGAGTTGCTCGAACGCGAGGGCCTGATCTATCGCAAGAAGGGGAAGGGCACTTTCCTGCGCCGCCGCGTCCAGCTCGATCTGGCGCGCCTATGCTCGACCACCAGAGACATGCAGGCACGCGGCTGGGTTCCGGGTACACGCCTGCTCAGCATGCGCACGCTCATGCCATCCCCGCATATCCAGCACCAACTGCGGAGCGAAGCCACTACGCCGGTGTGGGAGATCAACCGGCTGCGCCTGGCCGATGACGAGCCCATCAGCCTGCAATGGTCTTACCTGCCGTGCCAGCGTGTACCCGATCTGGACCGGCATGATCTGACCGGTTCGCTCTACGAGACACTCTCTAGCGCATACGCGATCGAATTGCGCACTGCCGAGCAGGTCATCCGCACGCGCATGGCGACAGGCGAAGAAGCGCCCCTGCTGGGAGTTCCCGAAGGCGCACCCGTGTTCGTGATCGACCGGACCAGCTACGACCAGGCGGGAAATCCCGTAGAGTATCTCCACGCGCTCTGGCGCGGCGACCGCTACGACCTGCAGATCCGGCTGTCGGCCTGAGCTACCTGGCCGAATGAAGGGAACGGCGTGGCGATGCCATGAATCGTCGCGTCGACCTGGCAATGGGTTGCGTCCGTACCTTCCGCGAAGGTCGTCATGCCCTAGCCCGCCAGCTCCGCACAGAGCCTGGCGGCCACCCTGCGGGCATCCTGGCTGCTGGCGCCGTCGTCCAGGACGCTGCGTGCCAGCGCCAGCGCCTGCGCTAGCCGGCCGGTCTTCGCCTCGACCTGCGCCAGCCCCACCTGGGCGTCCAGCACGGCCGGCTGCGCCCTGGCCTCCTCGGCCCACTGCTTAGCTTCCTCATAGCATCGCCGGGCCTCTTCGATCTCGCCCAGAGCCAGGGCCGTGTCGCCCAGGTAGGTCAGGGTGCGGGCAATGTCCCAGCCGACGACGAAGCCCTGGTGCACCTCCAGGCTGCGGTGTAGCCTGTCCCGCGCCCCGGCTGCGTCGCCCCGGGCCAGGGCCGCCAGCCCGAGAAAACGCAAAGCCGTGCCCATGCCCCAGCGGTCCCCCAGCTCCCGGCAGATCTTCAGGCTCTCCTGCAATGAGGCTTCTGCCTCCTCGTTGTATCCCAGCGCAATGGCCGCCGGGCTGATGAAATTCAGGCCCAGGGCCAGGGTGCGGGGGTCGCTCTCCCGGCGCAACGCGCTCAGACCGCGGCGCATCTGTTCGTAACCGGCGCGTTGATTGCCCCTCAGATAGACCACATGACCCAGCAGGAAATCAAGGTACGCCGCGCCCCAGCGATCATCGACCTGTTGTGCGCAGAGCAGCGCCTCCTCTCCAGCGGCTTGGGATGCGTCGAGGTCGCCGGTCATGTGCAGGATGATGTTGCGAATCAGCAGCGGGCGCACCAACAGGTCCGGATCGTCCAGAGTACGGAGCAAATCGAGGCTCTGAGCGGACCGTTCCAGCGACTGTGGAAAGCGGCCCTGGCGCATGAGAAGCAGGGCCTGCTGCGCCCTGGCCTCGCCCATCACTCGGCAGCGTACGGGGTCCTCTGCCCGGTCGCGCGCGGCTTGGATCGCGGTCTCCAGCAACGCAACGCCCTCATCCAGCCAGCCTGCCAGCTCGAAGAGACAGCCATAGCAACGCACCGCGCGGGCAAGCACATCGAAGAGCCCCCGGCTCACGGCCCAGTCCCAGGCTGTACGCAGGTTATCGATCTCGTCCAGCAGGGCGCGCAGGTTCTGCACCTGGGCTTTGCTGCGCAGGGCCGGCTCGCATCCGTCCAGCAGGGCCAGGTAGAAACGGCTGTGGCAGTCGCAGGTTTCCTTGCAGACAGGCGTCTGCGAGAGATTGGCGTAGGCGTATTGGCGCACCACCTCGTGCAAATCGTAGCGCCCGCCGGCGCTGCGACGAATGAGGGACTTGGAGGTCAGCGCCAGCAGCTCGGGAAGACTGGCCCCGGCCACCTCTTCGGCCGCCGACCGCTCGAAGCCACCCTGAAAGATGGCCAGCCGGCTGAGCGCGTCCCGCTCCTCCGGCGATAGGAGGCGCCAGGAATGGTCGAAAACCGCGTGCAGGCTGCGCTGGCGCTCCGGCAGGTCGCGCAGGGATGCCACCAGGAAGTCCAGGCTGCGCTGGATTTCAGCCGCTATCTCCTGGCAGCTCAGGAGGGGCGTCCAGGCCGCGGCCAGCTCAATACCCAGCGGCATCCCATCCACCATTCGGCAGACCTGAGCCGTCGCGGCCAGTTCGTCTCCCTCCAGGACGATCTCCGCGCCGGCGCGGCGGGCGCTCTGGTCGAAGAGACGGATGGCATCGTAGTCGTAGGCGCGGTGGAGTTGGTCGGGTGGGGGGACGGGCAGGCCCTGGGTGACGAAGACGTATTCGCTTTGCAGGTGGAGCCGCTCCCGGGAGGTGGCCAGGAGCTTGACGCCTGGTGCGTGCGCCAGCATCTGGCTGAACAGGCTGGCGCCGGCCAACAGATGCTCCAGGTTGTCCAGCACCAGCAGCACCTCCATGCGGGCCAGATGGCCGAACAGTTGCAGCCGCAGCTCTGTCTGGCCGCGCAATGTCAGGCCCATGGCCTCAGCGATGGCAGGAACGATGGCGGCAGGTGAGCCGACCGGCGCCAGCGGCACGAACCAGATGCCGCTGGCGAAGCGAGCTCGCTCCCGGGTCGCGACCTCGATAGCCAGGCGGGTCTTGCCGATGCCGCCGGGGCCGGTGAGGGTGAGCAGGCGGCAGAGAGGATCAGCCAGCAGCCGGCCCAGGCTGGCCAGCTCGTTCTCGCGGCCGACCAGGGGCGTCAACTGCACCGGCCAGTTATTCACCGGAGCGGAGCCCAGTTCGGGAGCAGGGACTGGAAGTGGGACCGGTGGCTGTGGCAGGGCAGGCGGGGACAACCGTTGGCTTGCCATTTCGCCGCGTGCTGCGCGCATGAAGGCATCTAGCTCGGCTTCGTCGACCTCCAGCGCGCCGGCCAGCAACCCGGCTAACTGCTTGGAGGGCCGGCGCTCGCCGCTCTCGATCTTGCGCAGGGCGAAGACCGAGCAGCCGGCACGCTCGGCCAGCTCCGCCTGAGTCAGGTCAAGACTCTGTCGGCGGCGCTTGAGCCATTCGCCAAAGAAGACGGGCGGTTCCTCTGTGCGCATCTGCCATCCAAGCTCCGGCAGCAAATACGAGCACGAACAATCAAGTACAACTATTGTACCACACTTTGGGTAATTTTGAGGGTCATTAAATCACCCCCAAAAACATCCATCCTCTGATTGAATACGTGCAATCGCCAGTTCGGTGGCGTTATTCCAACGGAGAACCGCACCGGTTCCCAATCACATGCATTGGAGGTTTGCCATGTCCTTCGTAATCCTTCTGCTTCGCCTGATCCACATTGTCGCAGGCGCATTCTGGGCCGGCGCAGCCGTCGCCTACTTCTTCTTCTTTGCACCCACGGCCAGGGGGCTGGGTCCAGCGGGCCCCAAGTTCATGCAGGACCTGGTGGGCAAACATCGCTATCCTCTGTTCATGAACGTCTCGAGCATGCTCACCATCCTGGCCGGACTGGTGCTGTACTGGTTCTCCTCCGGCGGCCTCAGTGCAGCCTGGATCACGTCGGGTCGGGGGCTGGGTTTCACTCTCGGCTCGCTGGCGGCGCTGGCTGCCTTTGCCATCGGCTTCTTCGGCATCCGCCCCCGAGCCGAACGCTTGGGCGCGCTGAGCGCGTCCATCTCCGCGGCCGGGGGACCGCCCACAGCCGAGCAGGGCGCAGAGCTGAGCCGGCTGGACGCCGAGATGCACGGCTATGAGCGCTGGGACGTGCTCATGTTGGTACTATCCCTGGTGCTGATGGCAACGGCACGCTACTGGAGCTTCTGATCACGGATGGTGACGACTCATTCGAGGCCGGTTTCGACGACCCGGGGCTGTGCTCCCGCTTCCACAAGGGGTGGCACAGCCGCAATACTGATGTTCGCTGTGAGGCAATCCGACAATGCGCATCGCCGAGTATGACAACGTGGACCCGCTGCAAGTGTTACACATCAACCTGCTCTGCCTGGATTTCGCCCTGACCCCAGAATTGGTGCGGCTGATCCGGCGCATGGACCCACGGCCTTTCCCCTTTTTCGCGCTTTATGCGTTGGAGGGGAACACGGTAGCGGGCCAGGTGGGCGTCTTCCGGCTGCCGGTGGTGTCGGCCGCGGGCGCCACCGAGGTGGGCGGGGTGTGGGCGGTCTCCACGCATCCGGCCTGGCGCGGGCGAGGCGTTGCCTCGCTGCTGCTGAACGAAGCGCACGCCCGCATGGCCGCGGCTGGACTGCGCTTCTCTACATTGGGCACAGACCGCTTCCGCGTCGCGCACGGGCTCTACCAGAATCATGGCTACCGCGACCTCTGCGCCCCGGCCGCGGCGCTCGGTCCAGGCGCTGCCTTGCCGCGCCGGTCCGATCTGCGGGCCGAGCAGGCTGGCGAGCAGCGCCTGGAGCTTGTCGACCGGCTATTCGAGCAGATCGCTCGCGGCCATTTGGGCTTTGCCCGCCGCCACACTCCCTTCTTTCCCTTCCTCCACGCCCGCAGCACGCTGGACGCCCAGGACCTGTGGCTGCTGTGGCGAGGCGACGAGCTGGCCGGCTATGCAGCAGCCAGCGCAGGCAGCGGCCTGCTGCGGGTGCGCAGCCTGCTGCTGGACGAGGGAGTGGACGCGGCGGCTGCGGCTGCGACCCTGGCCTGGGCAACAGGTGCGCACACCATCCATGCCCGGCTGGATCGTTCCGGCTACGCGGCGAGCTTCGCACGGGCCGGTTTCCAGGTCACACCCGAGAGCTGGATTACGTTCATGGTCAGGCCCCTGGCCGCGGACGCCACAGTTGCAGAGTTCAGCCGGCTCTATGGTCTGGAACAGGGGAAGTTCCTGATCTCTTATCTGGATACAACTTGAACCACCACTAAGGAGATGTGAACCATGAAGACGAACTATCGCTGGACCGTCGTCCTGCTCCTGATCGCTCTGTCACTTGCCGGCTGCGGTTACGGGGGCAGGGTGGGTGAGCTGCGGACCGAGTCGCAGTCGGTGGAGCTGAGAGACGACGCGCCGGTACTCGTCGAGATCAACCTGGGCGCCGGCAGCCTGGCGCTTGCTGGCGGCGCAGAGAAGCTGCTGGAGGCCGACTTCACCTATAACGTCGACACGCTGAAGCCAGAGGTGACGTACAGCAACGGAAGACTATCTGTCCGGCAGCCCACCAGTCGAGGCATGTCAGATTGGCGGGGGATCTCGGGGTTCCGCAACGAGTGGGTCCTGCACCTCCACGATGAGACACCCTTGGATCTGAACGTGGATATGGGCAGCGGGTCTGGCGACCTGATGCTGGGCGGCCTGGCGCTGACCGATCTGGATGTCAGTCTTGGCGCAGGAGCCTACATGGTCGACCTGAGCGGCGACCGGACAGCCGATCTGCAAACCGCAATCGAAGCGGGTGCGGCCGACATTCTCCTGCGTCTACCCAAGGCGATTGGCGCCCGCGTTGTAGTTGAATCCGGCCCGCACACGATCGACGCCCGCGGTTTTGCAAAGAAAGACAATGTCTACACGAATGCCGCCTACGGTGTGTCACCGGTCACTTTGCGTGTCGACCTGGATGTCGGCGTCGGCAGGATCACCCTGGAAGAGGGCAGATCGTAGCTGCACATTCCGTCAGAAAGCATTTCACTATCAATCAATCAGACTAAAGGAGAAAATCATGTACAAGAGCATTGCCAAGCCCGCATCGACAGGCGCCGCGGAACGATCTATGACCAACTACCACCTGCAGACCGTGTGGTGGACGCCCGCAACCGTCGATCAAATCTGGGGGATCCTGGCCAACTACGCGGATTGGCCCACCTGGTGGCGAGGCATCCAGAACGTCGAGGTGTTGCGCGATGGCGATGAGAGCGGCGCGGGCACCGTCCTGCGCCAGAAGTGGCGCAGCAGGTTGCCATTCACGCTCGTCTTTGACCTCGAGATGCTCCGGATCGAGAGCGGGAGATTGCTCGAGGGACGCGCGAGCGGCGACCTTGAGGGCATCTGCAAGTGGGTGTTTGCGCCGGCCAATGGCAGAACGGAGATCCGCTTCGATGTCGACGTTCGACCGGGCCGGTGGTGGATGAACCTTCCTATCCCGTTCGCGTCGCAGGTCGTCCGCGCCAACTTCGAGACCATCATGCGCTGGGGTCGCGAAGGTCTGGAGCGGAAACTCGGTGTGCCTGTCGACCTGCGCCGGCAATGACGCGCATTGGATGAATGGAGGTTAAGCCAGCAGTGAGGACCTGTTCTCGAGAGTGGCCATGGAGACCCAATCCGACTGCCAACGATGCGAACCTCTTCTCCTCCCACTGCTGGCATGCTCAGTTGGTGATCGGACCCTCTTTGCGAACGGGGGGATCATCCCGCACGGCCTCGCGCTCGCCGCGATGACGATTCAGGTGCCGGGCAATTCAACGATCCCAAGGATCGCAGTGTCCGGCACCTTCTGCGAGTCGCATCCCGTATGGAGGGATCTTCAGACTTGTGTAATCCTGATTCGAGGTCATCGGCAAAGCGCGAGTCAATCGCGCTTGTGGTTTACCATAAGGGATCCTCTTCTGGCCCGATACCCCGGAAGCGATAGCGCGCCGCAACCTGACCCACCTCCTGACCCATTTGCGCCTGCCGGTAAAGCATTACGACTACACAGGGTTGGGAGTCAACCATATCCAGAGCGGCCGGCATTGGATGTTCAGCACCCTGGCCGACGTGCTGACCTTCCTGGGCCGTCAGGTGGAGGACATGGGACCATCGAGCCCACCGCCGGGTCAATGAACCCGGCGTGGCAGCGGCAGGGCTTCGCTCGCCAATCACCGGACGCCGGCAAGTGCCCCATAGATGTCGATGAGCTTATAACGCCCCTCGTCTGCGCCCAGAGTGGCGCCTCTCCGGCTGGCTCAGATGAGCACCGGCAGCAGCGTACCGGCGATGCACAGGACCAGGGCCGCCCAATCTCCCTTGCCCACCTTGACGGGTATGCTGCGGGCGCGCTCGGGCGAGAATGCCCGCGCCTCCGCGGCCAGGCCGATCTCCTCCGAACGGCTCAGCGCGCCGGTGGCGATGGTTACCGCCAGCAGGAGCAGGGCCCGCCTGCGGCGCTTGCGCAAGCCGCCGCGCATCCGCAGACTGCGCCAGCTGTTCTGCGCGGACTGCAGCAGCGCAGGCAGCAGGTTAAGCGCCACGCCCATCGAGAAGCCGAGACCGCGCATCCCGGCGCGCTCGAGCAGGCCGGCGACCGACGCGATATCGACCTTGCTGTTGAGTCCCTGGATGGCGGCCAGCACCACCAGCATGCGCAGCGCGATCTGCATGGCCGCGGCGGCCCCTTCCGTCGAGTAGCGGATGCCAAACAGGGTGCGATCGAGGTCGCCGACCAGGAAGAGCGTCGGCAGCGTCAGCAACACAATCATCACGACCCAACGTAAGCTGAGCAAGCGGCGTAAGGCTCCGCGGTAGAGCAGGAACGCCACCACCAGCCACCCTGCGGCCACCAGCGGCAGGCGCTGCGCCGGCGTGATCAGCACCGCGATCACCGAACAGATTGCGACAGCCAGATAACCGACGGTTCCCAGGCCCCATTCCGGGTTGACCCGGACCGCGCTCTGGGCAGGCGCCCGCTCGACAATCATTTAATGACCTGCAGCTCGGTGAGCATTCGGAGGTTCAGTTTGCCCTCGGCGCCAGGCAGCACCATGCGAAAAGCGCCGTCCTCCCCGGTCAGGTCGCCGGTGGCCTGGGCGTAAGCCACGATGACGCCGTCGACGAACACCTGTGAAAGATCATAGTTGACCGTGAACCCATCACTGGCAACGGCCTTCACCACCCTGACCTGTGCGGTGTCGAAACCGGCGTCCTTCAGCAGCGCGTCGACGGCAACCCCGCGATAGGCCACGTCTTTGAAGGTCGACTGGCTCGAGCCGAGAGCTT
Source organism: uncultured Anaerolineales bacterium (assembly GCA_964387985.1). GTDB lineage: Bacteria > Chloroflexota > Anaerolineae > CG2-30-64-16 > CG2-30-64-16 > JALOOB01. The sequence continues at coordinate 215 of CAYLZG010000151.1, read as the reverse complement.
CGAGGTCGGCGCGCGTATAGGACTTGCTTATGTCGCCTCCCGAAACCTTCAGCACCGGGACGGCTGCCTCACCGGAGGTCGTAGCCGGAGCCCCGGCTGAGGGGCCGGCGGCCGGGGTGCAGGCCGCTGGCAGAATCAGCAATAGAACGAGCGACAGGAGTAGCAGACGTTTCATACGATTCCTCTCCCGTGAAGTAGTTGGTGACTTCTTGTGA
>CAYLZG010000150.1:6667-10488 GCA_964387985.1 uncultured Anaerolineales bacterium | reverse complement strand
ACGCCCGCAGTTGTGCCGATCGCAGCCGCCAGACTCTGAACATTGCGTGCGGCATCGGCGTCCCGCGCCACCAGGACCTCCTGTGCGTCTGCTATAACTCGGGCCAACTCCTCGTCCGACCATCCGGAGAGGCGCCCGCGCGCCTGGTCGAGATTGCCTGTCTGCGCGTACGAATCAGCAACCATCGAGATATACTGATTACGCAAATCCGGCCGGAGGTCCTGGATCAGTGCATTGGTCCATGTCACCGGCCAAAGCCCCCAACCGATCACGAGCCAACCAATCAACAAGCCGACGACAAAGGCAATGAGAGGCCAGAAGTACCAGGGACGTCCGTTTTGGTTCATGTCATCCTCCTCCCTTATGCAGGCTACAACACCAGGAATCTCAGATAATCGGATGTTTCGGGGCGCCGGTCAACACCTCAGCGCCGTCTTCGGTGATCATGACGATATCTTCCATCCGCACACCGCCCCAGCCCGGCAGATAGATGCCGGGTTCGACCGTGATAATCATACCAGGTTGAATGATTGCAGACGAAAAACGCGAAAGGAAGGGTTGTTCGTGGATTTCCAGCCCAACACCATGCCCCAGGCCGTGACCGAAATTCGCGCCGTAGCCGGCAGCCGAAATCGAATCGCGCGCCACGCTGTCTGCTTCCGGCGCAGTCATTCCAGGCTTCAGGGCCACTTCCGCTGCCAACTGCGCGCGTAATACAGTATTAAAAATTTCCCAAAAGAGGTCCGGGGCCTTTGGCTGACCCAGAACAACCGTTCGGGTCAGGTCGGACCGATAGCCACTCACTTTTGCACCCATATCGATCACGATGGGCTGACCAGCCTCAAGCACCGTTTCACCGGCGTGAGCGTGAGGACGCGCGCCATTTGGACCACAGGCGACCGTCATTTCGAAAGCAGTTCCCTGGGCCCCATGCGTGCGCATGTAACTCTCTATGAGCCAGGCCAGCTCGTTCTCAGTCATTCCCGGCCGTGCCGACGCCAAGCCAAAGGCCAAAGCGTCGTCTGCAAGGGCGATCGCCTGGCGCAAGGTGGCTATCTCGTACTCATCCTTGATGGCTCGCAGCCCGGCGACGATCCCTTTGGTAGGAAGCCACTCCACATCGGACACGGCGTCCATCCAGGCCCGCGCAGTTGCAAACGCCACGTGGTCAGATTCAAACGCCACACGCCTGGCTGCTCCCCGAGCAACGAGGTCAGGCAGCACTCTGGAGAAATCGCCCTCGATGGGAACAAGCTCAAAGTCCGGACACTCCTGGCCCACCTGCTCGAAGTAGCGGAAGTCGGTGGCGATCAACGTGCGATCAGCGGAGATCAGCAGTACTCCTGCTGAACCAGTGAAACCGCTCAAATATGCCCGATTTTCGGGCTGAGAAACGATCAAGGCGTCTGCCCCTGCTTCGGGCAGGGCAGTCCGTAATCTCGTGAGTCGTGAGTGTGGGGAGCCGGAGTCAGCCATCAGTGTCACCTTTGTTCCGAATTCTTCCGCGCACGCGGATGAGCTTTGAGAATGGTCTCCCTGAGTTGCTTCTGGCTGACCTGCGTGTAGATCTGTGTAGTGCTCACCGATTCATGTCCCATCAATTCCTGCACAGAACGCAAATCCGCGCCACCGTCCAGCATATGGGTGGCAAAGCTATGCCGGAGCATGTGCGGCGTCACCTGATGGGTGATGCCGGCCGCCTCTGCATATGCTGAAAGCGATCGCGTGAACATGCTCGCGGAGAGACGTTGCCCGAATCTATTCAGAAAGAGCGCGATGGGTCGTTTGGCAAGCCACTTGCCATCGGCGCGCGTGCGCCCGCCATAACGCAAGGAGGCCTCCGCGAACTTCGGACGCCCCTCGTTCAGGTATCCTGTCAATGCGTCAATCGCCTTGTGGCCGATCAAGGCCACGCGCTCCTTGGCGCCTTTGCCTGCAACGCGGAGCTGCCCCTCCGCCAGGCTTACATCGGTCACGTCCAACGACAGGAGCTCGCTGATCCGCAGGCCGCCACTGTAGAGCAACTCAAGCATCGCGCGATCTCTGAGCCCCTGTGGCGTAGACAAGTCAGGTGACTCGATCAAGAGATCGACCTCTTCTCGCGTTAGCGGCCGCGGCAGGCGTTGTGGGAGCTTCGGCGCCAGTATTGCCTGCACCGGGTTGCTCTCGACCAGGCCATTTCTGTGCAGATAAGCGTAGAACGCACGCATCTCGGAAATTCGCCTCGCCACGCTTGCCTTAACATAGCCAGCGCGGTGCAACTCGGCCAACCACTGACGCAGCAACGAAGGGGTCACCTCGGACCAGGAACTGACCCCGCGTGACTGCACCAAGGCAGCGAACTGCGATATCTCTCGCCGGTAATTGCTGACCGTGTGAGCAGATGCGTTGCGTTCCGCCACAAGGTATCGTATATACCGGTCGATTTCCTCTTGCATGGCCCTATATCTTCAGACGCGCACCACACACCGTGCACTCCGCCGTGTCCTTGGCGGCAAGAACCATGAGCCCAGCGCATTGTGGGCAGGGCTGTGCCACCGGTCGCTTCCAGGATGTCCAATCACACGCCGGATAGTTGGCGCACCCGTAGAAGACCCGGCCCGTGCGAGTGCGTCGCTCAACGAGCTCGCCGCGATCCTTGGGGCAAAGAACTCCTATCCTGGCTACCAACGGCTTGGTGTAACGACAGGTCGGATAATTGCCACATCCCACAAACCGGCCGTAACGACCCTGCTTGATGACCAACTCACCGCCACATTCGGGGCAGGACTCACCGGTCTTCTCGGGATCCAGCGACACCTTCTCCATGGTCAACTGAGCATGCTCGAGCTGGGGGGCAAACAGATCATAGAACTGCCGCAGGACTGGTTCCATTGCCGTCTCGCCTCGAGATATGCTGTCCAGCTGTTCCTCCATCTGCGCTGTGAAGCCAACGTTGAACACGGAATCAAAATGCTTGACCAGCAGGTCATTCACCGTGAAGCCAAGCTCGGTCGGAATCAGCTTTTTCTCCGAGCGCTCGACGTATTCGCGTTCCAGAATAGTGGAGATGATCGACGCGTAGGTGCTTGGACGCCCAATCCCATACTCCTCGAGCGCCCTCACCAGAGATGCTTCCGTGTATCGTGGTGGGGGTTGTGTGAAGTGCTGCTCTGGCAGAAGCCGAAGCAGGTCCAGCAACTCGCCCTCAGCCAGATCTGCCGGAATGTCCGTTTGCTGCTGTATTGTCTCAGATTCCTGGGATTCGGTCTCGCCTGCTGCCTGGAGCCGATCAGCTCCGTTGCGACCGAGCCGGCCATTGTTCCTGTCCGCCTGGCCGTTTTCCAGCGGGCCCGACGCGCCGCCGGTGTAGACGGCGAGGAAGCCAGGAAAGCGGATAGTCGAGCCACTGGCTCGAAACAGATAGGGCCTTTCACCAGCCTCCGGCCGGCCGGCCTCAACGTCCACCGTCAGCGTGTCATAGATGGCTGCGGACATCTGGCTCGCTACGAATCGACGCCAGATCAATTCGTATACGCGGTACTGCTCGCCGCTGAGCTTATCCCGTACATCGGAAGGCAGACGCCAAACTGACGTGGGACGGATTGCCTCATGCGCCTCCTGAGCGTTCTTAGCGCGGGATTTGAAGGTGTTCGGCTCCGATGGCACGTACTCCGGACCAAAACGTTCGGCTATCATGGCCCGCGCTTCTGACTGAGCCTCCTGCGAGACGTTGACGCTATCTGTTCGCATGTAGGTGATCAAGCCGACAGGGCCGCCACCCTCTTCGACATCGATGCCTTCATACAGATCCTGGGCGACCCGCATCGTGCGACTCGCGG